>JAFIEW010000044.1 GCA_020832375.1 Cyclobacteriaceae bacterium
ACAACAAAGAAGTGCCAAAGGCAGGTAAAACTCTTAATGAGGAAGAATTTTTGTTAAAATCTGAGTCTGAAAAACCTCCAGGAAGTGAACCTACCATCGGTACACCCAATACAAATGAATAGAATCTGTGGAAATTAAAAGATAGCCCCCCTTTTACTTGTAAGATCAATTTATTAGAAAGTGCTATATTTCTGTATATGGTCGGACTAAACTGAAAATGTCCAAACCTATACCCATAAAAATGGGGCGAATAAAGATTTGAATTAACGGTTTGACCATAACTTCCAAGATATAGGTTAAAAATAGTATTTAGTCCTACACTCGGCCGCATTTCGAAAAATAACTCGAAATTTAGTCCTGGATAGGATCTCGTATCTGTATTGGTAAAGACTGATGCTAATTCATAGGCTGCGGGATTGTAAACATCATAGTTAGATATGTCATTATTCCATGCTGACTGACTCGTCAGACCAAATGAAAATCCTCTCAATTTGAAGTAAGTTGGTTCTATTTCTGTACTATCGCTAGTATTTTGAGCTGGAGCTGTAAAATACAGCCCCAGCAAAATTGTTAAATACAAGTATTTCATATTCTGTTTAGTCAATTCTAACTTGAAGCCGGCTTTTCATTTGACCGTCATTGCTTACCGTAAAAGATTCACCAAAAACTGAGATCGTTTCCCAACTTTTTAAAGGTTTATACTTTTCCCATTTGTCCGGATCAGTTAAAGGAGGTATTAGACTAAAGATTTGAACAAAATGTTCTAAAGGAAATGTTATTCTCATGGAATTGGTGCCCCCACAATAAATAAGTGTTCTATCAGTCATATCTGAGCTATATTCAAGTAGCACATCAGGAACACCAGAAAATTTGAATTTTATTACACCCTTTACATAGAGTTCATTATAATCAGCCCTACTTCTATTCCAGATACCAGCACTTCTTCTCAAATTGGTAATATTATAACCAGCTGATTGATAAATCACCCAATTTTCTCTGAAGTAGCGCAGTCGATGACGTCTACTCCCTTCTGTGTATCTAACATTAACTCTATCACCAATATACCAGTTAGGCTTATTTTCCTCTGCCGTGACCGGAAAATTGCTACTAAAAAATGAAGATCTTTCGCAAACTGGTGGGGGAGGGTTGTTACTACCACCTGCATTACCTCCCCCTCCTGATGACGGTGGAGGTGTAATTTCCATAACAGGTGGTCCTAAATTACCTATTTCAGCATGACTATAAAAAACAATTCCTTCGTCCAAGCTTAAACTCACGGATCTTGCATTCATATTGGTAGTTTCTCCTAATTCTTGCTCTATTTGGTCAACTTCAGCTTCTAAACCGGGATTATAAAAAAAGACCCCATGTATGCTTGTTCTAAAAACTATTTGCCCAATCATCATTTCTCCATTTTCGTCTAATAAACTTGCGAAAAATGGGTCAGAAACGAGCTCCTCATCATCAGGGTAGGCAGCTCTGGCTGATCGATCGACCACTCGGTGATAAAGGTCATTTTTCTTGGATTCTAAAAATGGCTTGAAACCAGTAGCTTCACTCTGTTTGAGGTGACTCTCTAAGCCTTCGGGCTCACGCAATGCAGCCAATTTGTTTTCTAGCTCCTCCTTAGTGGAGAATGCTAATCTGTTTTGATACATGTTTTGAATTACCTCTTGATCTGCGACAAGATCAATTTCTTCATCGCTACAAGAAGTCAAAAACAAAACAAAACAAAACTAAAAAATTTAGTCTAATTTTTTTCATAGTTGTATGATTTTATTTGAAACATATTCAAATGTAGTGAAAGAAATGGTAACATTAAAGTTTTTATGAATATTTTTGAATATATTTTTAGTATAGCATTGAGTCACTAAGAGTGAAATCAAACGATGACAAAGTAGAATTTGTCTACACAAACTAGATACTTGTCTTATTTAACCTATTGAACATCTCATCTGTTATAAGCTAGAAAATAGACATTATAGCGTACAAATAACCAAAAAAATACAAGCCAATAACTGGGTAAAACCATTGATAGCCTTTTACATCGTCTTCAAAGCTATTTTAGAGGCAGTCTGTATTTAAAAAAGCAGTCATTTACGACATACAAATTGTACGTCTACTATCAAATGAGCCAAAAAATCCCTAAATTGCAGTCAAAATAGGCATAGCCTCAAAAAGAATCACTTAAAAACCTACACATTTGTGAAAATCATAGCGATTGGTCGTAACTATGCGGATCATGTGGCTGAGCTTAAAAATGAGCGCCCCGATGAGCCGGTAGTATTTTTGAAGCCGGATACCGCCCTCTTGCGTAATAATGCACCTTTCTTTCATCCGAGCTTTAGTGAAGACATCCACCATGAGCTTGAAGTAGTGCTCAAAATAGATCGAGAAGGGAAGTTCATCGAGCCCCAATTTGCACCCAAATATTTCAGCGAAATAGGTCTGGGAATTGACTTCACGGCGCGCGACTTGCAAAGCAAGCTAAAAAGCAAGGGACTTCCATGGGAGAAAGCTAAAGCCTTCAATGGATCTGCCCCTGTGTCCTCATTCCACGCTAAAGAAAAATATAATTTAGATAACTTAAACTTTCATTTGCTAGTAAATGGTGAGGAGAGGCAGCGAGGCAATACCCATCAGATGATGTTTGGCTTCAATGAATTGATTGCGCATGTGAGTCAATATTTCACACTCAAAAAGGGTGATTTAATATTTACAGGCACACCAGCAGGAGTTGGAAAGGTTGCAATAGGCGATCATTTGGAATGTTTTTTAGAAGATGAATTGATACTTGATTTTCATGTTAAATAAAACTCGATTTTTTATTTTTTTACTTGGAATGTTCATCCTAGTGAGCTTCCATGCCTCATCGCAAAGCAACTATTACCAATTTCCTATCAAGCCGGGGCAGCGAAATTACCTTGCAGGCACCATGGGGGAATTGCGAGGTGCGCACTTTCATGGCGGTATTGACATTAAGACTGAGCAACGAGAAGGATTGGACGTTCATGCGGCGGCAGATGGCTATATCAGCCGGATAAAATTCTCAACGAGTGGCTATGGCAACTGCCTTTATATACAGCATCCTAATGGAGAAACGACGGTTTATGCCCACCTGCAAAAGGTGACTGGCGAACTTGGCGACTGGATACGAGAGCAGCAGTATAAAAATAAGACCTTCGAAATTGAGCTTTTTCCAGAGCGTAATCAATTTCAGGTAAAAAAAGGTGAAGTTATTGCTCTCAGTGGTAACAGCGGTAGTAGTGGAGGTCCTCATCTGCACTTTGAAATTAGAGACCGCAATCAACATGCACTCAATCCTCTTAACTATAATTTTAAAGAAATTGTAGATAACATCCCCCCTCAGGTACAAAAAATCGCTTTGGTACCTCTATGTAAGGAGTCGAGAGTAAATCATCAGCACCGAAGGCAGGAATTTTATTTGTATAAAGGCAAAGACGGCTATTACATCCCTCAGGAGATTGAGGTTTTTGGAAGGATAGGAATAGAAATTAAGGCTTACGATATGCTAGATGGCGCCCCCAATCGAAATGGTGTGCCACTCATAGAAATGCGGGCTGATGATGAATTAAAATTTAGCACTTATATCGATGTGGTGCCTTTTGCTTATACCCGTGATATTTTGATCCACACCAACTATTCAGTAGACGCTAGTGGTGGAGGGAAATTTGTGAGGCTCTACACCAGTCCTAACAATCGCTTATCCTTTTATACCCAAGATGAAAACGGAGGGATTATAGAAGTATATGATGACCGAACCAAAGGAATATCTATCAAATTATCAGACGTTTATGAAAATGAGAGCAAGGTTAATTTTCAGCTTAAAGGCACCTTACCAGCTCCTCGAGTAGAGGGTAGTTTTGAAGAAATATCTGAGGTAGACTATCAACTTAAAGATAAGGTGTTAAAGTTTTGGGTAAAACCAGAAGCAAATACAACAGTGGCAAGTGTTAGCGCTAATCGCATGAGGTATCAGCTACCGCCAGCCTACTTGGTTGGCGATCATGCGGTATATCTTTGGGGGCTTGAAAGAGGAGTACCTGAGAGAATAGTAGTTGGTGATAAAACCATTAAGCCTACTATTTCAGCAATGATTCCTTGCTGCCGAGCATTTACATGGTACTCGGAGCATTTTGATATTAGTTTCCCCGCTGATGCACTATATGACACCCTCTATATGGTGACCAACTATGATAGCAGGGGTAGCATGAACCGAGAGGAATTCATCATTCATAAAGATGTGGTTCCATTGAAAAAAAATATCAGCATATTACTGAAGCCAAGCCAATTATATACACAAAAAAGTAGAACTCGTGCCTACAGGATTGGGGCTTACGGCAGAAAGACTTATAAAGGTGGCGAATGGCAAGGCAATCATTTTCGCTTAAGTACAAGAAGCTTTGGAAGGTTCGTTTTACTTCCTGATACCGTACCTCCTACTATTGTACCGCTAACAGTCAGCGAAAATAGTTTGAGGTTTCGCATTGATGATGACTTGAGTGGCATAAATACCTATAATTTATATATTGACGGGGAATGGGTGCTGATGAATTACGACTATAAGACTCGAATGATCTGGTCAGAAAAAAGAAATCCCAGTGATCGTTTTAGAGGAGATTTGAAGCTTCGTGTAACTGATAAGGTGGGTAATGTAAAAGTATATGAGAGAAAAATATAATGCGTAAAAGCCGAAGATACCTTCGGTTTTTTTTATTATTGTAAAAAAGTAAAACCAACCAATAAAACACTATCGCTATGAGTTTAGAAGTAGGAGATGTAGCTCCTGATTTCACCGCTAGAGATCAGGACGATGAGATGTTTAAGCTATCGGACTACAGAGGTAAAAAGGTAATTTTGTATTTCTACCCGAAAGACAATACCCCAGGCTGTACGGCCCAGGCATGCAATTTACGTGATCATTATGATCAATTGCAGGCTGAAGGTTATGAAGTATTAGGAGTCAGCACTGATAGTTCAAAATCACATCGAAAATTTATTGAAAAGCAAAACCTTCCTTTTCGATTAATTGCTGATGAAGACAAAGCGGTACATGAACTATATGGAACATGGGCGGAGAAGAAAATGTACGGAAAGACCTATATGGGCACCGTTCGGACTACCTTTGTCATCGATGAAGAAGGCAAAATAAGTGAAGTCATTGGCAAGGTAAAGACAAAAGATCACACGAATCAGATAATAAAATAATGGCAGACAAAAAATCAACAGCTGAGTTAAAACAAATCGCATCTCAAGTCAGAAGAGATATTTTAAGAATGGTACATGCCGTGCAGTCAGGTCACCCTGGCGGATCACTAGGATGCACGGAGTTCTTTACCGCTCTTTACTTCCACCAAATGGATCTAAAACTTCCATTTGCTATGGATGGCAAGGGTGAAGATCTTTTCTTTTTATCCAATGGACATATTTCGCCTGTATGGTACAGTACTTTGGCTAGAAGGGGCTATTTCGAAGTAAAGGAATTGGCAACTTTCCGTCATATCAACTCACGCTTACAAGGTCACCCAGCCACAGAAGAA
Source organism: Cyclobacteriaceae bacterium (assembly GCA_020832375.1). GTDB lineage: Bacteria > Bacteroidota > Bacteroidia > Cytophagales > Cyclobacteriaceae > JAFIEW01. Next base: position 5,562 of record JAFIEW010000044.1, read on the forward strand.
GGCTTAGAAGGTATCCGTATCGCCTCTGGCTCATTGGGTCAAGGACTGAGTGTAGCCCTCGGAGCTGCTCAAACCAAAAAACTAAATGGTGAGGATCAATTGGTTTATGTACTCATGGGAGATGGCGAGCAGCAAGAAGGCCAAGTATGGGAGGCTGCCATGTATGCCGCACATCATAAAATAGACAATGTAATAGCAACCATAGACTACAATGGTCAACAAATTGATGGGCCGCTTACTGAGGTAATGGACTTAATGGATCTAAAAGCAAAATGGGAAGCTTTTGGTTGGGATGTTATTACTTCAAATGGTAATGATTTCGACAGCCTTATCCCAGCTTTAGAAAAAGCGAAAAGCATGTGTGGCAAAGGTAAGCCTGTGATGCACTTAATGACTACGGCAATGGGTGCTGGTGTGGACTTTATGGAAGGAACCCATAAGTGGCACGGTATTGCACCCAATGATGAGCAGCTAGCAAATGCTTTAGGCCAACTTGAAGAAACTTTAAAAGACTATTAGCCATGAGGAGTAGAGTCTTTTTATTGTTTTTCATCTTTCTCACTGTTGGTGCAAACTTCTTAAAAGCACAACAGCGACCAAGCCAAGCGCCACCTGAAAAAACAAGGGTACTCTTTGTTTTCGATGCGTCTGGTAGCATGTTCGCGGAGATGGATGGAAAGCTGCGTATCAATGTAGCAAAAAGACTCCTCATGGATATGGTAGATAGTTTGAGGGTTGATAAAAACCTTGAGCTGGCACTGCGAGTCTATGGGCACCAGTTTCCAGCGAGGCAAAGGAATTGCGAGGATTCTAAGTTGGAAGTAGCCTTTTCTCCTAATAATCATGATCAGATCATTCAACGGGTGCGTACGCTCGATCCAAAGGGGAATACTCCTATCGCCTATAGCTTGCTAGAAGCGGCGAAGGACTTTCCGAAGGATGACAAGTTTAGAAATGTGCTCATCTTGATCACCGACGGACTAGAGTCTTGCGATGGAGACCCTTGTAAAATTTCTTATGAAATGCAGCGTAGAGGCGTCTACTTGCAGCCGTTCATCTTAGGAGTAGGAGCTGAAGAAAGCTGGAAGAAGGAGTTTGAGTGTGTCGGTAAATTTTATGAAGCCAATGACATCAGCTCTTTTCGTCGTGCTTTAACCGAAGCGATAAGCTCAAGCTTGAAATTATCTAGTGTAAGTATTGAGCTGCTTGATGAAAATGGTAGAGAGCGAGTCACAGACCTGCCAGTGATCATGAAAAACAGCTATACCGGAGTATCACAATATGACTTTGTTCATTTCCGCTATCCTAATGGGAGGCCGGACTCTGTAGAAGTTGATCCAGTGATCAATTACGATATAGAAGTGAGCACTATTCCCGCTACAGGCAGAAAAAATGTGAGATTAAAGCCTGGCGAGCATAATGTAATTCGCATTCCAGCTCCAGAGGGAAAGCTCGTGGTACAACTTCCAGGACACACTGAATATGGTAGACCAGTAGAAGTACTAATCAGAGAAAGGGGTAAACCACAAATTCTTCATCAGATGGTAGCACCAGGCACCGAGAAACTACTGCAAGGTCAATACAGCATAGAGCTATTAACAGTGCCCCGCACTTTCATTTCTAGCGTAGAGGTGAAGCCATCTCAAGAAAATACCGTTCGCATCCCTGGCCCTGGCTTGCTCAACTTCAACGGGTCAGCCTTAGGAATTGGTGCTATCTATCAGATCAAGCAAGATGGCACGCAAGAATGGGTCATGAATGTACCCGAGCAACGCAACTTCAATCAGGCCTTACAGCCTGGTAATTATAAAATTGTATTTCGTGGTCAGCGAGTGCTAGGCAGCAAATACACAGAATCAAGAGAATTTAAAATCCAAAGCGGTCGAACGACCTCAGTAAAATTATTTCAATAACATTATGTCAGTAAAATTTAGTTATACCGATAAAATAGATACCCGCTCTGGGTTTGGAGCAGGATTGCTCGAACTTGGACGCACCAACCCTAATGTGGTAGGCCTTTGCGCTGACCTTACAGGCTCATTGAAAATGGGTGATTTCAAGAAGGAATTCCCTGATCGCTTTTTTCAAGTAGGCATCGCTGAAGCCAATATGATTGGCCTTGCAGCTGGAATGACGATAGGCGGTAAGATTCCATTTACGGGTACTTTTGCTAACTTTTCTACCGGAAGGGTTTATGACCAAATCCGTCAGTCAGTTGCCTATTCTGGTAAAAACGTAAAAATATGTGCGAGCCACGCAGGCTTAACACTAGGTGAGGATGGTGCTACGCATCAGATACTAGAAGATATTGGGATGATGAAGATGCTCCCACATATGACAGTCATCAACCCTTGTGACTACAACCAGACCAAAGCTGCTACCATTGCGATCGCTGATCACGAAGGTCCAGTATATTTGAGGTTTGGCAGACCAGCGATTCCTAACTTCACCCCTGCAGACCAAAAGTTTGAAATTGGAAAAGCCTTACACCTCATAGAAGGTAGTGATGTGACCATTTTGGCCACAGGCCACTTAGTTTGGGAGGCAATCGAAGCTGAAGCAATCCTAAGAGAAAAAGGCATTTCTGTTGAGGTGATCAATATTCACACCATCAAGCCACTAGATGAGGAAGCGATTTTAGCATCTGCTAAGAAAACCGGTAAGGTGATCACTGCCGAGGAACACCAATATCACGGAGGACTAGGTGAAAGCGTAGCTCGAGTATTGGCAAAGCATCATCCTACGCCTATGGATTTTGTGGCAGTCGAAGATAGCTTTGGCGAAAGCGGTAAACCTGCAGACCTGATGAAAAAATACGGACTCTCTGCAGCGCATATCGTAGAAAAAGTACAAAAACTTTTGAAAAAGTAAGCCAGTTAAAAATGCTAAAAGCGAGCCTTCCGGCTCGCTTTTTTCTAAAAATGAATGTACTAACAATCTCTTTTCAGTTGACCAATAGTAATCCTGTGTAAGACATGAAAATGTATTGGATTATAGATGATAATTACTTGCTAATCTTTTCATATTTTTTTTATATTTGAAAGATGCAACACTTTTTTACTGTCTCTCTATTTTTTTATATCCTAATAGGCTATTCTTTTGGTGTCTTCGCTCAAGAACCGCAGACAAAAAAGATCATCGACCCACCTGAAGTTGCAGGTGATTCAGTGACCGATAAGAATACCATCTTCCCCATTCCGATGGTATACTACAACCCAGAAGCTGGCCTAGTTTATGGTGTGACTACCCTATATAATTTTTACATTGAGCGCGAAAAACCCATTAACCCCTCACAGATACAACCTGCCGTAGGTCATACCACTAAAAACCAATTCTTGGTATTCATGCCCTTCCAGTTATTTTGGAACAATAACCATAACTTCACCTACGGCGATATTAACTATTTTCGGTTTTCCTACAACTTCTTTGGCATAGGCAATGACTCTGATCCTGAAGAATATACTGCTTTTAGAACACATTTCTTTCGAACCTTTGCCAACTACACTAAAAAAATTAACCCTACACTTTATGCAGGCTTCCGGTTTTGGTACGAAGACTTCTCTATCGGTGACCGCTGGCATGTAATAGAAGATGATGATTTTAATGGCAGCGACTTACCCGCACGATTTCAACAAGATCAAGTGATTGGCGCAAGGTATAATCGTACCCTCGGACTTGGGGGTATCCTCATTTCTGATAAAAGAGACAATGTTTATTATCCAATGGCAGGTCATTTTGCAGAGGTCTTCGTTCAGCACCACGACCGTAACTTAGGCAGTACGCATACTTTCACTACTATCAGCGCAGATATCAGCGCCTATCATACTTTTTTCGAAAACACAGTCTTTGCAGCCAATTTATTTTCGGTATTCAACTTCGGTGAAGAGGTTCCTTTCAATAGAATGGCACAACTAGGAGGAAATATGAAGATGCGGGGCTACTACCAAGGCTTTCTTACCGATAATCATGCGCTAAGCCTGCAAGCGGAAATTAGACAGATGATTTGGTGGCGTATTGGGGCTGCGGTATTCGCTAGTACAGGAAAAGTAGCCGATCAGTTTTCAGATTTTGGTAGTTTTGACTTACGCTTTGCTTATGGTGGCGGCTTAAGGTTTCAGTTTGATACTGAGAAGAAAGTTAATCTGAGATTCGACTATGGCATCAGCCCCATGGGTACCTCAGGCTTTTATGTAGTATTCAATGAGGCTTTTTAGTGGGATGAGGGTAATAGCTGACTTTTGTGCGCATAAGGAGATATGTGAAGGTAATGCAAGTTTGCATGAGCAATTTTGAACCATATTAGAATTGTAGTGGAATAAAGGAAAGGTGAAGAAGCCCCTAACTGGAAAGGGGCTTTACTCGATATTTCCGCAAGCTCATGTCTTCAAAAATCACGACTAATTCACCATTAGACAAGAAGGTAAAACTTAAAGGTAATTGCGTATCTTCCAAAGCATCAATTCTAATCGAACCTTCATAGGCTCCTTCTTTCAAGTCATAAATATCAATGCAGCGATGGTCTTGCTTACTCAGCATGCTCAAAAGGTACAATTTCTGCTCAAAAATAATCGCATGTGAAATAATCTCAAACGGAGGGTTAGTAGTGTAAATAACATCTCCCTGACCATCAGAAATCTCTTCCATACGAGGCGCAGGTGTCCCATCGATTGTTTTTATTTCATCTTTAAGGTTCAAATCGGAATCAAATAATAAAAAACTGCCATATTTTTTAAATGCAACAACGATATAACCATCTCCATGAAGAATATAAGCGTCATATAGCATCTCCAAATCCTCACTTTTATTTTGATTGAGAATACGACTCAAGCTATCCGTAGCAATTGGTTCATGATCGGGAAATGCGATTTTCGCAAAAATTAGGTCATCATCTTCGTCGGTATCGGTAATAAAATAAAAGTGATTACCTTCTCCTTTTGTCATTGCGTTGCCAAAAAAGTCAAATCGTATATATGCTGCTAGCTGATTGTCGAGGGTGTATTGCTTTAGAGTGCTAATCTGATTATCGAAGAGATAGTATTGACTATCTTCGAAAGCATAGTGAAAAAAATGATTAGTTTCTTCAATAGCACCAGACCCTGGCACCCCAAATTTATTCTGGGTATTAAAAGACTGTTCTCCAAATTGATGAACATACCAACTACTACGCTCAATAGCATACCAATGCTCGCCAAAAGTTCTTGGTTCTAGCAGTTGTCCTTCTTTGAAATCATGCTGATCGACCAGTTCTACTTCGAAAGGAAAGGTCCGAGTAAAGTTCCACTCCACCTTGCCGTCTTGTGTTTTTATATGATATAGGGTTCCTTCTTTACTTTTATCACACGAAAACCATATAAAACACAAGAATAAAAATAAAAGCTTTTGCATATTCAGATAGTTAAGAGGTTTAAGAAAATAAATTAGGTGAAATCAAAGGTGTGTGGTTTGAACTTCAATTTATTTTTCGAAAAAAACACCCAAACCATACCACCTTTGATAATTCGATTAAGCCACTACAATTATAGGAATCACAATAGTGGCTCCTGTGCCTTTTATTGTGGTATCTTTGGTTTTAATCTTACATTTTGATGATGTAGATGCATCACATGCAAAAGAAGGTGTAAGGCTAAATAATAGCAATACAGACAAAATAAACGTTAGTACTTTTTTCATTTTTTTCTATTTAAGTTAATAATATTAATTAAATATACATATGTATTCTAAATAAGCAGAAAATAAATTTACATTATTTCAATAAAATCTCTTTCACAAAACAAAATAAAGATGATTGCTATCATAATTACCTAGTAATTTTGGTGGAATTTCATTAAAAACTTTCTTACTTACCTAACCGAAAAAAGACTTAATTATGAATACTAAAGATAGATGGAAACTCTATTTCTTTTTAGCCATACTGATAACTGTCAACACAATAGCCATAATATACATCTATCCAACAGTTGCAATGTCGATTAATGGAGTGCATACAGCTGGTAAAATAAAGGCTACACACCATGCAAGACAAGAAGGTATTAAACCGATTTCTGGCAGGCCATCAATGCCTACCCAAGGATACAGTTATAATGTTTATGAGATTCATTTCAAGGCCTTAGACAGTAAGGTTTATAAAGTGTATGATGATGGAGGAGTGTTTAAAAACAAATGGAAACAGGGAGATACTGTTCCACTGATCTATGAGATAACAAAACCACACGAAGCTAAGATTGATACGGCAAATAATATTTGGCTTCCTATCTTGTTCGTACTTATTATTCTAATATTCATCAATTCTGGAATAGTCGCTGAGATAAGGATAGTTTGGAAAAAGTACCAAGTACAATAAGTAGTAATTCCATAAAAAAAACCGTGTAGTCGTCTTAAAAATTTAATTTCACATTAAAAACCCTCTGTAAGTGAATACCAAATCTTAAGCAAAAAATAATTCTTTTGATCCAATTTTTTTAAGGCATTTTGGACATAAAGCTTCTATCGGCTTTACATGAGTTAAGTGGTTCTAATCTGATTGAACTAAACATTGAATATCTATTTGAAATAAGTCAATTGGCTGTTTTTACGTAACTCGTGGATAGAAAGCACATTTTTATCCTATTATTTGAACAAAATTTCAACTATCACAGTACCTTACCATAAAGTTGCACTGATCTTTCTAATGTAAGACTATTTAAAACTGCACAATCGTTCTGAAATTGAAGAAGCGCTGGGTAAGGCTATTGGGCACTCCATACTGTCGGTTGTTGAAGTCGCTTACCCATAAAAAGGAGATGGGATTGTCAGAGCCGAGAAGGTTCATGATGTCGAGGCCTAGCCAAATGCTGTTGAGATGCTTGATACCAAGCTTTTGAGAGTTTTCGAGAGAAAAGATCTTGGAAAAGCCAATATCTACTCGCCGGTAGGGGCGATTAATGAAGGCATTACGAAACTGCGGGTTAAAAGGTGGGCCGAAGGGTAAACCGCTACCATAAACGGCCATTAAATTCATTTTTACACTCGGATCGTTGGGTAGGTGGTCTTGAAAAAAGATGGCTGCATTGATCAGCTGATTGGTCGCACGAGGCACGAATCCTCGCTCATCACCTAGGTTTTCCTCAGTTTGTAGTAAGCCTAAACTGAACCAAGACTCAGCGCCTGGTATAAACTCCCCACTTACCCTAAAGTCGGCACCTACCGCATAAGCCTCGGCGATATTGTCACCAAAATAGCGGATTCGCACATTGTCGATGTCATAAGGAATGACATTGTCTAAATGCTTGTAGTACAGCTCGGCAGAAAATACAAACTCCCTTGACCACATGTTAAAATCATATTTCATACCCGTAATGAAGTGCCAAGAGTCTTGTGCAAGGATGTTTTCATTGAGCGTGCCGTTTGGAAAGCGAAACTCTCTATAAAAAGGCATTTGTGAGAATTGACCCACTGAAGCTTGAAAACTTACCCGCCTTGTCCAGTCGGGTTTATAGGCGTATTGTACCCTAGGATTAACAACAGTCTGTCCATTAAAATCCCAATGCAACATGCGCAGGCCTAAAGTAAGGGTGTGGTTTCTATTGGGCCGATAAGTGTTTTGGACATAGGCAAAATAACGGGTAGTATTGAGATTAAGGTTTGAAAAGAGTACTTCGCCAGCTCTTACAAATCCTGCAGAATCAGCAAATGTAAATTCATCAATGCTATCTTCGAAGCGGTCGATTCTAGCTCCTACCCCAAAGCTGATTTCATGCCTATCGGACGGCGTCCAATAGTTACGGTTTTCAAAATTAATAATTCGCGCCTGCAGCTCATTGCGTGCGTACTGAAAATTAGACCCTATACCTCTTATGCTCACACATTCATTAAAGCTTGCTGATCCAGGCTCATTATCGACGTCGCATAGCCGATATCCACCTTCTACATTAACAAACTCACTCTCACGCGTATACATCATTGAGGCCGTAGCCATGGACCTGAAAGTATTAGAAAACTGATGCTCAAACCTTAGTCCACCTTGGTAAGTATCAAACTGCATGCGTTCTGAGCCATCGAAGGCTACTAATAGTCGAAAGGGTTGATTGATGGTGCCAAAGTTGGTTTCACGTGTTTCAGGCCTTACATCATAGCGGTTTTGTGCATAATATAGCAATGCTCCTAAGGTCGTTGTTTTAGCGGGTTTTCCTTTTTTAGAAAGGTCATGCTCGATATAAGCCTGTGCATCAATGAAGCGTGGCAGATATTGTCCTTCCGTTTCCAAGGTATTGAGCAAATAAGCACCTGACTTCAGCCTACTTCCCATTACAACTGAGGTCTTTCCATCATGGGGTCTACTTTCAAGATGAAAGGTTCCTCCCAGCAAACCGGCAGAAAGAGAACCAGAGAAATCATCTGGCTTTTTGTAAGTTACATTCATCACCGACGAAAGCGCATCACCGAATTCGGGGGTCCAGCCACCAGAAGAAAAACTTACCGAACGTGCCAAATCAGGGTTGACAAAGCTTAAGCCTTCTTGCTGACCCGCTCGGATCAAAAAAGGTCGATATACGGGAATGTCGTTAACATAAGTCAAGTTTTCATCATAGTTTCCACCTCTTACAGAATAGCCTGTGCTTAGTTCATTATTGCTACTTACACCGGGTAGGCTGCTCAATATATTAGAAAAATCTCCAAATGCCACCGGCATATATTGGCTTTGCTTCGGATCGATTTTAAATAAGCCTGGCTGCTCCCTGCTTTCCACATCAAAAGATACAATTTCTACATCATCAAGCTCGGTAACATTCTCTGTAAGCACAATGCTTATTTCTAATCGGCTTTTACCTGACCAATCAATAGGAACTTGAAGGCGACTATATGATATGTGCTGAACCTCCATGATCACGATGCTATCCGCTATAAAAGGTAGTCGGGCTGTAAAAAAACCTGCTGAATCGCTTACAAAGTTTTTGTCAGGAAAATCAGGAAAGGAAATGAAGGCATTGGCAACGGCACTACCAGAAAGATCGCTTACCGAGCCATCGAGTACTCGGTCTTGAGCTGATGCAAAAGTAATCGATAATAAAAAAAAGACTAAAAGTGGAAGATATCTATTCATTCAATTGGTAGACCGCAAGCTATGAGCAAATATAGAAATAAAAAACGTGCTAAGAGCTGATTCGGTATTTTTCAAAGAAATAATTGATCGTGTCCTCATTCCCACATAAAGAAAAAGCATTGATCATAAAAATGGCGAGCCAAATACTAAAATCGCTCGCCATTGATTCATTATATCGCTTTTAGCTCTGCAATTGTCTTTTTTGGGTCGGGGGATGAGAACACAAAACTACCTGCCACAAGAACGTGGGCTCCCGCCGCTATCAACTTGGGTGCGTTATCACGATTGACACCTCCGTCTATTTCAATCTTTGTACTTAAGCCTCTTTCGTCGATCATTTTTCGCAATTCCCTTACCTTTTCATAAGTTCTCTCGATGAATTTTTGACCACCGAAGCCAGGATTAACGGACATCATACATACCCAATCTACATCATCGAGCACATCTACTAGTGTGCTAACAGGCGTATGAGGGTTAATGGCCACCCCTGCAAGGCAGTCTAATTGCTTAATCTGCTGTAAATTTCTATGCAAATGCTTGCATGCCTCAATATGAACAGAAATAATATCAGCACCTGCTTTCTTAAAGTCCTCTACATATTTTTCAGGCTCTTCGATCATAAGGTGGACATCTAACGGCTTTTTTGCATGTCGATGGATAGCCTCACAGACAGGAATACCAAAAGAAATATTAGGTACAAAACGACCATCCATAATATCGATATGGATGTAATCGGCCTCAGAATTATTAAGCATTTCTACTTCCTTCTGAAGATTAGCAAAATCAGAAGCAAGTACCGAGGGTGCAATCAAAGGTGTCATAGTTGGTTATTTGTTATTGAATAGTATATCATTTCAGAAGCACCGACAAAGGAGCATAATGCACACAATTAACCTCTTCTACAGTGATTTTGCAAAAGTTAATCATTAATGCTACCCAAGCCATTTATATGTAATCCATCATCCTGTATCTCAAATTCAGGCCGCTATTTTATCAAATGATCAATTGTTAGCTCATTCTAAAGAAAGAATTTACAGGAGTAAAAAACGATCTTCTGGATAAACTTCCAACCGGATAGCCAAAGCGTGAAAGTAGATATTGGTTGCAAACTTAAAATTAAATAGATAAGCACCCAAGATATTCTCATCCCACAATAAAAAATATACTTTTAAATAATCAACTGATAAGCCAGTTAGCGGTTAGTCTTTAATTTTGAACCCGATGGTCTTACGAGATTCGTTGCCGAGAAAGTCAACAGCAAAAACCTCCACTTCTATCTCGCTCCCGTTACGAAATCCAGAAATTTCGCCGCGATAGCTTTGTTTTTGACCGCCATTGATGGCGTAGCTAATGGATTCTGTGCCTACATGCTCATCGCTAGCGGCAAGGTACAATTTGAGTCGAGAAGAATAGGTCGCCTCGGTGCCAGCATTTGGCGAAACACTGTAGGTGACTTCAATTTCAGGACCTTCATTGTCTAAAAAGAAAAAGTCATCCTTTACATTGGTATTTTCCACATTATCGAAAGCGGTAACGCTTAAAAGGTTCAAGCCTTTGTTCGTGGACGCGAAAGGCTTGCTATACTTTTTTTCATCTTCATCTGATAGCTTATAAACGATCTCCTTTACCCCTGACTCACGATCTGATGCCGCTAGGACTACTTGCGTATTAGGACTGATGAACAGTGTGTCTTGCTTACGAATTTGCTTACCAGAATAACGGATACTAATATCAGGTCCGACTAGATCTAAGGTAGTATTATTCAATCGGTCACCGCTAATTAAGCTTTCGGTTCTTGATCGATTGTTGACATTATCAACGGCATAGGCCTGCACTTTTAGCATACCATCACCTGTCCGACGAGGCACATAAAAGGGTGCTTCATACTTCTGAAACTCTCCCTCATTAATGGAATACATGATTTCTTTCACACCCGCTTTATTGTCGATAGCCATTAGCTTGATCTTAGATCGACCTGAAGTAAATGACCGTCCTTGAGCTTGAAATTGATCACCCAAAATATCGGTGGTTAATATAGGTGGGGTATTATCAAGATAAAATTCAAAGGTTGCTAGCTCCGATTGGTTACCCGCTACATCTTGCGCCTGATAAGAAAAGCGATAGTTACCTTGAGCTAGTCCGCTAAGCTTAATTTCATTGCTATAGTTACGAAAAGGATTATTGCCAAATTGATAAGTGATTTTATCCACACCGGTTACTTCATCGGTGGCTGTCAAAATCAATCCTGATCGTGGTGATAAAACCTGCTCATACTGATCACCACTTACTTCCAAGCTTGTAGTCGGTGCGGTGCCATCAACGATGATTTTAATGCTTTTGGCTTCTTCTACATTCCCCACTTTGTCAGTAGCATAATATTTCAGCTCATAGCTACCTTCCTCTTTTAGTTGAATACTTGGCCCATACTCTTGGTAATTAGCACCATTGAGTGAATAGTATATCTTCTCCACTCCCGACATATTATCACGGCTTTCAATGCTTAGTTTTACATCTTTAGGATAATAGTGAATACCTCCTTTCACTGATATTCTACCTTTATCAAAGCTTAGTGTCGAGTTTGGTGCTATACCATCAGCATAAAACTCAAATTCTACTTCAAATCCAAGATCGAGATCGTCGTGCTTTAGAAAATGAATGCCATCTCCATCGATTTGCATGGGATTGACATGCTTTTCATGCTTCTTACTGATCATCTTGATCAAGTCGGTACCATCATCCTTATCGCTCATAAAGAAATATAAGCCAATATCAGCATTGGCGATGATACGACCATTTTCATCAGTGATGATCTTTTTTTTAGGTTGAGCTTGCTCTTGAGCAATTGCTGACACAGAAAGCAATAAGAATGCTTTTAAAATGAAAACAAAAGCTGTCGCTCGTATGGGTAATTTTATAATCATAGTGAGTAGTTTATATAATTTTTAAAGGTACTTCAGGTTAATCTGAAAATCGAATGAATTGTAAAACGGATTACAATAAGACTCTCGGCTAATGAATGTAAGTTTATCTACCAATAAGTAAGTTTAATGATCAACGAAGTTTAATCCTAAACCCAAAGATAATGACGTCATCAATTTGCGGCAGATTGCCTCTCCATCTTTCAAATTTATCCTCTAATAGTCGGTGCTGCTCTTCCATTGGTTTTTGATGAATTTCTAGTAAAAAATTCCTAAGGTTTTTCACCATAAACTTTCTTTTTTCCATCCCTCCAAACTGATCTTGGTAGCCATCAGAAAACAGATAAATCACTTGATCATCATTGAGTTCGATATCGTGCTTTTCAAAGACCCTTTCAGCTTCTTTCTGTCTACCACCAATAGGCATTTTATCACCTTTTATACTTAATACCTCTCCACCAGTAATCATTACCAATGGGTTTTTCGCACCACTAAACTGTAGCTTTCTTTCGTCTAAATCTATGGTGCACAGCGCCATATCCATCCCGTCTCGGTTGTCGGTAATATCTTGCTTGAGTGCTTTTCTGATACCTAAGTGCAAATCGGTTAATATTTTATTAGACTCAGTTACCCCATCTCCCACGATGTTTTCTAACTGATTAATACCTATCAGTGACATGAAAGCTCCGGGTATACCGTGACCTGTACAGTCGGCAGCTGTAATCACAAACTTGCGTACCCTACCTTGATTATCTTGTCTTAAGCTTTTTAACCAATAAAAATCACCGCTTACCACATCACGAGGCTTGAAAAGGACAAAAGACTCAGGCACCACTTTACTGATGGTATCCTCGGTAGGCATAGCAGCCACCTGTATGCGCTGCGCATACTTAATGCTACTATTGATCTTTTCGTTTTTATCTCTAATGGTGTCATAGAGCTTTTCTAGCTCTTTCGTTTTAGTCTTAATTTTTTCTTTTTGGAAATCTATTTGCTTATTTCTTGATTGAAGTAACTCATTGGTTTTACGCTGTTTTTTAAAGTTGAAATAAAACGTGATGGCAACAAAAAATATAATCAAACCAATGGCAACCAAGAAATAGGTAATGATATTATTGGCTTTAATACGCGCCTGCTGCTCCTTGATGGCTAAATCTCTAATTTCATTTTCTTTATTGAGTAGTGATATCTCCATAGCACGCTCTCTACCCACTCTTTCAGCTTCCATCAGTGCTAAAGTAGCACTGTCGAGAGCCTGACTTTTCTTCTCAACCTCTTTTTTTACAGTCGCCGCTTCGGATCTTGCAGAACTCACCTCTTGCTGTGTACGACTGATTTGCTCTTGCTGCGACTTTTTTTCTAAGCTGGTAAATATGTTAAAATATTCAAATGACTTTTCTTGATTGCCTGCCTGTTGATGAAGCTCAGAAAGGATGCTGTAGCATGTTTTCATCAATGCCACATCATTCATCTCTTTGGCGAGATCTAAGGCGGGTTCCATAGCACTGATGCCAGCTTTGGGGTTTTGAGCAAGTTGGTAAGCAAGACCTATATTAATCCTAACTGATATTTGACCTGCCCGATCTCCCTGTTGTCGCCTTATTGCCAAGGCTTTTTCAAATTCGGTAACTGCCTCATTATAACGACCTAGATCAGACAAAATGGTACCCATATTATTGCGGATAATGCCGATCGCACGCTGATTGTTCACTCGCTCATTAAGAGCTAATGATTTACCAAAAAGCGTTAAGGCTTGTTCTTCCTGTCTATTTTCCCAGTAATAATAAGCCGCCTCATTGTAAGCACCGCTTGCGCGCGCCCAATTTTCTTGACTTTCGTATGCTTCTGCCTCTGCTATTTTCTTTTCACCAACAGACTGTCCAAAACCCTCACTTATAAAAGAGAATAAAATAATAATACACGCAACTAAAACCGATTTAAAACTGATGGGATAGTTTATCATATTTTTTGTAAAAAAACTCATGTTTTGTTCGTTCGATCTTGGATCGTAGTTCGTCACCACGATTCAATAGAACTTATTCTTTTTAAGAGATTGCATTTTTTGCAACTAAGAATAGAGCTACTAAAATAAAACATTAGCTCACATTTTATAAATAATCGGACTGACTCATCTTAGTCGATCATTTAATCATTAAAGCATAAAAACAATTTCCTTTCCAATATATCAATTGATTTGGACTATTTAAAACACAAGGTGATCAAAATTGAATAATTCCATGTGATATTTTGAGCTTTTTAGTAAATCTTCCTCCTATCAATATTTATCCGCAAAGCTATCCACCAGATCCACCTACTTCTTAAGAAAGGCTCATCACTTTAAGTAAGCAAAGTCTAAGAGTAATGCTTATTACCTCCTCATTCCCCCATAAATCAAAAACTAAGGGATAATCTCTTGCTTAATATTTTCGTTATTATTGTAACTTTGCCTTTGAATAAGAGATAAATACCATGAAAAAAATACAATACCTCCTCTTTATATTGTTCCTTATGCCACTTAGCCTTTTCGCTCAATGGGGACAAAGCCATGAAGATGAAGTACTTACATCCGACACTTGGGAAATATTGTCAAAGGTGAAATATAAACTTAGCTACGATGAATATGGTGAAGTTTATAAGCCTATTTTTGGTGACGAGATTAAGAAATTAGAAGGCAAGCGTATCACCCTTCCGGGATATATCATCCCTTTCGATGGTATGTTTAAGCCTAATCACATCATTATCTCCTCATTACCGATAGCAGCCTGTTTTTTTTGCGGTACAGGAGGCCCCGAGTCTGTGGCTGAAGTTTTTTTAAGCAAAGACATTAAGTATACTGAAAGCCCAGTAAAGATAAGTGGTATTCTCGAGCTCAATTCCGACGATTACGAGAAGATGATGTATATCATCAAAGATGCTCGCTTCGAAGGAAAAGCCTTCTAGTTTTTTCTTTTGCGTGGGATGAGGGGGTGACTTGATCAATTTTGTCATCATCAACTTTCATTGTGCTATTTGTCTTTATAGCTTATCGACTAGAAGTATAAAGCTTTCATCTATGATTGCTAAGCTCGATCAAGCAATGTACTATTGATGTACACTTTCTTTCTATTCATGTATTATGATTGAATACCACCTCATTCCTCCTCAAACCCAACCACAGCGGCTTCAAGCCTTGCGCCCAGAAAACTCCACCGCCTGCCAAAGCCAAAATGCTTGGAAGAAGGCACTTAAAAATAAGTTTATCAGCATTGACGGGGAAATTGTGAGCACCTCAACTTATGTGAATGGGGGTGAGACAATTTGCATCAACATCCCAGCAATAGCACCAAAAGCACCGAGGTACCTGATCGATATCGAAGTCATCTATGAAGATGAAGACATTGCGCTCATCAACAAACCCGCAGGCATTGCAGTGAGTGGTAATCAAGATAGAAGCATTGTTCGGCAGCTGCCATTTATTCTTCAGCCAAGCTCAAAAAGTGACAGCATCGCACCCCAACCCGCTCATCGGCTTGACTACCCCACCACGGGAATTCTATTGATCGGAAAAACGAGAGCTAGCCTAATAGCACTTCAAGAAATGTTTGCTCAACGTCAAATAGAAAAAGAATATCTCGCTATTGCAATCGGGGAAAATATTCCAAAAAAAGAGACGATCAAAACCCCTATCGATGAAAAGCCAGCGGTTACTCACTTCCAATTGATAGACAAGGTAAATTCGAATAGGTTTACCCAGCTTTCGCTCTTAAAATTAAGGCCGAAAACGGGTAGAAAGCATCAAATCAGAAAACATTTATCGGGGATTGGCCACCCTATACTTGGGGACGCTACTTACTGTCCTGAAAAACAGTTGCTAAAGGGAAAGGGTCTTTATTTGCATGCTTATCGGCTAAAGTTTACACATCCGAATTCAGCAAATGTAATAAGCATGACCGCCTCCATACCTCATAAGTTCTATAAGATATTTGAGGCGGTCGATACCATAGTTAATTAGAATATTGCTGTTTTTACCTGCAGTATTGTTTGATATAAAAGCCTGAGCGACCATCACCCATATCTTGAGCTTTTTTCCAGTCTTCGCAAGCACCTTCTTTCTCTTCCAGCTGATATTTGATGCTCGCTCTCACTCTATAATAAATAGACTCTTCACTGTTTATTCTAATTGCAGCGGTCATATCATCAAGGGCAGATCGTGTCTGCTCCAAAGCGACTTTTGAGGTCGCTCGATAGTAGAGTGCTTGATCATCATCAGGTCGTAAGCTTACCACTTTATCAAAGTCAGTCAAGGCGCCGTCATGGTTTTCTCTATCAGCACGTAAAATACCTCTATTGAAATAATAACTCGGATTTTGAGGATCATACTTAATGGCGTCTGATAAATCTTGCAAGGCATCGCGATTATTACCTAATGAGGCATGTGCTTTTGCACGCTGTGCGTACCAATCACCATTATCTTTTTTTCTTTCTAAGGCGAGATTGTAATCACTAATGGCATCACGGAAGTCAGCCAACTCTAAATAACACCTTGCTCTTTTTGCATACAAACCACCATCAGGTGATCCATCAGCCAATATTTTATCATAGTAGGCAATGGCTCTTCCATACTTCTCCGTGTGATAGAAAGCATCTGCCAAATATCCATGGATTTCAGCGCTCTCTTCGCCCAAATCGATGAGCAATAGAAAATCAGGAATACTCTTGGCATACATTTCCTTTTGGAAAAGTAGCTCTCCCCTATTTTGAAGTGCTCTGACATATTCAGGCTCAAGCTCTAGGGCGAGGTTATAGTCTTCCAAAGCGGCATCAGAACGGCCGAGTATGTATTTCGCTTTTCCTCGGTTGTTATAGAGGATTGGATCATTGTAGCCAAGTTCTTCTGCTCTAGTATAGTCAGCGATCGCATCAGAGTAGTCCTCTAATCTGAAAAAAGTATTGGCTCTGTAGTAAAAAACGATATCAGATTCAAGTCCTTTGCCAATGGCAACATTGAGGTCACGTACTGCAGCTGGCATATCTCGTGTTTCATAATGAGAGATACCCCTAAAAGCATAAGTAAGCACCTGATCATCACCTAATCGAATAGCTTCGGTAAAGCTTTCTTTGGCTTTATCATATTTTTTGAGACTAAAAGCCGCATTACCTCTTGCTATGTGCATTCGTTTATTACTCTCCCCTTTGGCGAGTGCCTGATCTAAATTCTCAAGTGCACCTTCGAAATCTTTTTGCTCGAATAGTGACACTCCCATTACATAATATGCTTTCCCTTCTTCGTCGGTGAGTCGCTTGCCTAAAGCTGATTTTGCAGCTGCAAATGCTTTTTCATAATTTGCAGTTTCTAAATAACTTACCGATAGGTACAAGAAACTTTTCCCACTAGCATTGGGCGAGGAAGTAGCCTTTTCTAAATCAGCGATAGCACGATCATATTTACCCTCTCCATAAAGTAACATTCCTCTATAAAGAAGCGCAGATCCGAAAGTAGCATCGAGTGCTAATGCCTCGCCAAAATCTGCAAGCGCACCCTCATTATTGCCATTAGCTTGCTTGGCTCGACCTCTATTGGTAAATAGCTGCGGACTTTTAGCACCTGAGCTCACCGCTTGGTCGTAGGTAGCTATCGCTTCTGCATAAGATCCATTTTCAAAATAAGCGTTTGCTAAAATCACCAAAACTTGAGCATTTTTACTTCCCATACTCTGAGCTCGCTTCAGGTCTTCTATCGACTTGCTGAAATCTTCTGTTTGAAAGTGACTCACCCCTCTACGCTCATAGAGGTCTAAAGATTGAATACCTTTTTGCTCTGCAATGCTAAGGTCAGCTACAGCATCAGCATATTTTTTACCTTCAAAATAAGCTGAGCCTCGCACAAAATAAGCCTCCCCACTTTCTATACCTTCTTTGATGGCATTGTTCATATCACTTCCCGCCTTTGACCAGTTTTCTTTAGCTGCCTGTAAGCTTCCTCTAATGAAGTATGCTCTACCCTCACTCACCCCCGAACTAATCGCACGATCAATATTTTTGAAAGCTTCATCCATTTGCTTCATCTCAAACTGAGCGTAGGCTAAAAGCTTAAAAAGCTCTTGATCGCGAGAACCTAGCTTAATGGCTTGATCCAAGTCATTACTAACACCTGCATAATCCTTCAACTCATATTTGGCGAGTCCTCGATTAAGGAAAGCCTGCTGATTTTGCGGATTAGTACCGATCACACGGTCAAAATCCGAGATAGCGGCTTGATATTGCTTGAGTGCCAACTTAGATAGTCCTCGATTCAGATAGTTGTCATCAGCGGTATTGCCGCCAGATATTGCTCGATCGTAGTCCGCTATCGCCTTTTCGTGTTTTTCTTGAGATGAGAATATTAGCGCTCTCATTTCATACGCATCAGCGTCTGCTACTCCCGCACGAATAGCTTCTGAAAGAGGTGCTTCTGCTTGCTCACGATCGCCAGAGCGAAACAGTGATTTTCCATAAATAAGGTGTAGTTGCTTATTCTCTCCACCTTTTTGAATCGCTGCTGCTGCAGCGCTAGCGGCAGTTTTATAATCTTGCTGCTCATAAGCACTTAAAGCCAGGGCTTCGGCAACTTTCAAGTCATCTGCACCCAATTTTTGCGCATTTTTAAGTTCTTTGCTGCCTTCAGCGTATTTGCCATCCCACACCAAGGCCAAGCCAAGCATCCGACTGTTTTCCATGCTTCTATCACCAGCTTTAATCGCATTGCTGAGGTTACGAGTGGCCTCGGCATAATTTTCTAAAGCAAAGTGACTCCCACCCATCAAGCTGAGAAGCTCTGCAGATTGAACTCCTGCTTTTTGCGCCTGTTCTAAGCGCTCAATCGCCTCCTGATGTCGATTGGCCTTTGACTCTAGCTTTCCTAAAAAAAAGTAAGATTCGCCATCAAGATCTTTTTCTAATGCGGCGGCTTCAAGTGCTTTTTTTGCTTTAGTATCATCCCCTACTTGAATATAGCTTTTACCTAATATCTCTTGTATGGCAGCAGAAGATGCTGCTTTACTTAATGCTGCAATAGCCTCTTGATAATTCTTTTTGGCATAATGCGATTTACCAAGGGCGAGATAGAGTTCATTGCTTGTGTTTCCTGCAGACTGCGCACGATTCAAATATTGAATGGCCTCGTCTAGCTTTTGATCCTGATAAGCCGCCATACCAGCAAAATAGAAAAGCTCATTCCCACTAAAACCTTGAGATTCTGCTTTTTGGAATGATGCCAATGCGCGGCCATTTTCGCCTAGTTCTACATGCGATCTACCTTTTCTAAAACTTGATTGACCATTGGCTAGTCCTGCACGCTCCGCTTGTTCGTAGGTAGCTGCCGCCTCTTTAAACTCGCCAAGCTCAAAATGGATATCAGCCAAGGCATGTAGAATTTCCTGATCTCGCTCACCCATTTTGACAAGGGCTTGTAGGTCTGCCTTAGCCTTTTCCTGCTGCTTAAGTTCTAAATAGGCTGTAGAACGCATTTTGAGCGCTGCCTGAACTTCATGACGCTGATCAATGGCTTTGGATAAATCGTTTGCTGCCTGCTGCCATTGCTTGAGTTCGAAATGAGCACTTCCTTTTCTAAAGTACGCCAAGGCATCAAGTGATGCTGATTTCGACAGTTGCTCGTAGGCTTCAACCGCTGCAGCATAATCTTCGGCAAGAAAAAAGGAAGTAGCCTTTTTCTCCAGCAAACCAGCGGTAGTGTCCCCACCTTCGATGGCTTTTTTAAGATTGGGAGCTGCATCTTTATATTGCTTGCGCTCGAATTGTGCCTGACCCAAAAATGCGAATAACTGTGGATCACTCGCTCCAGAAGAAATGGCCTGCTTAAGGTCAGTGATGGCATCATCGTATTTTTGCAGTTTGAAGTTAGCGACACCTCTATTGGTGCGAGCCTGAGCTAGACCGCTATTGATAGCGAGAGCTTTAGAATAATACTCTTCCGCCTGCCTCATCTTGTCAGCTTCAAAATAGGCTTCTGCAGCTAGTAAAGCTGACAAATAATCTTCAGCATGTTTTTTTGAATAGGCCTCGAAACTGAAGGCCGCAGTATTTTTATCATTTGCAAGCCATGCGCCAAGTCCTTTGAGGAAATCATCGTTTACACTGATTTTCTTGAAATAGTCTTCAGGGCTTTGATTGAGGCTGTTTCCTTTTTCTAAGCGATCAGCACCTACCATTAGGTTGGCACTTCCCGAAGCAACAGCACCACGAACTAAAAATCCGATAAGGCGATCGCCATCAACTACGGCTGCACCTTGGCCTGCAGCTCCCAAGTCACCCGACCAAATTGCGGAAGTGCCAAAGCCTTCAACAGCTTTAAGCTCACTTAATGAAGCTTGCTTTTCTACATTTTGCGTGATGTTTTCAGCGCCAATGGCCTTGTAATTGCTACCTTGTTTGGCATTACCCCCCTTTTTTAAAAAGCTTGTACCAGAAGGGTCTTCTACCTTAAACTTTACCCAACCACTTAATTGATCCTCAGCCACAATGGTTGTGATAGCATGTTCACTACCACTTATGGTAACGATATCGGCAGAGGTAGCCTCATTGAATAGTTGCTTGCGGGCATACCCCTCACCCTCGGCACCATAAAAGAAACCAGTACCTTTACTGATTTGACCGCCTTTCTTATTGTAAGTTCGAATCAAGAAAACTGCATCTTCTTGCGCTTGTGCATAGTGTGCAAGGCTAGAAAATAGAAAGGAAAAGACTAAAAATACTCGAAACAATCGATTCATCGGTAAGCAATTTTATATGTTTATATCTGATCAGGTCTATGCCATCACATCATCTTAATAAAGTAATTTATCAACAAGCTAAATTACAATTATTGTTTGATATTTGAAGATTTGAATGGGAATTTATTGTTTGTCGATATGCATTTTAGAGTCGGTGATTGTAGCGATAATGAATGACACGTAGGAAGAAGAAAAAGAGGATATTGCTTTTTATTTGAGCGATTTTTAACTTAATTCATCAAATTTTTATACCCTAATGAAATGAAATTTTTAAAGGACACCTGCTTGTTTATCGTTGCTTCCCTTCTTTTAAATGGCACAGGACAGTTTGCCAAGGCGCAGGAGAAAGACTCTACTCTTACTGAAGGGGTAAATAATAAAAGGCTTGCACTCGTGGTGGGTACAGGTGCAGTTGGCTACACCGCTGGCCTGTTGTACTTATCAGAAATATGGTACTCTGACATGGAGAGGGTCCCTTTTCAATTTTATAACGATAATGCAGGCTGGCTGCAAATGGACAAATTTGCTCATGGTTATGTAGCCTATCACCAAAGTTATTGGGGTTACGAGGCCTTGCGCTGGGCGGGTGTAAGTGAAAAAAAAGCTATTTGGTTCGGTGGTCCTTTAGGATTTGTAATGCAATTACCGATCGAAATATTTGACGGTTTATACGAAGGCTACGGCTTTTCTTGGGGAGATGTGATCGCCAATACTGCGGGCTCAGCTTTATTCATGGGGCAACAATTGGCTTGGGGTGAACAACGAATATTACCTAAATTCTCCTTTTCCCCTTCCCCTTATGCAGCATTACGGCCGGGCACCTTGGGAGGGACTTTTGGCGCACAGCTGGTACAAGACTATAACGCACAGACTTATTGGTTTTCTTTCAGTCCTGCGAGTTTTTTTGATCTGGATCGGTGGCCAAAATGGCTTTGTCTGTCTGTAGGCTATAGCGGCGAGGGAATGCTAGGAGAATTTGAGAATCCTGACTTTATAAGAGGTGTATCGGTTCAACATATAGAAAGATATAGACAGTACTTATTGAGTATAGATATTGACACAAGAAAAATTCAAACGCCTTATAAATTTTTAAATGGCGTACTGCACGCAATGAATTTAGTTAAAATTCCTGCTCCCGCTATTGAGTTTAACCGCAAAGACGGGGTGGCATTTCGTCCGATCTATTATTAGAGCACTCCACATACCTAGGGTCTGCTTAAAAACAGCTAATTTGTTGATAAATAAATCATAAAGTCTAAAC
>JAFIEW010000045.1 GCA_020832375.1 Cyclobacteriaceae bacterium
CTACAATCAAAAGTTAGCTATTTTACGTTACTTATTTTTCAAGTCGTAGAATCCGAGTTAAATCTGCTTTTTAACAGCATCAAAGAAATTGGTAATGAGTTCTTTCTTTTTATTGCTGACAGGAAGTTCCTCACCATTACACATTTTTACATAACCGCCATTGTTTCTACTGTATTTAACAAGGCAATTCGGATTAATCAAATAGGATTGATGAATCCTGATAAACAAGTATTTCTCTAAGGTTCGCTCTACTTCTTTCAGGGTTTTGCTAATGAGGTGCTTAGAGCCACCCTTGAGGTAAATAGTAGTATAGTTATTTTCGCTCTTGCAGTAGATGATTTCTTGGACCTCGAGAAACTCATAGCCGTCACTAATCGGCACCGCTATTTTATTTTTAAAGTGATCTACCTCTTTTAATTCTTTGAGCAGCTCTTGGATTTTGCTACCTTCAATCGCTCCGCTATTACTATTATATTTAGACTTCCAATTGTCAATGACTTCCTCAAGCTCTACTGTATCGATCGGCTTCAAAAGGTAGCTAAAGGCTTGTTTTTTAAAGGCTTGTACTGCATATTGACTGTATGCGGTGGTGAAGATCACCGCAAAGGATACATCGCCCAAATTATCTAATAATTCAAAGCCATTGAGATGAGGCATTTCTACATCCAAAAAAAGCAAATCAATATCCAAATGGGGGAGCTTCTCAAGTGCTTCGGTTGGTTTATTACTTTTATAAACTACCCGTATTTCAGGATCGATAGATCTAAGGTCTAAGTTTAGACTTTCTATACAGTGAATTTCATCATCAATAATTGCTACTTTCATGATACGATTGGTTTATGCATCCTACGCTATCTCGAGATTTAAATTTTCATTGTCTGTACGTGCAATATAATCGTTTGTCCCTATTAAGTCTATGATTATTTTGGTCCCAGATCTGTTTCCATTGTGGTCTGTAAGATCTATGGTTTGGAATTGTACTTTCAGATTTCCAGTTTGGTTAAATAAATCTATTCTGTCTTGAGTGATTTTTGTACCCATACTTTTATGTAGATTAGATCCACTTTTTTCTATCTCCTTACGACCCACCCCATTATCTTCAATTTCGATACTTACTTTTGATTGATCTTTTTGTTTTACCCTAATAGTCAATTTTTTTATTGGCTTGTTATCAGGTAACAGACCATGCCAGATTGCATTTTCCACAAACGGTTGTAAAAGGAGAGGCGGGATGGGGATTTCTTTAGACTCTTGATCAGTACATTCATTTTCAAGTTGGAAAGTGAAGTTTTCGTCAAAGCGATTTTCTTCAAGAAGTATGTATTTTGTAACAATTTCCAGCTCTTCGAAAAGGCTGATTTGTTTTTGTTTGCCTGATTCTAATATCGATCTAATGAATCTGCTAAAGGTAGTCAAGTACTTAATAGCCTTCTCTGCCTCTTCTTTTTGTATCAAGTATTTAATTGAGTTGAGACAGTTAAATAAAAAGTGTGGATTCATTTGCATCCTAGAAGCTAGAACTTCAGCCTGTAGTAAATTCTTCTCATACTCAGATTGGATTCTTTTCTTCTCCTCTTCTTTGAGTTTAATCTTTGCATTTTTCTTTATACTGATATTTCGATAGGCAAGAATAAATAAAATGATAACCCCACCTATGGTCACAAAGCTCAATGCAATTATGGCGTTTTGCCGTCTTAGTCTTTCACTTTGAGCTAGAAGTTCAGCGTCTTTTATGACTTTGTCCTTTTTAAGTAATGCAATTTCACTTTCTTTCTTATCAAAATCATAATTTAGTTTCAGGCCTGTAATTCTTGCATTTTGTTCTTCTATATTGATAATGTCTTTGTACTCTTGACCTATTTTTAAATATTGTAACGCCTTTGCGTGCTCATTTTTATTCTCATATATTTTTGACAATGCATAGGCATTTTCTTTGATTAGTTCTTTGTCATCTAGACTTTCAGCCATAGCCAAAGATATTTCGTGCTTCTGTTTTGCTTGGCCGAGTTGTTTGAGTTGAAAATGTACGTTGCCTATAGACCTATACATTTCAGCTTGGCGGGTTCTATTATTGATTTGCTTAAAAATTCTCAAGGCCTTTTCGTAATGCCCCAAGGCGGCTACATAGTCGATTCCTTCTTCAAATAGATTATGACCTTTATATTCATGGGTCATGCCAATTCCGAAAATATCATTCCTATTTTCATTGGTGACCATTAGTTCATCAAGGTATCGTTTGGCAGTTTTGAACTGTTGCTTTTTTGTATAGTAGTTCGCTATTGATAAATAATTAATTGCCATACCCAATGTATTTCCTCTTTTCTCTTCAGCTGCAAGCGCATCTTCAAAGTAGGTTAGTGATTCATCCTCTCTTCCTTCAATATAAGATAGAGAATTACCAATTCCGTTTGAGGCTATAGCAATATTGCGCAAATCATTGATTTCTTCAGCAATTTTCAGGGCAATAAGAAAATACGCTACAGACTGACCGTACTCTTGTTGATATCGGAAAGAAACTGCTGCATTATTTGGGAAACGCATTTTATAATAATCATCTACATCTTTATCTTTTATGAGATTATACGCCTTGATGTGTAGAGGAATAGCCTCAGCATAACGCTGATTGTATCTTAGTATGACTCCTTTATTATCCAGAGCTTTGGCATACAGCAATGAATCCTTGCTATTTACAGCGTGCGTAATGGCTAAATCTGCATACTTTAGTTCTTGGCTTTCATTTTTATGGTCTTTGTTAAGCGCTCTCGATATTGCTATACTAAGTTCAACTGCTAGAGAATCTGTAGAAACTCTTTGTTTCAATTCAACTTTTAAGCTATCTATTTTAGCAGACTGGCCATAAGAGTGACTTGCCGTCATCGTTAGAATGAGTAAAATCATAGACTTAACCATTACTGTAAGTAATAACTGAACCCTATGTGTCTTTATGATTGGGTAAATCGATAAGCTCATCTTTCTTGTTTTAAAATAGGTTGTGTAGTCACCTCAAAATATGAATTTTCACCATTCGTTTTGACTATTTATACCGACACCAGCCAATGTATATATCAGCATTGTAAATGTAAGAAATGTCCTTCACCTTATAATTTACTAAAATTTATTTAGGGGAATGGATATTATGGTTCTTAATTTCTTTTTTCTATTGAATCTTTCAACATAAAACATCGACCATTTATTATTTCATGGATTTTGTTGAGCGTTTGCATGGTTTCCATGAGTTTCACGATGTAAGTGTAGTCGTCTAGTGAGAATTTGCAAGAAATACCCTATTCTAATTAAATGATACCCATCGCTATTAGATTAGAATAGTTCAATAAATCAGTGTTTTAATTCTAGTGTCCTTTTTTTAGTATTGCTTCATAAACAATCAATCTCATTTTTATGAAGTATTATTATTTTCTAACTCGATCTTCTTCCATCTATGTTCCTTTCTTTCTTTTAATCCTCTTTGGTTTATATATTCAGGGATTCAAAGGTAAATGCGAGGGAAAGGATTTTATTGACGACTTTTCTTCTATTAGTAAGATAGAAAATGCAAATAAACAGCATGACGACTATCAATTATTTGATTTTGATTCATGCACATATATTGTTTTAGAAAATCAAAGAGGTGCGGAAGAGATGTTTCCCGCGCTACGGTTTTTGGATTAATACTTTTTAGGGATGAACATAATATCCGTCCTCTATTAGAAGTGTGCTCAAATTATTGAGAGTTGAACTAGATGTAAGAATAAAAAGAAATTATTTCTGATTCGGTGGGGGAATTAAAAGATCATTATCTTTTTTAATACTAGCATCTCTTTTTTGTTGTTTTAATAATTCCTGTACACTCTAGGTGAATCATTGGAGTTACGCGTGCTTTTATATTAAAAAGATACTGTCCTAAAAAGTGTGTAAAGGTTGTTGATTTTTTAAATTTAAAGTGCAACCAAATTTTTTTAATAGGAAATAAAAACCCCTAGCCTGATGGCTAGGGGTAATATCAATTAGTTTTGCTGTGTCTGGTTATATAGACTAGCAGTGCTCTTCAAAGACTTGAACAAGATGGTTTGATATCATTTCAGCAGGTGTACCTTCAATGTGATGTCTTTCGATAAAGTGTACAAGCTCACCATTTTTGAAAAGTGCAATAGACGGTGATGATGGTGGGTAAGGAGCTGTATATTCTCTTGCCTTGGCTACAGCCTCTTTGTCAACACCAGCAAAAACGGTAGCTAACGTGTCTGGCTTTTTAGCGGAATTACTTACTGCCATTTTTACACCTGGTCTAGCAGCTCCAGCAGCACAACCACATACTGAATTGATAACAACAATTGCTGTACCTTGGTGATTTTTCAATAAATTATCTACATCTTCAGCACTTTTTAATTCTTGAAAGCCAACTTCAGTTAAATCTGCTCTCATTGGAGCTACTAATTCTTCAGGATACATATCTAGTAGTGTTAAATGAATGAATATTATTAAATTTTAGGTGTAGAAACATAATGGCTTCTATCGATAATTAAGGCGGGTATGAATTACATAAACCCTAATTCTAATTTTGCAACCTCACTCATCATATCTTGTGAGTAAGGTGGATCAAAAGTGATTTCAACTTTTACATCATTGACTCCTTCTATCTTCTTGATATTCTGCTCTACTTCGCTAGGAAGGCTTTCAGCAGCAGGACAAGCTGGAGAAGTTAAAGTCATTAATACAAAAACGTTGTTAACTGGGAATACATTGATTTCGTAGATCAAGCCCAATTCATAAATATTTACAGGAATTTCTGGATCGTAAACTTCTTTTATAGCCTCAACCACTTTTTCCTTAAGTTCTTTTGAATTTTCCATAATTATGAATTTTCTCTCAATTCTTTTTGTCCTTTGTAGGCTAGCGCATACATTTTCATTTGTTTAATCATTGCTGAAAATCCATTGGATCTTTGAGAACCAATGACTCTTTTCATCCCAATTTTATCAATAAAATAAAGATCAGCATTGATAATATCATCTAGCTTTTGACCGTTCAGTACTCTAATCAATAAGCTGATAAGGCCTTTCGTAATCTCTGTATTACTATCAGCATTGAATTTTAGATGTTCATTATCCAAATTGGTAGTCAACCAGACTTTAGATTGGCAACCTTTTATGATGTTATCTTCAATTTTATCCGCATCATTCATATCCGGTAGCTTATTACCAAGTTCCATAATGTAAAATATGGTACTTTCCATATCGCCACCTAAGATTTCGAACTCTTCTATTATTTCGTCTTGTATTTGATTGATTGTACTCATTTAGCTAATTGGGTGATTTTTGTTAAAGAATCGACAAAAACATCTATTTCTTCTTTAGTGTTGTAAAAAGCAAAAGAGGCTCTTGCAGTTCCTTCCAATCCAAAATGCTTCATCAACGGCTGTGTACAGTGATGCCCTGTTCTTACAGCAAGGCCTCTAGCGTCCATCATAAGCCCTATATCAAAATGGTGCATCCCCGCTACTACAAAAGACAGCACAGAAACTTTGTTTTTAGCCTTTCCTATGATTGTAACTTTATCTAATTTTGAGACCTTTTCAGTTGCATATTTTAGTAGTTCATCTTCATATGCAGCTATATTCTTCTTTCCTAATTTGTTGATATAGTCGATAGCTGTTTTCATTGCTATTACATCCGCAATATTAGGTGTACCAGCCTCAAACTTATAGGGCAATTCGTTGTAAGTAGTTTTTTCAAAACTCACTTCATCAATCATTTCACCTCCACCTTGATAAGGTGGCATTTTTTCTAATAGCTCTTTCCTGCCATAAAGTACACCTGCCCCTGTAGGACCGTATATTTTGTGAGCTGAAAAAACATAGAAATCACATCCCAGTTCTTGTACATCGATCTCTAAATGTGATACTGCTTGAGCACCATCTATAAGAGTAACAGCTCCCTGTTTTTTCGATGCGTCTATGATGTGTTTGATTGGGTTTATGGTACCTAAAGTGTTACTTACATGAACAAGTGAAACTATTTTTGTTCTAGGATTGAGTTGTTGCTCAAAGTCAGCAAGATCAATTTCTCCTTCTTCAGTTACATTGATCACTCTAAGCTTTAGACCTTTCTCTTCACAAAGCATTTGCCAAGGTACAATATTCGCATGGTGCTCCATCGCGCTTATCATAATTTCATCTCCAGGATCAAGGAAGTTTCTTCCGTAAGAAGATGCTACAAGATTGATAGACTCTGTTGTACCTTTGGTGAAAATAATTTCTTCCTCATATGCAGCTCCAAGAAAATCCCTCACTGTTTTTCTGCTCGCTTCAAACGCTTCTGTAGCTCGCTCGGCTAGTGTGTGAATCCCCCTATGAATATTGGCATTATCATTTTCATAGTAAGATTTGATCACAGAGATCACGGAGGATGGCTTTTGTGTTGACGCTGCGTTGTCAAAATAAATCAAAGGCTTTCCATTAACCTGTTGGTGCAAAACAGGAAAGTCTTTTCTTATTTTGTCTATATCAAGTATAAGTGTGCTAGTATCCTCCATTGTGATTTATCCTATTAAGGTGTCCATTTTCTTTCCTAAATATTCTCTTAGCTCCTCGAATTTTACTTTCTCAAAAATTTCGGCTGCAAAGGCTCTAAGTAGTATTCTTTGTGCGCTGCTTTTTCCTACTCCTCTTGCTTGAAGGTAAAACATTTGCTCAGGGTCTACACTCGATGTAGTCGCACCGTGTGAACATTTTACATCATCAGCCCAAATTTCTAATTGAGGCTTTGTATTGATAGTAGCATGATCTGAAAGCACTATATTATTATTACTCTGAAAGGCATTTGTTTTTTGAGCTTGTGGCCGCACATATATTTTTCCATTAAATATAGCTGTGGCTTTATCAGCCATGATACCCTTGTATAATTCATTGCTTTCACAATGTGCTTTCTTATGGTCTACAGTTGTATGATTGTCTACATGCTGCTTATCTTTCACAGGATAAAGCCCATACATATTGGTCTGTATATGCTCTTCTTCTAGGCTGATGTTGAGATTGTTCCTTACCAATTTACCTCCTAATGTAAAAGTATAAATCGATGCAACACTATCTCTATATTGCACTACTTCCGTATTGTCGACCAAGTGAGATGCCTCACCTTCGTCTTGCACTTTATAGTAGCTTAATTGAGCGTTGGCAGCTACCCTTACTTCAGTCAAATGGTTTTGAAAGGTTTTACGATCGTTTCCTTTTGTGTTAACTGTAAATTCAATCACATCTAATGAAGCACTCTCCTCTAATTTTACTAGTGAACGAGTTGTAAGTAGCCCCTCGAAATCGCCTGTATTTATTCTATAGATCACTACAGGCTTACCGATTTGTTGATTCTTTGCTACTTCTACAATTACACCGTCTTGTAAAAAGGCTGTATTTAATGCGACAAACGCATCTGGCTCAGAAATAATATTTTCATCAAGCAAGGTGCTAAATACTTGCTCTCCTGAGGCTTTCACGCCTTTTATGGTGATTGCATTATCATTCTCTGGTAAAGATGATAAATCAGTACGCAATACCCCATTCACCAATACTACCTTATAAGCGTCAAAGGTCTGACATGGAAATTGATCAAGGTCTGACTTTTCAAACTTATCTGACTTTGAGCTTAGTTTCTGTAATGAAAAGTCTTTTGCCAAGGCTTTTCTGAAATTGGTATATTTATATTCCTCGTTTTTTGCATGAGGTATTGCTAATTTCAAAAATGCATCAAAGGCTGCTTTTCTTTTTAAATGCAGTTCTGAACTTTCGTTAGCATCTATCGATTTTTCTAATGTATCAAATGCTATTTTGAAATCCTGTTCTATTTCAGGATTTTGTAATTCCTTATTCATGTTTTTAGATCGGTTTCAAGTTAAAACTAAGCGTTAGCTACTTCCTCTTTAATCCAATCGTAACCGTTTTCCTCTAGCTGTAAGGCTAGCTCTTTGCCTCCAGTTTTTACGATTCTACCTTGGTATAGGACATGAACAAAGTCTGGAACTATATAGTCAAGCAATCGTTGGTAGTGAGTTACTACAATCGTAGCTTTTTCAGGTGTTTTTAGCATGTTTACACCGTTTGCCACTATTCTCAACGCATCAATGTCTAGTCCTGAATCGGTTTCATCAAGAACTGAAAGTGAGGGGTCTAGCATGGCCATTTGAAAGATTTCATTTCTCTTCTTTTCACCACCAGAGAAGCCTTCGTTAAGAGATCGGCTCAATAGGCTTTGATCAATTTCAACCAGCTTCATTTTCTCTTTCATTAGCTTTAAGAAAGAAACAGCATCTAAAGTATCCTGACCTCTATGCTTCCTTACCTCGTTGAGAGCTGTTTTTAAGAAGTTAGTAGTACTAACTCCTGGTATTTCAATTGGGTATTGAAATGCTAAAAACACGCCTTCTCTTGCTCTTTCTTCAGGATCCATATCTAATAGATCCTTACCTTGAAACTCAACACTACCCTCAGTAACCTCATACTCTTCCCTTCCGGCAATAACTGATGCCAAAGTACTTTTTCCTGAACCGTTAGGGCCCATGATAGCATGTACTTCACCTGGCTTAACTTCTAGATTGATCCCTTTTAATATTGCTTTTCCTTCAATGGATGCGTGAAGATTATTTATTTTAAGCATGATAGATTTCGATTATTTTATTTCTGATGTTAGCAAAATTATTTATTATCCTACACTACCTTCTAAGGTTAATGCCAAAAGCTTTTGTGCTTCAACGGCAAATTCCATCGGTAACTGATTCAACACTTCTTTACAATATCCATTTACGATAAGTGCTACCGCTTCTTCTTCACCGATTCCTCTCTGATTACAATAGAATATTTGGTCTTCACCAATTTTAGAAGTAGTCGCCTCGTGCTCGACCCTACCTGATTTATTTTTTACTTCAATATAAGGGAAAGTATGTGCACCACATTTATCGCCCATTAATAGAGAGTCGCACTGAGAGAAATTTCTAGCATTATGCGCTCTTGGCATAATTTCTACTAAACCTCGATATGAATTTTGGCTTCTACCTGCAGATACACCCTTAGATACAATCCTACTCTTGGTATCTCTACCGATGTGAATCATTTTAGTACCTGTATCAGCCTGCTGATAATTGTTAGTTACAGCAACAGAATAAAACTCACCAATTGAGCGATCCCCTTTCAGGATACAAGAAGGATATTTCCACGTTACTGCAGAACCCGTTTCTACTTGCGTCCAAGATATTTTTGAGTCATCACCCGCACAAATCCCTCTTTTCGTAACGAAATTGTAAATCCCTCCTTTACCATTTTTGTCGCCAGGATACCAATTTTGTACAGTAGAGTATTTTACTTCGGCTCTATCATGGGCTACAATTTCTACTACTGCTGCATGGAGCTGATTCTCATCTCTCATAGGGGCAGTACATCCTTCTAAGTAGCTCACGTATGAGTCGTCATCTGCAATAATTAATGTTCTTTCGAACTGTCCAGTATTGGCCGCATTAATCCTAAAATAGGTAGATAGTTCCATAGGACATCTGACACCTTTTGGAATATAACAGAACGAACCATCACTGAATACTGCGGAATTTAAAGCTGCAAAATAATTATCGCTTGCAGGTACCACAGAGCCTAAGTATTTCTTAACTAATTCAGGGTGCTCCTGCACTGCCTCGCTAAAAGAACAAAACACAATCCCTAATTCTCCTAATTTCTCTTTGAATGAAGTACCTATTGATACAGAGTCAATTACTGCATCTACCGCTACTCCAGTTAATCGCTTTTGCTCTTCTAGAGAAATACCTAATTTCTTGAAAGTTTCTAAGATTTCAGGATCAACCTCATCAAGGCTATTAATTTTCTTCTTCTTAGGTGCAGAATAATAAATGATATCCTGATAGTTGGGTTTTGGATAATTTACATTAGGCCAGTTGGGCTCCTCCAAGGTTAACCAGTGGTGGTATGCTTTCATGCGCCATTCTAAAAGCCACTCAGGTTCATTTTTCTTTTCAGAAATAAAACGAACGATGTCTTCACTTAAGCCTTTAGGCGCGCTTTCGGATTCTATATTGGATTCAAATCCGTACTTGTACTCGGATTTGGTAAAGTCTTCTAATATTTGATCGTCTTTGCTCATAATGAATATATTTTTACAAACATGATAAATGTCATTTTTCTTCTCATGTAAAGTGTTAAGAGAGGTAAAAAGTTTCCCACGATAGAAAAACTTTTCTTTTTGTCTTTAATGTTTTTGTATTCCGTTCATATACAATTATTTGCCTCTTTTGTTACGGCCTTTACTTTTATTCTTGCTAGCATGCTTCCTTTCTTTTGGTACGCTGCCACTTTTTTCTTTTCTAGCATGAAAGGCTCCCTTATAACTGGGGTCTCTTTTTTGTTTTTGGTAGTCGAGTATACGCGCAATCTCTTGTGCTTCTTCTTTTTCGGTAGGCGCTATATTAACCTCACTTGGTAAGTCCAGTCGTGGGATTTTCTGCTTGATGACGCTTTCTATCTCTTCGATTTTCTCCCATTCTTGCGGCATCACCAATGTAATTGCCACTCCTTCAGTATCTGCCCTGCCTGTTCTGCCGATCCGGTGTACATAGTCTTCATTCAAATGAGGCACGTCGTAGTTAATCACATGGCTTACTCCACGAATATCAATGCCTCTAGCCACTACATCAGTAGCTACTAATACTTGCACTTCACCGTTTTGAAAGCGATTTACCGCATTTATACGCGTGTTTTGGTCCTTATTTCCATGAATCACTGCGGAGGCTTTGGTAATTTTCCTATCTATAAAATGGTGAACATCACTTGCGTTTTTCTTAGTACGACAGAAAATCAGTACTCTTGAAAACTCTTCTTCCTTCTCTAGGATGTATTGTAAAAAGTTAATTTTAGTCCGTCTATTGGGTAATTCGTAAGTTCTCTGCTCAATCATAGCGGATGGAGTAGCTTGTGGCGCAATTTCTACGCGCTCAGGAAACTCTAAAAAGTCGTGAGATAACTCCTCTACTTCCGGTGGGAAAGTAGCTGAAAAGAGTAAATTCTGTCGCTTTGATGGGATAATCTCCATAATTTTCTTGATCTGTCCACCAAATCCCATGGTTAGCATCCGGTCGGCTTCATCGAGAACCAGCGTTTTAATATGCTTGGTTATAAAGATTTGTTCTCTATAAAAATCCATAAATCTACCAGGTGTTGCAATGATGATATCAACACCCTTCTCGAATTTTTCCTTTTGAAGTTTCGTCCCGCTGCCTCCATATATAGATGCAATTCGAAGATCAGTATAGATAGCAAGCTTTTGAGCGTGTGATTCTATTTGAATAGCAAGTTCTCGGGTGGGTGCCAATATTAAAGCTCTAGGGTCGTTGCCCTGAGCATATTTTACTTTCATAAGCAAGGGCAATACGAAAGCCGCTGTTTTCCCCGTTCCAGTTTGGGCGATACCGAGCAGGTCGTGACCCGCACTAACCAAGGGTATAGCTTTGCTCTGTATAGGGGTTGGTTTCGAAAACCCGTTTTCTATCAAGGCATTGAGTAATTGCTTATTGAGGGGAAGGTCTGAAAAGTCTTTCTGCTCTTGAGTCATAGTTTTTACTTGTGTGGGATGAGAAGCTAAGGTGTCTCCTCTGCTTCTATCAGTCATAATCCCATATTTTACTATGTTTTATTTGGGCGATCAATTATTTTTGAGCCGATCAACCACTACACAATACGAATATGAAAACAATCATTAAAGGTGCAAATATAATAAATGAAAATCAGGCTTTTATAGCAGATGTATTAATATCGGGAGAAAGAATTGAAAAAATTGCGAATTCTATTTCGGTAGAGCCAGGATTTAAGGTTATTGAAGCAGAAGGTCGTATGCTTATTCCAGGAGCTATCGATGATCAAGTGCATTTCCGTGAGCCAGGCCTCACACATAAAGGTGACATTGCCTCGGAATCGCGCGCCGCAGTAGCTGGAGGTATCACCTCTTTTATGGAAATGCCCAATACCGTGCCTCAGAGCACTACAAAAGAACTGCTCGAAGAAAAATACGCTCAGGCTGCCAGAGTATCACCTGCCAATTATTCCTTCTATATGGGAGGTACTAATGATAATCTTGATGATTTACTTTCCATTGACTATCGCGAGGTCTGCGGCATAAAATTATTTTTAGGGAGTAGCACAGGCAATATGCTCGTTGATGATCCTGATGTATTAGAAAATATTTTTGCAAAAGCACCAGCCTTGATTGCAACACATTGTGAAGATGAAGGGATGATCCGTGCCAACACCCAAAAAGCTGTCGATGTCTATGGAGAGGATATCCCTTTTGAACAGCATCCTATTATCAGAAATGCCGAAGCTTGTTATTTAAGCTCTTCTAAGGCAATTGAGCTTGCAAGAAAGCATGATGCAAGACTGCATGTACTGCACATCAGTACTGCGATAGAAACGGAGCTCTTTGATAACAGCATCCCACTTAAAGACAAAAAAATCACGGCTGAGGCCTGTGTTCATCATTTGTATTTTACAGATCAAGATTATTCTAGAAAAGGGAGTCATATTAAGTGGAACCCTGCGGTGAAGACGAAGACAGATAGAGAGGCCATATGGAAGGCACTAGCCGATGGGCGGATCGATATACTGGCTACTGACCACGCCCCACATACCTTAGAAGAGAAAAGTAATAAATATCTCAATGCACCTTCTGGCGGTCCGTTGGTGCAGCATGCATTGCCAGCATTGTTTTCAATGGCTGATCGCCGTCAATTACCTCTGGCGCTCATTGTAGAAAAATATTGTCATAATCCAGCAATTCTCTTTGATATATCGGAGAGGGGATATATCAGAGAGGGTTATTATGCTGATTTAGTGCTATTAGAGAAAACAATGCCCTATGACCCAGCGGATGAAAAGAATTATTATAAATGTGGATGGAATCCTTTTTCAGGCGAACCCTTGGATTACAAAGTCGTTTCTAGTTTTGTAAATGGGCACATGGTTTATGATCGTGGAAGCTTTGATATGAGCCAGCGAGGGATGAGATTGAAATTTGATAGAAAAAAATAAAAAAAGCTTTTGCGAAAATAAAAAGTTATCCTACATTTGCACTCGCAAAACACGGTGATTGTAGCTCAGTCGGTTAGAGCGCTGGTTTGTGGATCCAGAGGTCGCGGGTTCGAATCCCGTCTTTCACCCATATCTTTAACCTCACTTTCAGTGAGGTTTTTTTATGCTTTATTATTTTGCTGTAGCCTCGGTGGTATTGCTATTATCATTCAAATATTTTTGATTATAGATTCGTAAGGGAAACAACACTTTCTTAAAGCCAAATAAACGTAGACTTTATATAATAAACTGCGACTGCCTTCTCATCACAACTAAATCCTCATCCCAACTCAAAAAAAATCTTTGCTTTACTGAAAGATCCTATATTTTTTCGATATTTGTCACTTCAAAAAAGATCATTGTATTTTAGTGAAGCAAAGTAGTTTTAAAACCCTTTCATTACTCGAGAAAATCAACACACTTTATAAAGAAGGGGTGTTTGTGACTGCCATTCGCTACTATGGATATAAGGTCAATTTATATGCTTTAGGTGATTTTTATGTCGAGGCTTTTTATAATCATGCGCTCGATAAGATTGAAAAAATCGAAGTACTCGATGACAGCTCTACTCGCATGAACTTTTATGCCGATCAAATAAAATTGCCTTCCAATTTGCTTTCCTAAGCTTAAAAAGCTTTTGAATGGTAAGCTTTTCAATTAACTTTGGCCTCCGTTTATAATAAATCTTTGCTTTCGATAATAAAGAAGATAGCCTATGTCATATCTATTTACTTCCGAATCAGTATCGGAGGGACATCCAGATAAAATTGCAGATCAAATTTCAGACGCATTGATTGATCACTTTCTAGCCTTTGATGAAAACTCGAAAGTGGCTTGTGAAACTTTAGTGACCACAGGGCAAGTGGTGCTAGCGGGTGAGGTAAAGTCAGATACTTACCTTGATGTGCAGCAGATAGCGCGTGAGGTCATCAAAAGGATAGGATACACCAAGGGAGAGTATATGTTTGACGCCAACTCATGTGGTATTTTATCTGCAATTCATGAGCAATCGCCAGATATCAATCAAGGGGTAGATAGGGCTACGCCAGAAGAACAAGGTGCGGGAGACCAAGGCATGATGTTTGGTTACGCTACCAAGGAGACGTCTAACTACATGCCACTTGCATTGGCAATTTCGCATACCATTTTACAAGAGCTTGCCGCTCTAAGAAGAGAAAATAAGGAAATTACCTACTTGCGTCCTGATGCTAAAGCTCAGGTGACTATTGAGTACGATGATCATAACGCTCCAGTACGGATCGATACCATTGTAATATCTACTCAGCATGATGAATTTGATGAGGAGAATGCTATGCTAGAGAGGATCCGTAAAGATATGATCGAGATTCTTATACCTAGGGTAATCAAGGCATTGGATGCTAGTTTGTCGCATTTGTTTACGGACAGCATCACTTACCATATCAACCCAACGGGTAAGTTTGTGATTGGTGGGCCTCATGGTGATACAGGGCTGACGGGTAGAAAAATAATTGTAGACACTTATGGTGGAAAAGGCGCTCACGGTGGAGGAGCATTCAGCGGTAAAGATCCTTCAAAGGTAGATCGTTCTGCGGCTTATGCTACTCGTCATATTGCAAAAAATATGGTAGCAGCAGGTATTGCTGATGAAGTTTTGGTACAGGTAGCTTATGCTATTGGTGTGGCCGAGCCTATGGCGATTTATGTC
Organism: Cyclobacteriaceae bacterium; assembly: GCA_020832375.1. Lineage (GTDB taxonomy): Bacteria > Bacteroidota > Bacteroidia > Cytophagales > Cyclobacteriaceae > JAFIEW01. The sequence goes on from JAFIEW010000045.1 coordinate 14,796, forward strand.
AACACTTATGGTACATCCAAAGTATCGATGACCGATGGAGAGATTGCCAGAAAAATAGAAGGTATCTTCGATATGCGTCCGTATGCGATCGAAACACGCTTGAAGCTGAGAAATCCCATTTATGAAGAAACAGCGGCTTACGGTCACATGGGGAGAGACTATAGAGAGGGTGTAGAAAAAGTATTTAAAGCACCCAATGGTGAGGAAAAGCGCCTTGTAGTAGATCTATTCACCTGGGAAAAGCTGGATTATGTAGATAAAATCAAAGCTGCTTTCGGGATTTGAAAATAATATTATAACCTGGTGCTTGCATCAGGTTTTTTTAATTTCGAATAAGTTTTGTTCAAGATTTTAGAATTTATTCTAAAATTTTCACCTTCAATCCAACCTAATCAATATATTTGTGTTGTAATCACTCAACCATAATTACTCGCAACATCAATATCATGGAAGTTAAAAGTATCTTTCTTTTCTTTCTGCCTAAAAATAGCTGTCTTACAGCACTTTGTTGTTAGAAAACGAGGCGATCTTTTTGCTCAAACTCTAGCTTGAGTTTGTTGCTATTATTCATCTTATTAGCACGTTTTCATGAGTACATTTTTCTTTTTCTTACCACTATTACTCCTTTATACTGTTTTTGCTGTTTATGCAGAGCGAAAAATCGCTGGCTTCATCCAAGATCGAACCGGACCTATGGAAACGGGCTATTATGGTTTATTGCAAACAGTAGCGGATCTACTCAAGCTCATTCAAAAAGAAGACATCATTCCTAGTGCTTCAGATAGAAAACTTTTTCTTACTGCGCCATTGGTGATTTTCTTATCCATCTTTGCAGGCTTTGCCGTTTTACCGCTGGCGCCAGGGTGGGGTGGAGCGACTACCAATTTAGGGGTCTTCTTCTTACTTGCTGTAGTATCACTCGATGTAATTGGTATACTTATGGCAGGATGGGGCAGTAATAGTAAGTATTCTCTTTTTGGAGCCATGCGTGCTATTGCGCAGATCGTGTCTTATGAAATTCCACTAGGCTTGTCGGTACTCTGTGTGATTGTATTTGCCCAGTCGCTCAACTTGCAGGAAATTAGTATGCAACAAGGGGTCTTTGGTAGTGGAGCGTTTCAATATTTGTTTGGGATGTGGTTTTTACCGTTTGATATGAGTGGAGTAGGAGGGTTTTTGACGTGGAATATCTTCCGTATGCCGCTATTAATCCCCGTTTTCATCATCTTTTTCATTGCATCCTTGGCTGAATGTAATCGCGCACCTTTTGACTTGCCGGAGTCTGAAAGTGAACTGATAGGTGGTTTTCATACAGAATATAGTGGCTTTAGATGGGCAATGATCATGCTCTCAGAATATGGAATGATGCTACTTGTATCTTTCCTCGGTTCTATTCTCTTTCTGGGAGCTTGGAATACCGCCTTGCCAAACCTGCCAGGTATACCGCTAGCCGATTGGACGAGTGGAACAATGGGAGAATTATCGGCTATCTTGTGGGGGCTCTTTTGGTTGTTGAGTAAAACTTTCAGCCTCGTAGGGTTGCAGATGATCATTAGGTGGACTTACCCAAGGTTGAGGGTTGACCAGTTAATGTCACTTTGCTGGAAATATTTGACGCCTGCAGCCTTGGTTTTATTACTATTGATTGCAGCGGTGCGAATTTTAATGATGGGATCTTAGTTTAGGAATTAGAGAATAGAAGCTAGGGGTTAAAAAAAGAGGGATTTAGTATTTGAAGCCAAAAAATGCAAATAACCGATTTGATTACTAGTGAGTGATTCGATGGTTAATTGTTGGGGATCATAAGGAACAAAAGACTTCTAAAAGGCAGTTGGTTAATTTGAAATAGAATTATAATATCAGTGATCTCGCATTAATTGTTTCAGCTAAAAGAATCAAACCGCTACAGGAATGATATGATGGAGAGAAAAAGAGATCAAAATGCTTAGTTGAAGTCAGCAATTTGAGTACGTGATTAGTAAACAGGCATTATCTATTAATATTCAGATATTAAAATGATGCGTAATTACCGACTCGTGATTTATGAAATAAAAAGTAATGGAACGATCAAAAAAAGGAGCCAATAATAATTATTTTGGCAATATAAAGGAGGCTGTTACGAGTTTGCTTACCGGAATAGGCTTGACCATGAAGCATATCGGCGCTTCTAGGAAACGTCACTTGCCTACTGCAATGGCGGATACTAATTTTGAGGAGGTGAAAGATGGCTTGGTAACTATCGACTACCCTCATAATGGTTTTCCTGTGCCGGATAATGGTCGGTATAAGCTTCACAATGAGATCGATGACTGCATTGTGTGTGACAAATGTGCGAAGGTTTGTCCGGTAAATTGTATTGACATTGAGCCGATTCGTTCGGCAGAAGAGATAGGGAAGACGAGCGATGGCACGAGCAAGCGACTCTATGCCGCTAAGTTTGATATCGACATGGCAAAATGTTGCTTTTGTGGGCTTTGTACCACCGTCTGTCCTACGGAATGCCTTACCATGACTAAGAGCTACGATTATAGCACTTTCGACATTAGAGATCATCTGTTTAATTTTTCTGAAATGACGGATCAGGAAGTATCAGAGAAGCAACAAGATTGGGAGAAAGCTCAAGCTGAGAAAGCGGCTGCCAAAAAACAGACTAGCGCGACGCCGTCCACATCCCCTGCAAAAAAAGCGGCGCAGCCAAAGCCAAAAGCTGCAGCACCGGTAAAAAAGGATGGGGATACAGCGGCAACGTCAAAAAAAGCAGCTTTCAAACCTAAGATGCCAGTTAGAAAGCCTAAAAAAGATGATAACGATAATAAAACGGAATAAGCTTTGGAGTTAAACATCTATATTTTAATTTTCTTTGCATTTGGTAGTATAGCTCTTTTGGGAGGGGTTTATATTTTGTTTACATCTAATGTCCTCAGAGCTGCATTTAGTTTATTGGCGACTATGTTGGCGATTGCGGTGCTTTATTTATTGCTTAATGCTGACTTCTTGGCCATCTCGCAATTGCTCATTTATGCGGGAGGTATCTTGGTAATTATGATCTTTGGGGTGATGTTTACCAACCGATTTGCTGAGCGAGCCATGTACACTGAAACGCACAACCGGCTTCCGGCATTGCTACTGACGGTGGGTCTAGGGGCAATATTTTACGTTTCGTTGTTTCAGCTTAATTTTTCATCTTTGAGCTGGCAAAATCAAGAGCTGAATGTGCAAGGGTCAATCATTGAAAATGTGGGCGTACTGATGCTGAGTAATTATATTCTTCCCTTCGAACTAATTGCTGTTTTATTGCTCATTGCACTGGTTGGGGCGGTTTATGTGGCACGTAAAGATCACGAAGTCAAATGATACCAATAGAATATTTTCTTGTTTTGGCGGCAGCACTTTTTCTTGTAGGCTTGGCTATTGTGATCACTAAGAAAAATGCTATTGTCGTGCTGATGGGGGTTGAGTTGATGCTCAATGCTGCCAATATTAATTTAGTGTCCTTCGCCTATTTTGACCCAATTTTGATGCAAGGCCACTTTCTGGCGCTCTTCGTAATGGTTGTGGCCGCAGCCGAAGCGGCCGTAGGTCTTGCCATCATTATCAAGGTGTATCAATATTTTAAAACATCAGACTTAGATAAAATTACCGAACTCAAAGGCTAGCGAGCAAATCTATGGAGATCATCAACGAGTCATCCTATTTCTTTTTATTGCTGTTTTTAGTACCGCTTTTGCCTGCGGCTTATTTGCTTTTACCCAATGCAAAACGATCGCTTGCGCCTGTTTTGGGTGGAATTGCCTCATTTACTTATGTATTACTCGCCTCGGTTTTGCTCGTGCAGCTCCGCTCTGATGCTTCCATTATCATGCAAGGTGCTTGGTTTTCAGTTGAGAATGCCTTTTCCTTTAATTGGAGTGTGGAGTTTAGCTATCTATCGGTGGTGATGCTTGCTTTGGTGGCTGTAGTAGCTTTTATGGTGCAGTTATTTAGCATTGTCTATATGAGAAATGATACTCATTTCCCTCGCTTCTTAAGCTATATCGTATTTTTTACCTTTTTTATGAGCCTCTTGGTGGCTAGCGATCAGCTATTTTTACTTTTTATGAGTTGGGAGCTGGTAGGGTGGATGTCCTTCTTGTTAATTGGTTTTTGGTTTGATAAATCGAAAGCAAGTATCGCAGCAAAAAAAGCATTTCTCATCAATAGGGTATCGGATATTTTTCTTGTTTTGGGTTTGATGATCATTTACTATCAATTCGAGACTTTTTCTATTCGAGAAATTGCGAGCCTGATGAGTGAACAGTTTTTTGTCGATGGGATGTGGCTAGTAGAACATAGTACGCATACAAATCAGCTTCCTGTAACTTGGTTTACTTTAGCATCGGTAATGATAGTGATAGCTGCAATGGGCAAGTCTGCGCAGATTCCTTTTGCCATATGGCTTCCCGACGCTATGGAAGGGCCTACGCCAGCATCAGCATTGATTCATGCGGCCACCATGGTAGTGGCAGGTATTTATCTGTTGCTGCGCCTTTCGTTTATGTTGAGCTTCGAGGCTTCATTATTAGCGGTGGCGATAGGGTCGATTACTGCATTCTTTGCAGGATATAGCGCCATTTACCAGACCGATATAAAGAAGGTGCTGGCTTACTCTACGCTATCTCAACTTGGGTTGATGTTTGCTGCAGTAGGTGCGGGTGCTTACGATAGCGCATTCTACCATTTGTATGCACATGCCTTTTTTAAGGCAGCGCTTTTCTTGATCGCTGCCGCTACAATTGCGAAGGCAAAGCAATCTTTTCAAGCGGCTAATAAAAAGCAATATGACCCTCAAAACATGTTCCATTTGGGTGGAATGAGGAAACAGTCACCTTTCTTGGCTGTAGCATTCATAGTGAGTGGGCTTGCGCTTTGTGGTTTTCCGCTCACGAGTGGTTTTATCAGTAAGGATCTCATCTTGCTTGATCTTTCGGCATGGAGCCTAGAAAGTAGCGAAGCGGGGGGTGGGTTGATTCCCTTATTGCTGTTGGGCTTTATCTGGGGGACCGTATTCTTAACTCCTTTCTACATGATGCGTGCCTACTGGCTCACCTTTGAGGGGACTGCGAGCGTGTCCTCATCCCTCGAAAATAAAAATGATAATCGCTGGGGCCTTCAAAAGCTGGCGGTTGCTTTTCTAGTTGGAATGAGCCTTTTTTATGTACTGAGTTGGAATCCACTCGGAGGTACTACTCATTTAGAGGAGGGGCTTTCTAATTATTTCTCGACCGCAGTTTGGCAGGATTTGAGCTGGCAAAATTCGATTTTAGCGTTTAAGGGAGCTTTTGCTGTCTATGTTGGTGTGTTCAGCGTTCTGCTGGTTATTGGTGCGCTTTATTTGTCCTATCGGCGTACGAAGTCTGAGGCCAGTGCGGGAATGGAACATTTGCTATCTAAGAAGCTTGCTTTTAATTTTTGGGGCTTGAATCAGGCATTGAGCCTACTCTTCATAGTGCCAGGCTTAGTCATGATCAAGTTGTTTCACTTTATAGAGAGTAAATTCTTGCTACCTTTGGCGCGATGGGTAAGGTCTACAGCAAGTGCGGGAGCTAAGGCCAATCAAATTCCTGAAGAGCAACTGGTTGTGCCACTGGTAGATTTATTGGGCATTATCATGATCACCTTTTCTTTGGTTGTTGCATGGATTGATCGTGTGTTGGTAGATGGAGTTACTCATTTTGCCGCTCGATCGGTGAGGACAGCTGGCGGTATGGCGAGATCGCTGCAAGCGGGAGCAGTGCAAACGCATATCTTATGGGCTGCCTTTATTTTACTTGGAGTGTTGCTTTATGTGTTGGTGCTGGTGGTTTGAATTGAGTGTATTTTAATTTTGGAATAAAGATAGGCGGCATGTGGCGAATTAATAGTCGCTTGACTTAAAAACCGCAGTTACCGTATGTGTTGTTTTACAACTTAAAGGATGGTCGGGGTTTAAAAATTTCAATCTTCCCTTTTAATAAAAATTGGTAATTTGCTTTAATCAGTAAAAATATTCCAATGTCAGAAGTAGTCTTGTTCATACTTCGACATTATCGTAAATAGAAGAAATGTGAAAATTGCATAGTATTAATTATGCAATTTTCACAGCGTAAACAACTAATATTAGGACTTTAAAATGCCTGAAAATTACCTGTTATCCTTATTGATTTTTATCCCTATCGTAGGGAGTATCGCCATATTTATCAGTCCCATTGGCAAGAGCGACTGGCACCGCTGGGTGAATGCAGTTGTGGTGGGTATACAGCTCGTGCTTGCAATAGCACTTTTCGTAGATTTCGACCCCAGTGATCCTGGTCGGTATGCGGTGCAGCTCAATTGGTTTGATCTATCCATTGGCACCATTGGTCAGCTATCGGTAGAATACTACCTAGAAGTAGATGGTTTCAGTATTTTACTAGTTTTGTTGAGCGGTATTGTCATGATGACTGGTGCTATTGCTTCATGGAATATCAATAAGCAAACCCGCTCGTATTTTGCCTTATATGCCTTGCTTTCAGGTACCGTGATGGGCGCTTTTATCTCTCTAGATTTCTTTCTCTTCTATCTCTTCTTCGAATTCATGCTCTTGCCGATGTACTTCCTCATTGGCTTGTGGGGTGGGCCGAGGAGAGAGTATGCAGCGATCAAGTTTTTCTTATACACTCTTTTTGGCTCTGTCTTGATTTTAATAGTCATTATAGGCTTGTATACGGCTTCATTCGACCCAGTGAAGACAGCAGTGTCCGCCAATCTAATCGAGCATGCAGATGAGTACAATGACGCCATTGCTCAAAAGGTGCAAGCTGCTGTTGCTTCGGGTGAGATTGTAGGCAATGATCTGGTGAGGACATTCAACATGAAGTATATGCGTGACGCTGCGAATTATAGTCCTGATGCTTTATTGTCACCATCCAATACATCAGAGAATAGCGGCTGGAGTTTTAGAGCTTGGGCTTTCTTCCTTATGTTTGTTGGCTTTGCTATTAAGCTGCCGGCGGTACCATTCCATACGTGGCTTCCCGATGCACACGTAGAAGCACCTACCGCTATATCCGTGGTGCTAGCGGGTATCCTTACCAAAATTGGGGGGTATGGAATCCTGAGAGCGGGTATTCAAATTTTTCCAGAGCAGCTCATCACCTTTAGCTCATGGTTAGTGATTGTTGGGGTGATATCAATCGTGTATGCAGGTTTTAATGCTTTAGCGCAGAGGGATTTGAAGAAGTTAATCGCCTACAGTTCTATCCTTCACATGGGTTTTGTGTTTGTGGGAATGGGCAGCCTTACCGTTGAGGGGTTCAGTGGTGCATTTTACATGATGCTTAGTCATGGGATTATTTCTGCGGCGCTATTTTTAATTACGGGAGTGATCTATGAGCAAACTGGAAACCGAGAAATCGCCAATTACAGTGGATTAGCAAAGCAAACCCCTTATTTTACCTTTTTTGTAACCATAAGCTTTTTTGCAAGCTTGGGTTTACCTGCCTTTTCAGGATTTGTAGCTGAAATGCTCGTATTTCTTGGTGTATTCAAAGGAGCGCAAGTTCAAGAGTATTCATTTTTATGGGCTTTTCTTTCCACCGCAGGCTTGCTTCTGAGTGCTGCCTATTATCTGTGGACACTGCAGCGCATGTTTTTTGGGCCTAGTTATGTCAAAGTTTCTGGCTTTACTGGCAGTTTGAAAGACATTAGCCTTCGCTACTGGATCTTATTTGTACCCTTGTCGGCGCTCATGCTGCTATTTGGGATATTCCCCTCGCTGATTTTAAACAAAATCGGCACAGCTGTCAATGAGCTTTTGATGATTTTGCAAGCATAATAACATGGAGATAGCCACTTTATCAGATCGACTAGAACAAACCATCCTTGACCTTTCTAGCTTTAGCTTTGAGTTAGGTATCATAGGTACTCTTGTGCTCTTACTGCTTGTAGCGGTCATTAAGCCGTTGCGCCAAGCTAATGTGTTTTACACCACCTTTCATTTGGTAAGTTTGGTGGTGCTAGTATTTCTCTTGCAGCGAGACCAAGGAGTTTTATTTGCAGTAACTACCGATTCTCATATTTTATTTGGTGGGATGTTGCAAGTACAATCATGGAGCTATCTATTTAAGCTTGCCTATGTTTTGACTCTCGCTATTGTACTAGTATATGCGCTGATTACCAAAGATAAAGCAAATCTTAATATCGAATATCAGGTTTTGATGGTGGCAATTTTACTGGGTGCTTCTTTGCTCACTATGTCCAACCATTTGCTCATGGTCTACCTATCTGTAGAGTTATTAAGCATAGCAAGTTATGCTTTAGTCTATTTTGGTAAGAAAAAGCGGGCTGCGGAGGCTGCAATGAAATATTTGCTCTTTGGGGCCGTGAGCTCAGCATTGATGGTTTATGGTATGAGCTGGCTTTATGGTCTTACAGGTAGCATGAACCTTACCGATCCCCAATTTGCAGAAGGCTTGACCAATGCGCCTATGGCTGCCGTAGCGATTGCAGCCTTACTAACCCTTACAGGCTTTTTGTTTAAAATCGGGGCCGTGCCTTTTCATATTTGGATTCCGGACGTTTATCAGTCAGCACCCCTTCCTGTGGTGGGTTTATTTTCGGTTGTACCAAAGCTAGCTGCATTGGTGGTATTAGGTCGCTTTCTTTACGCGAGTGACTGGCAACTGTTTTTGGTGGGGTATGAGAACAGCATATCTATGCAAGAGGTACTCATCTTTATTGCTATAGTAACGATGACCTTGGGTAATGTAGGGGCTTTGGCACAGCGATCGGCTAGAAGAATGTTAGCATTTTCTTCCATCGGGCATAGCGGTATCTTAATAGGTGCATTGGCTTTACAAAGTCATTCGGGTATGTCGAGCTTGTATTTTTATGCGATCACTTATTTGCTGATGAATCTAGCGGTCTTCTTCCTGATACAAATGCTAGAGAAAGTGTATCAAGATGATCGTATGGAGCTTTTTTCAGGTTGGGGCGAGCGACATCGATTATGGGCTATCTTGACCGTTGTGTTAATGGTCTCTCTCACAGGACTACCTCCCACCTTAGGTTTTACAGCCAAATTGCTTGTTTTTTCAGCATGGTGGGAAGTATATAGTATAGAAGCTAACTCAGCTTATTTGGTTTTGCTGATTGCGGGCCTAGTCAATACAGTGATAGCTCTTTTTTATTACTTAAAGATTCCCTATTTCATGTATTTTAGAAAGCCTTTAAGTGAGGCAGGGTCATCTCCTGTTTTATTACGACCCGCTATTATTTTGTATATGGTTTTGATATTGCCTTTATTATACTTTTTCTTTCGACCTAGCCTTTTGGTGGAGCTTGCAAATAATGTTACTTTTGCATTTTAATAAAGGAAATTCTAATTCCTCATCTCAATCATTCATTAATCGCTTGCCAATAGGTAGGCAAACTATATGAGCGACAGCATAAAACACGAATGCGGAATTGTACTTCTGCGACTCAAAAAACCGCTTCAGTACTATATCGACAAGTATGGTAGCGTTACCTACGCCTATCAAAAGATGTATCTTTTGATGGAAAAGCAACACAATAGGGGCCAAGATGGAGTGGGTATAGCCAATATTAAGATTGATGTTCCGGAGGGTGTGCGTTACATTAGTCGATATCGCTCTATTGACCAACAGCCTATTGCTGATATATTTAAAAAGGTAGCCAAGAAGTATAAAAAGTCACAAAAAATACTCGGTGACAGTTTTTATGATGCCAAGTCTCTTCAAGAGGAGTGCGCTTTTACAGGTGAAGTATGGATGGGGCATTTACGCTATGGCACCCATGGTAAGAATGGTATTGAGTATTGCCACCCCATGTTAAGACAAAATAATTGGCGAAGCCGAAATCTGGTGATGGCTGGCAACTTTAATATGACCAATGTTGATGAGCTCTTCGATAACTTAGTGAGCTTAGGGCAGCATCCTAAAGAAAAAGCAGATACGGTTACGGTGATGGAAAAGATAGGTCATTTTCTTGATGAGGAAAACCAACGTATCTTTGACCTGAAAAAAGAGGAGGGATACGATAATCACCAAATCTCCCGCATTATTGCAGATGAGCTTAATCTACGGCGCATTTTGAAAAGATCCTGTCGTGATTTTGATGGGGGCTATGCGATGGTTGGAATGATAGGATCAGGAGCTGCTTTTGTAGCACGCGACCCTCATGGCATTCGTCCTGCATATTGGTTTGAAGATGATGAAATTGTGGTGGTAGCATCAGAAAAACCTGCTATCAAAACAGCATTTGATGTGCCTTATGATGCTATAAAGCCAATTAAGCCGGGGCATGCACTCATTGTGGATCGACAAGGGTTGGTGGCTGAAAAGGAATTTATAACACCCAAGGAAAAGAAGTCTTGTAGTTTTGAGCGCATTTATTTCTCACGTGGATCTGATCCGGGTATTTATCGAGAGCGTAAGAGATTGGGTAGCTTATTAGTACCTGAAGTACTCAAAGCGATCAATTACGATCTTGAGAATACTGTTTTTTCTTATATACCCAACACTGCCGAAACATCCTTTTTAGGAATGATTCAAGGTTTAGAAGCACATCTTAAAGATCAACAACAAGAGTTGCTACTACAAAATACCGATAAGGCTCGCATGGAGTTGGCAAGGTTGTTAAATTTCAATATTCGGGTGGAGAAGTTAGTCATTAAAGATGCGAAACTTCGTACTTTCATAACCGATGATGATCACCGCGACGAGTTAGTAGCTCACGTCTACGATACTACTTATGAGTTGATCCGTAAGCAAGTGGATACCGTTGTGGTGGTTGATGATAGTATTGTGAGAGGTACCACATTGGAGAAGTCTATCCTTAGGATGCTAGGTAGACTAGAGCCGAAAAAAATTGTGGTGGTGTCTTCCGCACCTCAGATCCGTTTCCCCGATTGCTATGGTATCGATATGAGTAAGATGAAAGAGTTTGTTGCCTTTAGAGCGCTTTTATCACTTTTACTAGAGGAGGGCTTGTCTCATCTTTTGGAAGAGGCTCTAAGAGACGCGGAAGCTAATTTAGGAACATCATCCCCACAGAATCAGGTCCAGAAGCTGTATGATCGCTTTACTGTGGAGCAAATTTCAGATAAAATTGCTGAAATTATTAGACCTGAAGGCTTCGAACCTGAGGTGCAAGTGGTTTATCAAACAGTGGAAAATCTACACCGTGCATGTCCTGATCACTTGGGTGATTGGTATTTTACGGGTAACTATCCTACCCCAGGTGGACATAAGGTGGTGAATAAGGCATTTATTAATTTCATGAGTGGAAAATTGGATCGCGCTTATTGATTTTGAGTAAGCTTTGTGAAAAGTACGTTTGATCCTTTTTTATCACTATCATCAATCTAAAAATTCGATTTTGTTGATAAATGATGTTTATTTCGGCTGAATCCCAGAAGCATCAAAGCTTATTGTATTATTGAGATGATGTTGGGTGAATGTAATTTGATTCACAATTGTCGTCTTCCAACTAAATTTTAAACAGATGAAAGCATATGTATTTCCCGGACAGGGAGCACAATTTCCCGGAATGGGGAAAGATCTTTATGAAACTTCAGCTGAAGCCAAGGCTCTTTTTGATAAAGCCGATGAGATTTTGGGTTTTTCCATCTCAAAGACGATGTTTGAAGGAAGCGCCGACGATTTGAAACAAACTCAAGTTACGCAGCCTGCTATATTCTTACATTCCGTTGTCTTGGCTACTGTCAATAAGGTAACTCCTGATATGGTAGCGGGACACTCGCTAGGAGAGTTCTCTGCCTTAGTTGCAAACGGATGCTTGCATTTCGAAGATGCCTTGAGGCTTGTGCACAAGCGTGCTCTTGCCATGCAAGCTGCATGCGAAAGTCAGCCGGGTACGATGGCTGCAGTTTTAGGCCTTGAAGACGCGAAGGTAGAGGAGGTATGCGATCAAATAGAAGGTGTAGTAGTTGCTGCAAATTATAATTGTCCTGGACAATTGGTGATTAGTGGTGAGCTTTCTGCTGTTGAAAAGGCTTGCGAAGCCATGAAGGCAGCTGGGGCAAAACGAGCGATGATATTGCCTGTTGGTGGGGCATTCCATTCGCCTTTAATGGCGCCTGCCGAAGAGGAATTGAAGAAAGCCATTCTTAATACCAACTTTCAAACGCCAAAATGTCCTGTTTACCAAAATTACACTGCAAAGGCGGAGATCGATGTAGAACAAATCAGAAAAAACCTCATCGCTCAGCTTACAGCACCCGTTCGCTGGACTCAGTCTGTTGAACAAATGGTAGCTGATGGAGCAACAGACTTTATCGAATGTGGTCCTGGAAAAGTACTTCAAGGTCTTGTGAAAAAAATACACCGTGAAGCTGAAGTTTCTGCGGTGAGCTAAGTTTTTTTAGTATTGAAATAATCTTATGGGGTTGATAATTGATTGCAATTGCAGACCCCATAAGATTTAACATTAAGAAAGATGTCTTCATTATCGAAAATGGTGTTGATAGGATAGTAGCTAAAACTATTGGTTCATACCCCTTGCACTTTTTAGCTTCATTTCACTTAACTTCCTGTAATAAGGTCATCCCCATTAAAATTTGATAGATTCCAATAGAACCTATCCATTAACCCAAACGGTTAATCCCAGAATATGCATTAGAAATTCTATTCCGAGCGCAAACTACTTCAAAATCAATCGCT
>JAFIEW010000196.1 GCA_020832375.1 Cyclobacteriaceae bacterium
TTTTGACCTATATTCACCATTCAAGGCACACACATCACCTATACGCAAGCAGGGGGTTCGTGCTTCGTAGGAAAGGAAAGTGGTAAATTTAAAGTTCAGTTCTTCGTAGGAAAGTTTAGTGGTAAAAATCCCTGCCTGCGTATAGCTGAGAACCGTTATACCTTATTTTGAAAGACGACCGTTGATAACAAAATTTGCACACGAAAAACAGATTCCGTATTTTTGGACAAAGTTAGTCCGAACATAAAAATAGACAAATATGGAAGTTACATTTGGAGAATACATCAAACAAAAAAGGACAGAATTGGGTTTTCCACTTCGCAAAGTCGCTTCGCATATCGACATTGACCCATCAACACTAGGTAAAATTGAAAAAAACGAACGCCAATTAAATATTGAGCAGTTGGACAATTTATGCCAAATCTTAAAAACAGACAAAAACACACTTTTGAATTACCACTACTCTACTCGCATTTTTGACGAGTTGAAAAGTTACCCAAAGTATCAAGAAGTTTTAAATATTGTAAACGACCAATTGACCCAATATTTAACCAAACAAACTACCCTAAAATTTGACAAAGACTGGAGAGAAAAAGAATTATCAAATCCAAATGCAACTATCAGAATTGGGACAATGTTTTCGGGAATTGGAGCAATTGAGTATGCTTTGAAACGTTTAAATTTAAAAACAGAAATTCAATTTGCAAGTGATATTGATAACTTTGCAAAGCAAAGTTATTTTGCAAATTATGAAATTGCTGAAAGTAATTGGTACAATGATGTACACGACATAGACGGCAAAAAATACAAAGGAAAATTAGATTTATTAGTTGGTGGAAGCCCTTGTCAATCTTTCTCTATGGTTGGAAAACGCAGAGGTTTTGACGATACAAGAGGGACTTTGTTTTATGAATTTGCAAGAGTTGTAAAAGAAAGCCAGCCAAATGTTTTCATTTTTGAAAATGTAAAAGGATTAATAAATCACGACAGCGGAAATACTTTTGAAACCATAAAAGCAACTTTTGACGAACTTGGCTATAAATATTTTTATCAAGTTTTAAATGCTAAAAATTATGGAATGCCACAACATAGAGAAAGAATTTTTGTTGTTGGTTTCAAAGATAAAAACGCAGAATTTACTTTTCCAGAACCTGTTGAATTAGAATACAAAATGCAGGATTTTTTGGAAGATTTTACAGACAGCAAATATTATCTGAAAGAAAAAGGAGTAAAATTTGTAACTAGTTCAAAAAACAGAAATAAACGCTACACTCAAATAAATGGAGAAATTGCACTGTGCCAAAAGGCAAATCAGCAATTTAATTGGCACGGAGATTTTGTATTTGAACAAGGAGAAAGCGAATTTGATGAATTTATTTTTGATGTGAATAACGTTGAAGAAAAATATTATTTATCAGACAAAGTTCGTGATTACGTTTTGAGTAGTGGAACAAAAACCTTTAAAACATCAACTAAAACCGACTTAGAAGTGGCAAGACCACTCTTGCAAAGTATGCACAAAATGCACAGGGCTGGAGTTGATAACTATGTTACTCATACTGGAAAAATCAGAAAATTAACACCCAAAGAATGTTTGCGTTTAATGGGTTTTCGTGATGACTTCAAACAAGTTGTGAGCGACACTCAAATGTATAGACAAGCAGGAAATAGCATCGTAGTTGATGTTCTTATTGCCTTAATGAAACAAATGGACATAACTAAATATGCTAAATAATGGCTGAATACCAAAAAATTAAAATTGAAAACGTTGAATATTTCATAATAGATTCCATTCAGGACTTTAGAGCCGAAGATAGTTTTATCCATAGGTCAAATAAATTAGCACAATTTGACGGAAACGGAGAGTCAAAAAAACACGTAGGTACATACAATGGCGAGTTAGGACAAAGAATTTCTAACTTTTTTGATTACTCAACTTGGGGTCTTGAACATATTGACACTCAAAAGAAGCGTAAAACAATAGATTCTGCAAGAGAAAATGGTGCTGTCATTCAAGAAAACACTTGCTTTTTTAGTAAAACTAACTTACTAAAATATTTAGACGATGCCAAAGCAGAGTATTACGCTCAAGAACAAATTTACCATAATGACATAAGCCAATATTACAATGACAGATATCAAGAAGTACAAAGTATAGAAAATGAACATATCTCATTTTCTATTTATGATGCCTCAGACAACTTATCCCAAAAACAAAATAGAGGTTACGTAAGGTCAGACGATTATATTTGGAAACTTTGGCGTGAATTAATCTTACCAAAAATCAGTTACCTTTCTATACTTAAATTAGTCCCTGTTAATCAGGCAGAAGAAAATAATAGACCATTATTTTATTTTAGAATTTTACTCGATTACCAATTTAGAACATTTGTTCATCCAAGTGCATTGAACATAATAGAAACAGAGGAAGTTGATACCGCTGAAATTGAACAAATTAAAAAATCATATAGAATTGGTCAAGAAAGATACCGCAGAGCGGTTATAGAATATATGCCTCAATGTCCTTTTTCAAAAATAACAGACGAAAGACTTCTTATTGCAAGTCATATTAAACCATATAGCGTTTGTATTAAAGAAAAAAGAGAAGACCAAGCATTAGATTACCTTAATGGGCTTGCACTTTCCCCAACTTATGACAGATTATTTGACCAAGGATATATAACTTTTTCTGACAGTGGAGAATTGATTTGTGGAACTCAATTAAGTTCATATACTTGGGATAAACTAAGCATCAATCCGACAGCAAAAAATAAAATGCGAATTTTCCCTGAAAGTAGAGAAAACTATTTAGAATACCACAGAAAACACGTATTTCAAGATGACATTAACGACCTGATATAAAGAAAAAACAAGGTATAATCGAGTAGACGGCCGTGAGCCATAAGCCCACGGTGCGCCTCTCACACCAC
>JAFIEW010000046.1 GCA_020832375.1 Cyclobacteriaceae bacterium
GAACAAAGTAACAAGCTGTTTCTTTTCAATGCGTATATCTATTGATGTAGTTATGTGGATAAGCATATTTAATTTTTTTCAAATGCCACTTACGAATCACGATAATGCTTGCACAAAAATGTCGATTTCAGACATTTTTGTGCAAGCATTATCACTACTATTGAATAAAAACCATGCACTCAAATAAATGAAATTTAGATTTTATGATTTATTTATCAACAATTTAGTTGTTTTTAAGGGTGCCCTAACTAAGCCAACTTAAGAGCTAAAGCAGTTCTTTTTGCTTTTCAATGAAACTTGATTGTTTACATTGATAAATATTATCGCCTAAGTTTGATTTCAGTAAGGTTTTATTGATGAGCCTCCTATCAAATACATATTAGATGCATCATTTTTGCATTTATTTTCAATTTTATCCAGCCAAATACTAACTGATTTTGAGAGTTTTGCTAATTAAAATTCAAGCTACTTTACTCTTTGTAAAATACTCTTTCTACACGTGGTCCAATACTCGTGAAGATTTCATAAGGGATAGTTTGAGCCGCTTTAGCGATGCTTTCCACCTCATCTTGGTTTTCAAACCATATTGCTTCTTGACCTTTGTTAATATTTCTAAGTTCACTTACATCCACCATACACATATCCATGCAAATAGCACCCACGGTAGGGCAAAAAACACCTTTTATAAAAAATCCTCCTTTGCCATTGCCTAGTAGTCTGCTAAGTCCATCGGCATAGCCCATACCGAGAATGGCAATTTTAATTTGCTTATCAGCAACAAATGTTCTACCATAACCGACAGCCTCCCCAGCTTCAACTGTTTTGATTTGTGAAATAAATGTTTTTACTCTACCTACAGGGGAAAGTTTCACTTCATCTTTCAATCTGCCAAAACCAAATATCCCTATACCCAATCTTACCATATCCATTTGGTGCTCGGGATAATGCATTATTCCTGATGTATTTAGGATGTGTCTTAAGGGTGATTGATTGATTGATTGACTGATCAATGTATAGGCATTTTCAAATTTTGCAATCTGACCTCTTGTAAAGTCACCCGCCTCCAGTTGGTCTGCAGATGACAAATGAGTGAAAACTGACCGTACAGGGATTTGATATTTTAAGATAAGTTCGCAAACCTCCCTGAGTTCAGATGCTTTAAAGCCAAGGCGATTCATTCCCGTCTCTATTTTTATATGTATCCCAGGAAATTCATCAGTGAAGTGCCTTACTAATGGGAGCAGTGCTTGAAGTTGTTCTAGCTCATAGATTTCAGGTTCTAGTTGAAATGGCACAATAAGGTCTTTTAAAGAAGGGCTAAAGTTGAGCACCATAATCGGCTGATTGATTCCTTTTTTTCTTAATTCAACTCCTTCTTCTGGGTATGCAACTGTTAGGTAATCAGCTCCTTCATTGCTCAGTGTATTAGCAATTTCGTATGCACTAGTGCCATATGCAGAGGCTTTCACTAAGCACATGATTTTTGTTTTCTGATTTAAGGTACTTTTTATGGTCCTGAAGTTCTGTGCTATTGCTTCTAAGTTTATCTCAAAAATAGTACCATGCCGTCTTGCGAGAAGAAAAGGCAGAAGGTCCGAGATGGATGAATTTTGTGAGCCTTTCAATAAAATAAGTTCTTCCTTTAATTCCATCAGTCGTCCTGATTGAATCAAATCATAAGCAGTATTAAATTGATATAACTGCAAATGCGGTAATATAATTTGTTCAAATTGATTACCAATGAGTATTATCTGATCTAAGCCAGAAGTGCTCAGTAATTGTTTCAATTGAAGAAGATATTGTTCACTTTTATTACTAGGCTCAGATAAAATTAAAGTTTTCGGTCCCTTGTGCTGCAAGCTTTTTTGGTACTCGAGAGCGGCTTCAATGCCTTCTATGTCGTTGGTGTAAACATCTTTGAGTATTTTGTTGTCATTTTTTCCTTGTAAAAGTTCTAACCTCATGAAAGGCCATTGGATAGCTTTAACTTTATTTTTAATTGCTTTGGTACTGAGGTTAAGTATTTTTAGGGTTACGATCAAATGACAAAGGTTTTCTATCGAATAGCTATCTTGAAGTGGAGTAGGGTAGGCCTCATTTTTAAGTAGAAGACAACTTGTTTCCTCATTCCACGAAAAACAAAAATCAGCGGATTGAGAATGGAGCGACCAAGTGATACTAGGGATACTGGATAGCCTTACTTCGTGGGCTATATCTTCGTGGTCTAGGCAATAGATTAGTTTTTTTACATCTTTGAAGAGGATAATTTTTTCTCTGATTTTTTCCTTTGTGGAATGAAAATTCTCTTGGTGCGCACTGCCAATATTGGTGAAAATTCCTATAGTGGGCTTAATAATAGCCTGTAGCGGTAGCATGTTTCCTGGCTCTGAAATACCTGCCTCAAATATTGCTAAGTCATGTTCCGCTTCAAGCTTTGCTACAGAGAGGGGTACGCCAATTTGTGAATTGTAACTTGCGGGGCTCTTGCAGATTTTAAATTCATCTTGAAGACTATAACCTAACCATTCTTTGATGATGGTTTTCGCATTACTTCCGGTTATTCCGATCACTTCACCATCGAATTGCTCTCTAATTAAATGCGCCAACTTCTGTAGAGCTTGGATTTCATTTTCAGTTTCCCAAAAATAGATGTGAGGATATTTTGATGCTAAATCATGAAGCTGTTTACCAAGAAAAAACTGGATGCCTTTTTGTATTAATTGGGGTATAAAATTTCTTCCGTGATGCTTTTCACCAGGTAGACAAATAAAAAGATCATTGGCATGAATATTTCTTTTCCGACTATCTATAAACAGCCTATCAATTTGCAGGTTGATGTGTTGCTTTTGAAAATTTAAGCTTTTAAATTCTTGGTCTAATATATTAGTGTTCAGCTTCAAGGCGTGCTTTTAAAATAATTTAGGTTGTAAAATTTAGGTTTTGAATGTTGACTTGTAAAGTTCTATAAAAGGCCTTGCTTTCCAATGTTAATAAATTGTTAACTCAAGGTTCGGATTAGATAAAAATATCATAAAAGAGATAGAGCGTGTTAATACTAATCAAGCTGTTACTTTTGCATTGTTTAAATCTAATAAACGCTTTTAACAATCAAAAATCAAGTGATGAAAAAAACAGCTTTACTATTATGTACAGCAATTGCCTTGGTCATCGGAAGCTTCGCTAGCGAAGTTTTTGCTCAGGGTGTGACTTCTGCAAGTATACGGGGGTCTGTATTTGACGAAAATGGTGAAGGTTTACCGGGTGCCAATGTGGTGGCGGTACACGAGCCTTCAGGTACCCGATACGGTGCTACTACTAGTATAGATGGCAAGTTTACTATGCCTAACGTGCGTGTAGGTGGGCCCTATTCTATTACCGCTTCATTCGTAGGTTATCCTAATCAACGACTAGAGGATGTAAATCTTGCACTAGGACAGCGTTTTTCTATCGATTTCGATATGGAGCCGATTAGCCAAGAGTTAGAGGAGATTACTATTGTAGATAATCGATTGATCAATTCTGACAGGACGGGTGCTTCTACCAACCTAGGTCAAGAACGAATGACAACTATGCCTACGATCAACCGTAGTTTAAACGACTTTACTCGATTGACACCTCAGTCAAATGGACAGAGCTTTGGTGGTGCGAATAACCGATTTAACAACTACTCGATTGATGGTAATATCTACAATGATAACTTCGGGTTAGGTGGTCAGTTAGCGGGTGGTAATCCTATTTCGATTGATGTTATTGAAGAAATTCAGGTAAATATTGCGCCTTATGACGTACGACAAAGTGGATTTACAGGTGCAGGTATCAATGCAATTACCAAAAGTGGAACCAACAGGTTTAAAGCATCAGCTTATAATGTGTTCAATAACCAGAATACACGTGGTAGAACCCTTAATGGTGGTCAAGAAATACCTGTTCCCAACGTTAGCTCCCAGATTTATGGTGCTACAGTAGGTGGTCCAATCATTAAAGATAAATTATTTTTCTTCGCAGGTTTTGAGTACGAAACAGAGGATTTACCTGGAGATACTAGAAGAGCTGCTCGTCCTGAGCAAGGGCTTTTTCAAAATAGAGAGCAGCGTATCGCTAGGATGACCGCTGATCAAGCTCAATTTGTAAGTGATCAAATGTTTGATCTATTTGGTTACGAAACTGGTCCTTTTGAATTATATCCATTTGATAATGAGGAAACTCGCTTGAATTTAAGATTAGATTATAATTTAAATGACCGCAATAAAGTAAGTTTGAGGTACAACAGATATTTTCAAACAAGAGATATTTCTGTAAATGCTAATAGTATCCGTGGCGATATCCCTAGATTCACCAACACTTCACGTGGAGGTGTTGAGGCGCTTACTTTCCGAAATGGTAATTATACTGCCGACCATAATGTACAAAGTATCGTTGCAGAATGGAATTCTTCGATCTCTAACAAAATGGCTAATCGGTTATCAGTAGGCTACACCGCTGACGTAAGAGAAAGAGGAATACCAGGTGGACAGACTTTTCCTTTTGTAGAGGTGCTTGAAAATACTGGTGCTGGTCCTGAGTACTTTATGTCATTAGGTACAGAATTATTTTCAAGAGGTAACCTTCTTGATCAACGCACATTTAATATTACTAATGATTTCAACTACTTTGCAGGTAAACATACCATCACCGCGGGAGTTAACTTTGAATTCATGACTTTCGAAAATGCCTTCAATCCTGTTTGGGATGGTTTTTATAGATTTGAATCATTTGGTAATTTTCAAAGAGCTGTCCTAGGAATTGATCCTGCCACTGGTGCTGCATTGTCTGAGGCTGATCAATTGGCTGTGATACCAGATGCATTTGCTATCGGGTTCACTTATGATGCCGATAATCCAACAACTTTACCTGTTGATAGAACAGCTTTCGGACAGGTAGGTATATATATTCAAGATGAATTCCAAGTCAATCGTGACTTGAAGTTAACCGGTGGATTGAGAATTGAGTTACCTTTTTATCCTGTAGATGCTCCTGCAAACCCAAGATTGGATGAGCTTGGCCTACAGGTGCCTGATCCAAGAAACCCAGAAAACCTTATTGAACCAAGAGTTGACGTTTTCCCTCGTTTGACTCCTGTATGGTCACCTAGGTTCGGATTTAACTGGGATGCATTAAGTGATGGTACCCTTCAAGTTCGTGGTGGTACTGGATTGTTCACGGGGCGTCCTATTTTTGTTCACCTTTCTAATCAAATTAACGGTAATGGTATTACTAGAGGGCAATTAGGTATCAATCAAGATCAGTGGGGTACTGAAGGATTCCCAGAATGGCAAGGGTTCCAGTCTGATATTAACTTTTATCGTCCTGATCCATCAGAGCAAGAGCCTGTCATTTCTGATAACATCAACCTTACCGATCCAAACTTCAGAATTCCACAAGTATGGAGAACTAACTTAGCCGCTGATTATGCATTTGGTGACGGATGGGTATTTACAGTAGAAGGTATTTATTCAAGAGATTATAACTCTCCATTTGCCGTGAACTTAACACGTCAACCTACTGATGATGTAGTCTTAGTAGGAAATGAGGAGTACCCTATTTGGAGACAGCAGAGACTTGCTACTAACCCTGGCGGTGGTGGTGGTATTGGTGATATGTTTTTCTTGACCAATATCAACGACGGTACTTACAAAGCCTTAACATTTAGTTTACAAAAAGACTGGGGTCAAGGAATATTTACCTCATTGGCATACACACGCTCACAAAAGAGAGACTTTGGCTTAGGAGGTGGTTCTCAGGCGGGTTCTTTATGGCCACAACCAACTCAAGTGGGTAGAAACGTAATTGAAGAAGGTTACTCTGTGACAGATCAACCTAATAGAGTGGTAGGTTTGATATCATTTAATACCAAAGGAATCAACCAATTGAATAATACTTCATTCAACCTTTTCTATGATGGCGGTGAGCAAAATAGATTCTCCTATGTTTACTCTGGTCAAATGACTGGTGAGCAAGCTGGTGTATCTTTATTCTATGTTCCAAGTTCATTTGAAGATGCTCAATTAATTGATCGTGTACAAGGTGGAGCCATCGTTCAAACTGCTGAAGAGCAGTGGAATATTTTAGATCAATATATTGAGCAAGACCCTTACCTTAGAACTAAAAGAGGTCAAGTAACTGAAAGAAATGGTGCTGTTTTACCATGGTTACACCGTTTTGATTTCAGTGTTATTCAGACCATTCATTTAGCTAAAGATGTGAACAAGCACAGACTGGAATTAAGATTTGATGTTTTCAATGTAGGAAACATGATGAGAGATTCTTGGGGTGTTGGAGTAGGAACAGTACAGCGTGCACCTCTTAATTTTGAGGGGACTGATGCTAATGGAAGAGCTCAATTCACATTGAATACTATTGCCGGTGAAGCTGGAGTATTCCCAGTAGAGACTGCGATCCCATTGTTTACATTGGGTCAAGCATGGAGAGGTCAAACAACCGTAAGATATATTTTCTAAATTAGATTATTCTGGGTATGAGATATTCTAGCATGTCTCATCCCAGATTTTCATTCAAATTAAACACCACCTCCAAAAGTCATTATATATGACAGCAAGAGGTTAAATAAAAGAAGACATAAAATGAAAATATTAAATAAATTCAAATGGTTTTTATCTCTTGGAGTGTTCTTAGTAACATTTTCATGTATTGATGAAAATTTTGATGGTGAGACTACAGAAGGACTTTCAGGTAGAGAAATTCTAATTAATATTCTCAATGAGGAGAATAGGCAAATAGGTGAGGATGCCGATGGAAATCCTATAGGAGAACTAGACTTATTCATTGAGTTTGTAGAAGAAGCTGGTTTCATAGGTGACCTTGCGGGGACACGTACTCAAGATCAGTTGACTATTTTTGTACCCACTAATAATGCGTTTGCCATAAGTATAGCTACTTTAGGTTATAACAACTTGGATCAATTACTTGCTGATAGGGATGAAGATGGTAATTTGCTCTTTGATTTTGAATCTATCATAGGAACGCATATTGCGAGAACTTCTTTAACCGCACAGCAAATACAAGAAAAAGATTTTGATGCAATAGCCACATTCGGAGCCAATATTCCTGTAAATCGAACTGATGATGGCTTCATACTTAATAGAGATGAAGATTTGAGTGTTGTAAGAAGTAATGATACGGGTAACGGTGTGGTGCATGTGATTAATAGAGCGATGTTCCCACCTACTTTCAGTGCGTTATTTGAGGAGTTTTTTGATGACTGTGAGAATGTAGTTGGAAACACTTGGCTAAGGATTGTGGCTGAACAAGAAAATCCTAGTTCTGAGCCGTGGAACTGTTCTAATTTTGGTTTTGAGGGGGCAGGAGTTAGGGCTAATGGTTTTGCTAGCGGTGCTACTGTTTTAGATGCCTTTTTAGTGTCTCCACAATTCAGCTTCTCTGATGCAAATGAAATTCGTTTCCAGTATGAAAGTAGATTTAGTGGTCCCGCTCCTGAACTTTACATTATTGAAGAGTTTGATGGTGACGAAATTAATTTAGATGATTGGACACGTGTTAATGTTTCGTTCCCTGCACCTGCAGGGGGTAATGGTGTGTGGAATCCTGTTGCTGTTGAAATTCCTGCTGCATTCCAAGGCGGTAATTTTAGAGTAGCCTTCAGGTATCGATCTAATAGTGATGGTGCTAGACGAGTAACAATCGACGATTTTCAAGTAGGTGTTCAGTAACCCTGTTAATCTACAGAAATTGATTTAATAAAAACCCGAGAAATCTCTCGGGTTTTTTGCTTATAATGAAAATTTAATATAACTCTGCGATAAGGCCTTTTGTCAATTTTTCATACAATAACTTAAATAGCATTATGAACTATTTTTATACCTCTGTCATACTATTTTGTTTTTTCGTAACATCCAGTTTACATGTTTTTTCACAATCCTCAACAGGAACCATTTTCCCTTCTGACAATAAGATCTTTTTTAAAAGTGGAAATGATCATTATCCTGTAAAGATTAGAGTTCCAAAAGGTCAAGAGATGGTGCTATCTCATCTTTCTGTCTTATTAGGTGATACAACACGGTATTTTAAAGAGGAAACCTTGTATGAGCTGATCGATTATTCAACTTCGGGAATTTCCTATTTTGATCAGATCAACAAAAATGAATTTAAGCCTTCCGATAAGGTTTCTTTCAAGAGGGATGAAAAGGTTTTAGTATTAACGCCGAGAAGCGGTGGCTTACTATATCGGCTCAATAAGGTTCTCGTAAAAGATGATACTTTCCAAGCAACTATTGATGATATTGATTTTGTGGTTGAGATACCTGAGGAGGGCGAGATCAATTATATCGATTCAAAATTCACTTTCGGTATTATGACGGTACCCTTGAAATCGTTTTTCGGTGCCTCAACTACATTAGTTAATGAGGATGGTCAATCATTAGGTACAACGGGTCGTCTACTTTCTGAGTATAACATCAATGCTACTTTTGGTTTAAAGTTTCAAAAAGTTAAAATTTCCCGATTCTCTAAAAATGTTCCTGAGAAATCTTGGTTGGATGATCGCTGGTTAAGTACCAATATTTTATTAGGTACATCAAGAAATCGGGTGCAATTTGATATTTTTGAAACTAGTTTTAATTCATTTACTTCAGGCTTAGCACTAGGCTATCATGTAGGGCCTTTGGCCACCTACCTTACTTTAGCGATTGATCGTCACTTCGGCGATGATATCGTTGTTGATAATTTCCAAAACAATTTATGGCTTGGGTTAGGAGTGGGGTTGGCTTTTTAATAGGACAAAACTACCGAATAGCTTCATTCAAAAAGCTTTCATGTTAGCTAATTCATGTAATAAAAAAAGCTCGACTATCATCGAGCTTTTTTTGCTTATAAAATTTTATTCAAATAATCCCTCATCCCGTTCTACCATAAGAATAGAGCTTTGAGGTACAATAAAGTACTTTTCTCCTGCATACTGCACTTCAAAGGCGCCTGTTTGAAGAAATATTGCTAAGTCACCTTCTTTTACTTGTAAAGGGATGTATTTAACTTTCTCTTGTTCTGTAACCCAGGGGTCATCGCTCTCCGTAGGTAGTGGTATTGGGTATCCCGGTCCCGCTTTGATGATATATCCTGTTTGAACCTTTTCTTTTTCTTTGACACCTGGCGGAAGATATAGTCCACTTTTTGTTTTGTCGTTTTCTGTTTTCGGTTTTATTAACACACGATCGCCGATTACAATCAACTCTTTTAAATTTTGGTTGTCCATGACTTTTATTATTATCTTCTCAAAGTTTTTGCTTATTCATTCCTTTTTAACATCAGTCGACTTGTACTTTTTTATTTTGAGCTTTGTTTCTTTGGCTGTCCAAGTATTCGCAAGTACTGATGTTTTAAGGCTGTCTTTGTTTATCTATTTTTTTTCTACTGGTAATCTCATGTATTTATGCGCTTACCACTTAAGGTTACACTTTCTTCTAGCTCTAGCTTGAGGTATTTTGCAGTATGACTTTTATTATTATTAGCTACTTGTTCTGGCGCACCTTCGCATACAATCTGTCCACCACCGGCACCCCCTTCTGGTCCTAAGTCGATAATATGATCAGCAACCTTGATTATATCCATATTATGCTCAATAATGATGACTGTATTACCTTTATCGACTAACTGGTTGACTACACGCATCAGGTGCTGTATGTCCTGAAAATGCAGACCCGTTGAAGGTTCATCCATGATGTAAAGCGTTTGTCCGGTATCCCTCTTAGATAGTTCCGTTGCCAGTTTTACACGTTGTGCCTCACCGCCTGAAATAGTGGTGGCATGTTGACCCAGAGTAATGTAATTAAGTCCTACGTCTTTAAGTGTTTGTAGTTTACGAGCTATTTTAGGCTGGTTTTCAAAAAACTCAACGGCTTGTTCTACCGTCATATCCAATACATCACTGATTGATTTTCCTTTGAACCTTACTTCAAGCGTTTCCCGATTGTATCTTTTACCTTTACACTTTTCGCAAGGCACTTGTACGTCTGGCAAGAAGTCCATTTCTATGACCCTCATCCCACCTCCTTGACACTCTTCACATCGTCCACCCTTTACATTAAATGAAAAACGGCCTGCTTTATAACCTCTTATTTTAGCCTCGGGTAGTTGAGTAAATAAATCTCGTATTTCTGTAAATACCCCTGTATATGTTGCTGGGTTAGACCTTGGCGTACGTCCAATTGGGCTTTGATCTACCTCAATTACTTTATCGATATGCTCTAGGCCGGATATGCTTTCATAAGGCAGAGGTGTTTTTACACCTCTAAAAAAGTGCTTGTTAAGGATAGGGTATAAGGTAGAATGAATCAAAGAAGATTTTCCACTGCCAGAAACTCCAGTAATACAAACTAATTTACCTAAGGGTATTTTGAGAGTTACTTTTTTGAGGTTATGGCCTGTAGCATCTTTCAATACTATTTCTTCACCACTTCCTTTTCTTCTTTCTTGTGGTATTTCTATTGCTTTTTTACCATTGAGATAATCAGCTGTTATACCAGGTTGTTTGGTGAATTCGTCGGGAGTTCCCTCATTTACGATTCTTCCTCCATGTCTTCCCGCACCAGGCCCAATGTCAAGCACATAATCAGAGGCGAGCATCATATCTTTATCGTGCTCTACTACCATGACCGTATTACCTAGATCTCTCAGTTCTTTCAAAGAGTCGATTAATTTTTGATTATCTCTTTGGTGTAATCCGATACTAGGCTCATCTAAAATATATAAAACCCCAACTAGCTGCGTACCTATCTGTGTCGCCAGTCTGATTCTTTGAGCTTCACCACCAGAAAGGGTTCGTAGCGGACGATTCATAGTCAAATAATCTAGTCCCACATTTAGTAGAAAGCCCAATCTTTTTCTTACTTCTTTAAGTACTTCAGATCCAATAGCAAGTTGTCGATCGGTAAGCCTTTCTTCTAAACCATCTAGCCAATCGGCTAGCTCATTCAGGTTCATGAATGCTAGCTCGGCAATATTTTTATTATCTATTTTAAAGTGGAGAGACTCTTTTTTCAATCTGGCACCTTGACAACTAGGACATTCTTGCACTGAGGTATACTCTTCTACCCATCGTTGCATCTTCGCACTTCCACCTTCTTTTTGCTTCTCAAGAAACTTTACAATCCCTTCAAACTGTGTATGCCAGTCTGTACCAGGGTATTTAACTGACTTTACAGCTACCGATTCACTATCGCCATGAAGAAGTTTTTCGATTACTTCCCGAGGCATCTTTTTTATTGGAGTTGTCAGATTGAGTTTGTATCGTTTTAGGATAGCCTCTATCTTTTTAAAGATCCATATATCACGATATTCTCCAATAGGCGCTATGCCACCTCTGCTAATACTTAAGTTGGGATCAGGTATGACATTTTCTTCAGTGATGGTCTCTATCTGTCCGAGTCCTTTACATTCTTGGCAAGCGCCATAAGGTGAATTAAAAGAAAATAAGTTTGGTGCAGGCTCATCGTAAGAGATACCACTTTCTGGATCCATCAAAAATTTACTATAAAAATGATCTCCGGAATCGCTCATTAATATGATGATGCCTTTACCTTGTTGCATAGCCGTCTTGATGGATTGCGTGATCCTGTATCGATCTTTTTCACTTGGAATGATACGGTCAACAACAATCTCAATATCATGAACTTTATATCGATCAAGTTGCATCTTTGGAGTAAGATCTTGTACTACTCCATCTACTCTCACTTTACCAAAGCCCATTTTACGAATTTGCTGAAACAACTCTCGATAGTGTCCTTTTCTTCCTTTTACTACTGGAGCAAGGATTTGAACTTTCTTTCCTTCAAAGTTTTCTATGATTTTTTCGATGATCTGATCTTCACTTTGTTTGATCATCGGTTTTCCAGTTACATAGGAATAAGCAATACCCGCTCTGGCAAAAAGAAGCCTTAAGAAATCATAGATTTCAGTAGTTGTTCCTACAGTAGATCGCGGGTTTTTGGAAGTTGTTTTTTGCTCAATGCTAATCACGGGGCTTAAACCTTCGATTTTATCTACTTCTGGACGTTCCATACCTCCCAAAAAGCTACGAGCATAGGCAGAGAAGCTTTCCATGTAGCGCCTTTGTCCCTCTGCATAAATGGTATCGAATGCTAATGATGACTTACCACTGCCCGAAATACCAGTGATGGTTACCAGCTTTTTACGGGGTATTTTTACATCGATATTCTTGAGATTGTGCTCTCTCGCTCCCCATACTTCAATGTATTCTTGCTTGGCTTTAGTCACTTTATCTTTTGTTTCTCGCTTTTTATCTTTTGGTAGGGTATCCTGCATAAAGCTTGGAATTAATATTTTCTTATTGGTGATGATCCATGTTGATTTGATCTTTCATCTGATGAATTGTCGCTCAAACTGCATTTAAAGTTGTATATGCCCATATCGGTTCAAAGGTATAACACTCACTGTTATCAAAGTTATCCTTTTATTAAAATAAGGTGCAAAGTTAATAACTTGATTTCAATACTTTAGTTAGGTTGATCTATTATCATAGGCTCAAAATCTGAAATGGCTTTTTCCAAGCTGAAGTATTGATATTATTGAGTTTTAACGGCTTTGACCTAGAAAAAATCAGCTCTTCTTAAAAAATTATTTAAAATCGCACACCAAGCTCTGTGCATTTGATTTACTTTTTTGATCTTTCTAAAGTTTTGTTGATATGTGATTTAAAACTTTTTTAGCTAAATATCAAACTAACAATGTTCTCTTACTCAATTTAATGGAATAGCTATGAAAGCATTGTTAATCGGGTCAAACTGAATAGACTGATATTTAAAAGGCACGATATTCCTTCCATTTCGATTGGCGAGTCCATAGATACCCTCGGAATTTCTCACTATCAAAAAATCAAAACCAGCACTTTTGATTTCTGAGTAGCGTGGAAATATCTCTATTGTTCCCCTTGCGTTGGTTATGCCAATATTATCACCTTGATAAATTAAAAAGCGATTATCAGAAAAATAGCGGATGTTGTCATATTTAGGCTGTACCACTAATGTGCCTTCTTTATCAGTAATTCCAAATTTACCTTCTTTTTTTACGATTGCTAGTCCATTAATATAGGTGCCAACAGATTCAAATTGAGGCTGTAATTTAATTCCGTCTCTATAGTTGATCGCCCCCCATTTCCCATTAAGTTGAAAGGGTACTAAGCCTTCGCTCATTGTACCTAACTTGTCGTACTGATTGCTTACTCTCAGTCTTCCTTGATCGTCAATAAAGCCCCAACGATTATTTTTCTTCACGGGAAAGAAACCATTTTGAAAATTGCCTATGCTATCGTAGATAAATTGATTCTCCCACACTCCTTCTTTAGTTTTATAAATGGCAAAGTCACCATTCTTCTTTTTTAGTTGATATAATTTATTTCTACTGATGGTTTCTATTCCAATTACACCTTTTAAATCCGTAATCAAACCATCTAAGCTCACAATAGTCTTAATTTCGTTCTTCTGCCATTCTAAAAGTAGATTTTCGTGGAATGTTAATTTAGATCGAGTGATATATACTTCTTTACCGTCATTAATTCTCAATAGGCCTTTTTCATCTTTATTTTCATAGTAGTAGTGGTCACCTTCTATATATCTTAAACTATCTAAAACAGGACGGATATACCAAACTCCATGCTTATCTTTTATCCCTAATTTACCATTTTCGTTTCGTGCTATATAGCGAGCTTTAGGATCAATTTTGGTATCATAAGGCACTGGCTTTGGTAATATCCATTCCAGACGATGGTCAAGCCAATTGACATCTCCATTTCTTTCCACTCGGTACCAACCATTATGATCTTCACTTATAGCATCCAACTCTCCACGCCATAACAAATTCCCATTATAGTCACTAAGGTAGTGGTATCCCATCCAGTCAGTAAGGTGTAAATGATAGGGGAGTACATTTGCACTATTCCAACTATAAATAGGTGCATTATAACTACCTATTTTATCGTACTCGTATAGAAAAAAAGCTTCGTTCTCTTTAATTAAGAGTAGTCTTTCATTGATAAACTGATAGTATTCCTTGGAGGGAAGAAAAAATGAGCTGTCTTTTGATATGGAAAACAAGTAATTCCTTCCAGATTTATAAAGCAACAAGTGGTTTTGAATGGCCGAACCAATGCTGTCTGCATTGATCTTAACTTTTAAATTTGCTTCATGGTCTAAGTAGTCATAAACAGGATATGGCTCTATCTGCAATAAGTTGTTCTTTATTTCAAAGCTTTTAATATCATCATAGATAAGTTTTTCATCTTGTATAGAATAGATAGCAAGGATTCCAGCTTTCTGCGTTAATAAGTGTAAAGAATCAATTGGTGCTATACTGTCATAAATAGCTTTTTGAAGTAATCTTCCTTTCTTATCCAGAAGTCCCTTCCTATTATTACTTTCAAATAGGTATAGATTATCATTGTGTATTTTGCTTATATTGTCTGCCTGAAAAATTACGGAAAGCTTGTTTTTCTTATCAATCTGAAAAATGCTATGCTGAAAGTTCGTTTGACCGATTAGTTGATTTGGGGCTATACCTTTTTCAATTTTTAAAAAGTCAGTTGGTATTATAGTGCGGTTTTTAGAGTCTACCACTCCCGCTTTCAAGGAGAAATTTATGGAATCATTTATTTTTACCAGCCAGAGCTCTCCAAGTATTTGTTTGATATCTCTATATTTGACTGGAAGTATCGATGTGCCTCGTGAATCATATAATCCCTTAAGACCATTCCTTTCTGCCAAAATGATACTATTATCTTCGTTATAGAAACTAAGTTCATCAAAATCACCTCTCATTTTAACTTTTCCTCTTTTATCTATTAATTCATAAGTCAAGGAGGTTGAGTCAAAACCAATAGACTGTGCTTCGAGTGTATGTGCCAATATAAAGAGCGGAAAAACACAGCTGAGTAATTTGCTCATTTTTTAATTAAAGATTTGAATGGTGGATTTAACCCGGAATATGCATTAGAATTTCTATTCCGAAAAATACTTCAAAATCAAACGCTTCGCTGCATTTAACGCCTTCACCATAGCGGTGCTATGCCTTAGTCGTTAAATACTTGATTTTCTTGTATTTTTAGCTCTCATAACGAACCCTAACGCATAATCCGGGTTTAACTTCTAAAAACTTTTAGTTTATTGTGTAAAATACTATGTTTCCTATCACAGGTACTGGGTATCTGGTATAATCAATAGCTCACAAATGTAATTAAATGGAAAGGATTTTTAAATGCTTAATTGATACCAGGAAGGCTTATCAAATATGAGGTTGTCATTCTTTTTAATCCGAAAAGATGTAGGCTTTTATTCAAAACTTATGAAGAGTATATTCAATTGGCTTCAAGCTTTTTTTTATCTAAAATCTCAAATCTACTAAAATTACTTTTATATTCTGGTACGATGTGTTTCATTAAACCAACTAGGTCATATTCATCCTCGTGTTCTAATGCCATAGCAAGTAGGCGATCGATTTCAAATCTAAGTTGGCTATATCTAGGAGTATTCACCTTAGCTTTGAGTATTTTTTCATGATGGGTAGTGATTGTATTTTCTGAGACATTTAATAACTCTTCATAAAGCTTTTCACCATCCCTCAATCCAGTAAATTTGAATTGGATATCTTTTTCTGGTTCAAGACCACTTAATAGGATCATTCTTCTAGCAAGATCGATGATTTTGACAGATTTACCCATATCAAATATTAAAATCTCGCCACCTTTACCTATCGATCCAGCTTCAAGTACAAGTTGACAAGCCTCTGGTATGGTCATGAAATATCTTGTAATTTCAGGGTGGGTAATGGTGAGTGGGCCGCCTTGTTCAATTTGCTTTTTAAATAAGGGTATCACAGAACCGTTAGAACCAAGCACATTTCCAAAACGAGTGGTGATAAACTCTGTGGATTTCTCATTGTTATCATCTTCAGCTTTACTATTGAGTGCTTGCACGTACATCTCAGCGATTCTTTTGCTAGCGCCCATCACATTAGTCGGATTGACAGCTTTATCGGTAGAGATCATCACGAATTTTTTGACACCAGTACTTTGAGCACTATCTGCCAAGTGTTTTGTACCCATGATGTTACATAATATCGCCTCGGAGGGGTTTGATTCCATCATGGGTACATGCTTGTATGCTGCAGCGTGAAAGATAAGGTCAGGTCGATAGGTCTTAATAAGCTGATCTACTTTTTTCTTATCTCTAATATCACAAATGGCGGGAACTAAAATATCTTTACCTACAATGCTTTTACACTCTAGCTCAATTTCGTAAAGTCCAGTTTCGGACTGGTCAAGTAAAATTAACTGCCTAGGAGCGTATCGAATGATTTGTCTGCAAAGTTCACTTCCTATTGAGCCCGCTGCGCCTGATACTAATATGGTTTTGTTTCTGACTTCTTTTGATATGGTATCATTTTCTAAGTTAATACTATCTCTACCAAGTAAATCCTCTATTTGAATATCTTGGATTTGCTTGATGCTTAGCTCACCCTGCACCCAAGTATCAAGGGGCGGTACATATAATACCTTAACTTTTTGGCTAAGACAGAAATCTACAAATTCATTTTTTCGGCTCAATTCTATATTTTGAATCGAAATTATTATTTCTTTAATTTTCTTACTTCTTATTACTGCTTTCATTACCTCCTCATTGGCGATAAATATTTTACTGCCATTGAGTACGGTTCCAGCCTTATTTTTATTATCGTCAAAAAATGCCACTACCTTCTTAGCAGACGACGAGTCAGTATCAAGTAGTTGCTTGGTGATGATACCACTTTGCCCAGCACCAAAAATGGCAACAGGAGTCTCTTTCATTCTGTCTGGAAAGAGATATTTGGCAAAAACTTCCTTGACAATGATGCGATAGCCGATCATTAAAAAAATTGCATTTAAATAAGCAATTAAAAGTAAAGAATAGGCAGTAAGGCGCTCATGAACCAATTCATAGGCAATATTGATAGAGACAGCTAAAAATAGTGCTAAAGTCATACTGTAAAAGATTCTTACAGCATCTTGAAGGCTCGTGTACCTAACAATACCAGAATAACTTTTTGTGGTGAGAATACTGAGTAAGCCGGTAAATACGAATAAAACTATGGCAATAATAGGATCAAAGCGGAAAGACTTTTCTGAATCAAAACCAAATAAAACATAAAAAGCAATACTTACGCCAAGAATCAACATGATGAGGTCTAAAAGTATGATCACCCATCTTGGTAAAATCCTTAGCGATTGTATAAAGTATTTCATGAAAAAAATAGATTTTGATTTAATTAAAAAACGGTTATATAAGCATTCCTGAAAATCCTCAGCTTATATATATGAAGATTTCTTTCAAAGTTAATAGATTTGAATTACAACTTTAGTTTAAATACATCAAAAACCTTACCGAAAAAAGATCTTCTTTAATCGTTTAAAATTCTTAGACCCTATTTTTTAGATGCCTTTAATGATTGTTATAATTCTCTCTAGAGATCCTTTATCTATTTTTGTGTCGCTTGGTAAACAGAGGCCATTAGCGAATAATGAATCAGAAACACCTCGCCCAATATACTCCGCATTTTTATATACGGGTTGCAAGTGCATAGGCTTCCAAAGAGGTCTTGATTCAATATTTTCTTTGTCGAGTGCTAGCCTTATTGCCTCAGGATTCCATTTTTTGGTTGGCTTTTCAATAATAAATGCAGAAAGCCAGCGATTAGAAAGTGAGCCTTCTGGTTCTTTCAAGAAACGTATTGATCTAAAGGCCTCTAATTCTTTTGTGTAAAATGTATGGATTGCTCTTTTTTTAAGGACTCTGTTGCTCAATACCTCCATTTGTCCTCTTCCAATACCTGCAGAGATATTACTCATTCGGTAGTTGTAGCCTACTTCAGTATGCTCAAAATGAACTTCCGCTTGGCGTGCTTGGGTAGATAAATAGCGTGCTTTTTTAATTTTTTCTTCGTCATTAGATAGCAAAGCGCCTCCTCCGCTTGTAGTAATGATTTTGTTGCCATTGAAAGATAGGGCAGCCATATCGCCTAAACTTCCGCAAGCTTTACCATTGTAAAATGAACCTAAAGCTTCCGCTGCATCCTCTAAGATAGGAACTTCAAATTCTTCACAAATTTTTCTGATTTCATTCATCTGAGCTGGCATACCGTATAAATGAACGGGGATTACTGCCGCTACTCGTTTTCCTTGCGCCTTTCGACGAGACAGATGGTCATGAAGTAGGTCAGGGTCAAGATTCCAGGTAATAGCTTCGCTATCCATAAAAGTAGGGATGGCACCTTGATATTTAATGGCATTGGCAGTAGCTACAAATGTCATGGATTGGCAAATCACCTCATCACCGGCTTCAACACCTAGCAAGCGTAAACCTAAGTGGATGGCGGCCGTGCCACTTACTACTGCAGCGGTTGACTTTACGCCAACATATCGGCAAAGGTCTTTTTCAAAACCATCTACATTGGGGCCCAAAGGTGCAATCCAATTGGTTTCAAAAGCTTCTCTAACATATTTTTCTTCCGTTCCACCCATGTGAGGTGAAGAAAGCCATATCTTTTCTTGTTGCATATTGATCTTGTTGAATATCAAAATGAGAATATGATTCTGATCTGATAAAGTTTAGTTTGATTGAGTTTTTAGAAAAATTATTCTTCAAAGTTATTTAGGTCGAAAAAACGACACGAAAATAAACGGATTGCTCAATAGATGTATTCATTAAAACTGGAAATTTCGTTTGCCAATATTCCACCTCATTCCACCACTCAGCCATAAATCATTATACTCCAAACTTTCGATTTGTGATGCGACCAATCTTTGTTGTGCTGTCGCCTCAAAGAATAAATTATGAGCTAATTGGTAGGAAAGATTCATTCTAGCTAAAAAAACTGTTGTCAACTCACCCTGTGTGATGAAATTACCGAACCTTTGCTCTGGTTCATGAGAGTTTTTACGAATATCACCTCCCCAGTTGGTCGAGTTGTCAGGATCCCTACCTTGCTGGTTATAAATTAAAGATGCATCCACCATCAAGCGTGGCCATAGCTGCATCTTGGCTGAGCCAATGAACTCTCTAAAATTAGCCCCAAAAGGATGAGCCAATGGTTGACCAAAGTGATTGAAGGTATTACCCGGAAATCTATGTCCATAAACATAAGGCCTCACTACATTAACCTCAGCAAGTAAATCAACATTTTTTAAACCCAATGCATCGATATATCTCATCCCTCCTTGAATACCCCACTGATTACCACTCCATCCGTTTCGAGCACGAAGTTGTGGCACACTAAATTCACTAAATATGAATTGTCCATAGAGAGCTAAGTTTTTTACAGGCAGGTAATAAAGGTCTCCACCAATAATCATATTATCGTTATCACCCAAATTGTGCTCTATGGCCCGGTAAAAGATGATCGGGTTGAGATAGCCTAGTTCTAAACCTCTACCAGTTTGATTGTTGTCGCTATATACCACTGCTTCAAAAAGGCCCAATCGGAGGTTTTTAAATAAATCAATGCTTAAGTAATGCATTGAGGTATATTTTTTAGCGTAGGGTAGAGAAGTAAAACTCCCTCCTTGATCTCTCCAGATCATTTCTGCAAAGATATTCTGATAATGGAACTTCCAAATTTTTGTACTTATCCTAAGTTGTAGGTAGTCTTCATGAAAGTCACCTAAAATCAATGAACGCATACCGTTGCCAATGAAATTTCTATCTTTTCCAAAGCTCACTTGTATACTCTGGGTAGGGCGAAAAGTAAAATACCCACGTACATCGAAAAAGTCATAACCGTATCCTCCGGCTATGTTTTTACCAAATCCCTCTTGAGGAAAAAAACGATCGGTATCCTGCCTTCTTTGCCTTACAAATGCTGGTGCTACTACTTGATTTTCAGTTACCAAACTGTAGAAACCTAACTTCCCATCTATATTTCCTCTAACTTCGATTCCGCGAGTATTTACATAAGTATTCCTCTCGCTTATATTTAATTCTCTGCCCATCTCTAGATTGAGGATCGGATTGACAAACAAATCTAAATTTTTATGCTGTACGCTCAGCATATTGGCTGGGTCAGAGTAAAAATATTTTAGTATGTTCCTTTTGCTTTTAGGGAAGCTGTCCTCTGAGGTGTAGGGGAGGTTTTCTCTGTAAAGGTAGGTTCGGTTAAATTGGTCCGATTTACTTTTCCATAGGTCTAGGCTGTCATATTTATCTATAAAATCTCCAACGAAAGCACGATCGTACGGACGTAGTCCTGTAAAATAGATACTATCCATCCTGCCAGACTTTATCTCCATTCGCTCTATTACATATGCACCATAATCACCGGGGCGCATAAAATCCGATTGAGCGTGTACCGTTTGAAAGTTGAGTTGAGCAATAAAAAGTAAACTTAAAACCACATAATAATACCCATTGCTAGATTGATTTACTGATATTTTATAATTGTGCCAAATAGTATTTTTCATAATTCAATTTTCCGTCCTAACGCCTCATCATGAATATTCATGATGAAGCTAAAGATACATTCAACTACATTTATTGAGCCAAAAATGTATTAAAAAAAGCATAATTTTATCTTTTAGTCAAGGCGTACCTTCATAGCTGTAAAGATTGTTTATATTCTTTTAAAAATGCGACGTAATATTATGAGATAGCTGTTTTAATGCTTTATTTGCACTTCTTAACAATATTTTAATATGAGGTTAGTCGAAAAGGATCGATCCATTTTTCTTTATGGTGTCTCTGGTCATGCACGGGTTATTCTAGATATTTTGGCTGAAAATAAGCTAGAGCCAAGCCTGCTCATCGATGATGATCCTAACATCAAGCAATGGAAGGGTTATTCCATTGCTAATAGCTGGAGTGATCATGTTGGAGATGGGGGAAATCAATTAATTCTTTCGATTGGGCATAATAGCAATCGTTTTGGTGTGTTTGAAAAAGTTAGTCCATCTTTTTTGTTTCCAGTCATAGCGAGTCGTTTTGCCACTATAAGTCCTCATGCTACTTTAGGTGATGGTAGTATCTGTGTGCATGGATCCATCATACAATCTAATGCGCAAATTGGTAAGCAAGTAATTGTAAATACGAAAGCGTCTGTAGATCACGACTGTATTATTAAGGATTTTGCTCATATCGCACCTGGAGCTACTATTTGTGGTGGTGTGGTAGTGGGTAAAGGGGTACTAATTGGCAGTGGAGCAACTATAGTACCAGGAGTGCGCATTGGCGATTGGGCTGTTGTAGGGGCGGGTAGCACTGTGTTGAGAGATGTAAAAGCAGGGGAAAAAGCGGTAGGCTTAGTAAAATGAGACTAGCTTGCCTCATGCTTCTACTAGTGCTTTCAGCGATTTTAGTTTTTTCGAAATTGATCTTCAAATTGAGGTAGTATCAATGAGCAAGCCTACAATTTTAGTCGTTACAGCCTATGCTCCATCTATTATCAATTTTCGCTTAGGACTTCTAAAGCAATTGATAAAAGAGGGGTATGAAATTCATGTTTTAGCGGGGGATGAACATCTAACCGAAAACATCCTCAAGCAAATGGGCGAACAGTGCTTTCATTATCATCGCTGGAGTATTGGAAGGGCAACCTTCAATCCCTTTGGTGATATAAAAGCCTATCTAGAGCTTAGAGCGCTTATGCGTCGCTTACAAGCTAGAAAGGTTTTGGCTTACACACTTAAGGCTCTTTTATTAAGTGCTCTTCTAGCAAAGCGCGGCACTTTTTACGCTTTGGTAAGCGGTAGGGGGCGATTGAAAAGTGAAAATGGCCTTAGGAGTAAGTTAACTCATTTATTTCTTCGCAGCGCACTGAACAAGGCTCAGGTTTCCTTCTTTCAAAACAAAGAAGACCTAGATTATTTCAAAGACATTTCTTCAAAAGCGGTGCTTTTGCCTGGTTCGGGTGTTAACTTAGTTGACTTCAAATTTCAGTCGTATCCTTCTACTATTGAAGGATTTCGTGTCTTAATGGTTAGCCGTTTGATAGACGAAAAAGGCATTCATGTTTTCAGGGATGCTGCCAAAATATTATTGCAGACTCAAAAAACACCTATTCAATTCGAGTTGATTGGTGCGCCCGAAGGCAGATATGCAAAGATGACCGCTGAACTACTCAGCCAAGAGCTATTTCCACTCAAATACTTGGGTCATACCATCGGAGATGCTAAAGCCGTGATACCTTATTATAAAAGATCACATGCGGTTGTTCTCCCCACCAACTATGGGGAGGGGGTGCCAAGAAGTCTTATTGAAGCGATGGCAATCGGTCGCCCTATTATTTGCTCTAAACAAGCAGGGACTGTAGGTCTTTTGGATGGCAATGGGTTTTATCTAGACTCGGTTAGCCCATCATCCCTCGCTAAAAGTATAAAAAAGCTAATGTCCCTT
Source organism: Cyclobacteriaceae bacterium (assembly GCA_020832375.1). Taxonomy (GTDB): domain Bacteria; phylum Bacteroidota; class Bacteroidia; order Cytophagales; family Cyclobacteriaceae; genus JAFIEW01. Next base: position 22,437 of record JAFIEW010000046.1, read on the forward strand.
GATTCAGCTTCAATACTGCAAATGGCTGAATTGAGTCGAAAAAGAGCCGAAAGCCACTTTGATGAGCAAAAAGTGGTCGAGCTAATGTTGCCTCATTTTCTGTTCTCATCCCACACTAAAAATGATAGCGAAGCGCCACACTAGCAAACTGTATTAAAGTAAAATTAAATACTTGATCTACATCGGCTCCGCCTTCGAGCAGTCGATATCCGGCGCGTAACTCCGCCTTGGGAAAAATGTAGCGACTAGCTCCTGTAAATACATCAAATGCTCTGCCCGGACCGCCAGCCAAGGCGTCGGCCTCGAGGAAAAAAAGCGTTTCCGACCAGGAGTAAGCAGCGTAAAGGTGTAATAATGGTACGAAGCCTACATCGTCGTTTTGCTCAGAAGTAAATTCATTTTCAAGGCGAATTTGTGCATCACGTATCTTAGCAGTGAAGCCAAGTGCGAGTAGCCAGCGCTCATTTTCGAAGATATCTCTGCGGTAGGTAAGCCGGTAACTATTGAATCGGTAGCTGCCATTGGTTGGTAGATCGCGAACGAAATTATCACCATCGAAAGCGATGTTTCTGGCTAGTGCATCCGTTTGATAATTGACCCTTAGGGGTGCGTATAGCAAGTAGATTTTATTTTTTTCGAGGAATGTGAACTCTAGCCGAGCGCGAAAAGGCAGCACAAACCCTTCTGTATCGAAGTCATCTTGAAAGCTAAAATCTGTACCTCCTTGATTGGGTACACGGATATCATTGTAGCCAGGGAAAATTAGTCCGCTTTCTATATCGAGGGTGATTTGTGCTTGTGCATAAAAGCTGGCAAATAAGATGAATACAAAAAGGAGGGTTGATTTCATTTTTAAAAAGAGTTATTTAAAATAGATTGATTTAGTTATGCAACGAGAGGGAGCGATTGTAGTTGGGAGTTTCGAATTGAAGTTGAAGATGTAATTTTGAACTTAGGTTTACCATAAGTCAAAGCTGATGCCAGGTCAATACGATATGAGTATCAAAAGAATTGGTGATATAAAATGAGATTTAAAGATTTTGTTTTAACTTTACCCGTCATAAGAAAAATCAACATTAAAATTTACCCATACTGATGAGATTCATAGTTTCTTCGTCTGCACTATTGCAACAGCTCAATGGGATTTCGGGTGTTTTGGCCTCTAATCCAACAGTTCCTATATTGGAAAATTTTCTCTTCGAGCTAGAGGAAGGTAAATTAAAGATAACCGCCTCAGATCTACAGACTTCTATGGTGACTGAGATGCAAATTGACGCACAAGAAAGCGGTAAAATTGCCATACCTGGTAAGATACTTTTAGATACTCTTAGAAACCTGCCTGAGCAACCTGTTAGTTTCACCATAGATCGTGATACTTACAGTATTGAGTTAAGCTCAGATAATGGTAGATATAAATTGGCTGGTGAAAACGCTACTGATTTCCCTAAAATTCCTGAGGTAGAGTCGCCGAACTCTGTGATCATCCCATCTAATGTATTGAGCAGAGCAATATACAATACATTATTCGCAGCAAGTAGCGACGACTTACGTCCAGCTATGACTGGTGTGTATTTGAATTTATCGCCTACCAATACCACTTTTGTAGCTACTGACGGTCACCGATTGATTAAGTATCAGCGTGTAGATGTAGCGGGTGAGGATGAAACCTCAATGATTCTTCCAAAGAAGGCGTTGAATTTACTTAAGGGAGTTTTACCTGGTGAGAATACAGACGTAAGAATACAATACGATAGCAAAAACGCATTCTTTTCTTTTGGTGACTTGCGTATGATATGCCGATTGGTAGATGAAAAGTTCCCAGCTTATCAGAACGTAATCCCTTCTGACAATGATAATATATTCTTTATTGATAAGCAAGAAATGCTGAGTTCGCTAAAGAGGATTGTTATTTATGCCAACAAAACTACTAATCAAGTAAGATTAAAGTTAGCAGGTTCTGAATTGCAGATCAGTGCTGAGGATTTAGATTTTTCTAATGAAGCAAGTGAGCGCCTATCTTGCGAGCATGAAAGTGGTGACGATTTGGAAATTGGCTTTAATGCAAAGTTTCTGATAGAAGTATTGGGACACGTAGCTTCCAATCGTGTTCAATTCAAACTCTCAGAGCCTAATAAGGCAGGATTGATTTTCCCGGCTGATAAAGATGAAAATGAAGATATCTTAATGCTTGTAATGCCTGTAACTTTATCAAGAAGGTAATTTTAGAAGCTATTGTAATAACAAAGAAGAGCACTTAGTTTAAGTATAACTGGGTGCTCTTTTTTTGATCTGTGCTTAAACCCGGAATATGCATTAGAAATTCTATTCCGAGCGCAAACTGCTTCAAAATAAATCGCTTCGCTGTATTTATCGCCTTTACCAGAGCGGTGCTATGCCTTAGTCGCTAAATACTTGATTTTATTGCATTTTGTACTCTCATTATGAATCCTAATACCTAATCTGGGTTAAAAGGTAGCGTATTAATCGGTATTTTCTTCCTCTTCCTCTTCTCTCGAAATAGCTTCCTCAGACTGATTTTTTTCTTTTTCCTCTTTTTGAGATTCTTTTTCTTTTTCTATTGCTTCATTTTCCTCTTCCTCGGTCCAAAACCCTGATCGATTTTCTTTTCTAGACTTTCCTCTCCAAGAGTCAAGTAATTCTTTGAAATTGCTAAAGCCTTCGGTGTACTGTACACTAAACCCTGCCATCGCATTGGTGGTATTTTGAAGGGCAGGATCGAAGGCGTTGAAATTGTTTCTGTTGTAGACTTTTGCTCTAAATCGACCATCGGTGGTTAGCAGGTATTCCACTGTCCATTCCCCAGCTATTGAGTATACATCCGTTTGACTTTGCACATTAGTAAACCCACCGTCTCTCGTTATCCGCAGTCTACCATCAAGAAAGGAATAAGAAAGTCGCATTTGAAAGGTATTGAAAGCCTCTTGATCCATTCCCGCTAAATCAAAGTCTATTTCGAGGTTTTCGTCTACTTGAGTAAGCCAATAACTGAGCTGATTGGAAAGTAACTCACTTACGGAGTTTCCCACTCCTCCTTGACCGGTCATAAAGGCATCTTGAGGGCTGAACCTTCCGATAATAATCAACGAAAATACCTGTCGCTTTAGTTCTTGCTCGTCTGTTGCGATTCTATTTTCAAAGGCATTCACATTTGCACGTAGTGAGTAGGAGCCTAATCCTTCCACAATGATATTGTCAGGGTAGTCACGTATTTCAATATCAAAGGCTACATCAGGTTTCATGAGTGGGCCTGTAAGGTTAAGGTTAACTCTTGAAGGGTACCTCCTACGGATTTCAGGACGGTTTACAATCGCAGAATCTTCCATAGGGAATAGCGGTGCTAGTGATGCGAGCTGTCGATAATAAGCTTTTATATCTACTGTACCATCGTAGGGGTCGCCGTACCAAGAAATGCGACTTTTCGGTTCTACGGTAAATTCTTTATTGATCACATTGTACAATGTGAAATTGTAAGCACCCTCGCTGATTTCGTAGTCACCATACATATTAAATTCCCCATCAGAACCAATTTGCAGACTGATGTTTCCATTCCCTCTACCACGGATGATATCACCAGACTTAATATCATAGATGATTTCACAATACGCCTCTTCTGTTACCTCAAGGTCAAAGTTCATACTTAGTCCAGTAACGGCCACCCTTCTGTCTTCTTCCTTTGTTTCTTCTACCTCCTCATTCCCAAAAATCTGATCTCGTGCGCTATAAAAAGTGACATAGTCTTGCTGTCGAGTTGATGAGAATCCCCCTAAAGGAATGTACAGTCTTGTGTTGCGATTGGTCTTCGCTTGGGCATCAATCGATAGATTGGAAAAGGGTCCGGTGAAACTGATGTTTCCGCTAGCATTTACAGTTCCATAATATAGGGAGTTGGGTTCAAGTGGAGTATTGAGTACCATAAAGTTTTGGATATCAGCACTTAAGTCCATTGTGAAGTTTCCAAAGTTACGATGCCTTATACCTCCGCTAAGATTAGCAATGCTGCCTTTACTGTCTTCTAGTTTAATGTCGTTGAAGTCGATCAGGCGTTCGTCAAAGGATATACGACCAAATGCCTCATACACAGTATTTAAGTAATCAACTTTTAGGCTAGTATCATTGAATTGCCCCGATCCTTTTACTACAGGTTTACTAAAGGTGCCCTTTAAAGAGGCTTCACCGAGTAGTGTGCCTTGGATTTCAGAGAATAGCCCGCCCGTGAATGGCTCAATGATATTCAGCTGAGTGTCAAAAAACTGAGCATTGAAGTCAAGTTGATCATCCCTACGAAATGGATAGAAGAATCCATTGACAGTGAGAAATTTTTCTTGGTCTCTAAAAGCATCAAAAAAGAGTTCTAGTCTTTGTTCTTCTGTCGACCAATCGGTCCTTACGAGAATATCTCCAACCATAAATTCATCGATAAATAGTTGGTTAAGTTCAAAGGATCCATTGATCAAAGTTTGGTCAGTTAGACCAGTAAGGTATATTTCTCCATTTACATCGCCACTATAATCCTGCTGGAACAGTGGGCTTACATTGTCAAGGTCAAACTGTTTGACCTCAATCTTAAGACTGTCTGTACTTGATTTGGAAATTATTCCTGAGCCTAATATTGATTGGTTTTCGTGTTCTATTTTGATATTATCGATTTGGATTACATCCCCATAAAATAAAATTTGGTTGTTTGGATTCAGTGTCCATTCCTTATCGATAGCTGTGAGACGATACTCATTGATTCTTATTTGTGTAGTATCTTCCAAAAAGTCAATGCTACTTCTGAGATTTGCGATATTTTCTTGTGTTTTTTGTTTGATTCCTGCTTCTAAA
>JAFIEW010000183.1 GCA_020832375.1 Cyclobacteriaceae bacterium
AGCGGAAAAACCCAATATTTCACTTAATATTCACATCCAATCCTTGATGTAAAAAATTCAAAATTAAGCCCTTATGAGTTTGCGAAGAGGCACTATTTATCTTTTTCTTCTACGGATAGTTAGTTGTTTTTCGATGAATTTCTCATATAATTTATGTGTCGATAAGGTGTTTGGATACCCTTTTCTCTGAAGTCCAGCAATTAGTTTTTTATCACCTGTCCATAATTTCCCATTTAGGTGATTTGTTAAGGCAACAAATAAAGCGTCATTTTCGTCAATGTCTGCAACTAAAGCGTGCGACTTAATTAACTCATTGTCTGAAATCAATATTTCATCGACAAATGTTATCCGCTTAGTTATGATTTCATATGATTTCGTGAACTGTTCGTTGGTAAACCCTGAAATTTTCAGGATTTTATCCTTATGCTCCGCGATTTCATCCTTAAGCAGTCTTACTGTATAGAAGTTAAAAAATTTCGAACCACTTATGATTAGTTGTCCGATTTTCCCCTGAGAGTTTAAGATTGCACTAAAGACGATATTAGTGTCAACTATTATTTTCATTTAATATCTCGTTGTGATTTAACTCTATTCCAGATGCTTTTATTTATAGTTTCCGAAAGCTCATCTACGTCTTTCTGTTTTGCTTTAGTGCCTGAAGTAGCTTCTTTATATTCAAGATAATCAAGCATATTTTGTAGTTCAGTTAGGTCTACGTTTGCTGGTAGTCTTACTAAAATTTCGTTTTTTGTTCTTTCGAGTATCATGTTGTTCTGTTTTTATCTAATTATAAGAAAATCTTAAATAATAGGGATTGCCGGATGTTCAAAAATGTACCCAACCACCAAACATCCCAAAGTTTATGAAACTTTCCAATAGGTTATGTAAACAAACCCCTAACTTTCCTAAAAAGTTTCCCAAAAGCCAAGTTAACAACAATTTCCCAAAAAACGCAAAGACCATTTTTCCCGGAATGATGCCTGAGGGAAAGAGTTGGTAAGGGGATGAATGGTGGTACCGGAGGCGTACTCGGCTTTACTTTGGGTGGGGGTGGGGTGGTTACTCGACTGGCTGCCGTATTTAGTGCCTCTTAGAAAACCCCCTATTTTAGTGCGGATATAATAAAAATTTATAAATTATTAAATTTATTATGAGTGATTTTTTGTCACATTTGCTTTTTTATCTTTAATTTTTACAAAATTCTTAGCTTTTTTTACTATTTTTTTGACCTTTAAGCATACCTCTCCCATGAATGTCCTTAAAATAAACTAAATCAAAAATTTAATAAGTATAACTAGGCTACATGCCTTCGTTGTGTTACTCTTGATTTTTGTTCTTCTATTTCTATGAGCCTTTTCCCAATTTTCTTTAAGTTATATGCACATACCCCAAGTGATACATATCTCTTGAAGTTTTCAAAACCTCTATCCGGACAACGGTCTAAACCTCTCTGTTCCAACTCATTTATGTTGGACTCTACTGCACTATGTTTGTTTTTTAGCTTTACATAGCTTTTCCTTTGCTGCTCCTCCTTTTCAGATTGTGTAAGCTTGCCTAATTTTGGCATAATTATCTCTTTAACATGATTTTGCACATACTCCTTATTACTCTTATTCCAATATCCCTTGTCAAAACTCCACGAATTAATTCCCTCTATCTTACTTGAAACAGTGTCTACTATTGGCTTTACAACCTCCCTGTCTTGCTCTTTATCATGTATGTAATAATCAACTATTAACCCATACTGATCCGTTGTTATGGACAATGTCTTTCCAAGCTCTACACTTGGTCTTCTTTTTCCTTTGTTAATCCACTCTGTGTATCTTTCGTGTATTGAAAACATTTTCTCTTTGTGCGAAATCTCTTCTCCTCGCACCAACCTCCTATTAACCAAATCTATATGCTTGATTAGCAATCCTAGATAATAAATTAAATCTGTCTTTCTCTTCTCGTCTTTTGGATCTTCTAATTCTAATAACCCTATACTGTTCTCTAGTTTTTCAACCAATAAACCAACTTTATCCAGCAAATTTTCTGCTGCTGTCTTCAGCTTTTCTTTTTTGTTTTTACCTCTCGACATGCTACACCTTCCTACTTGTCGCACTAAAGCCTTTATTGTTGATTTCCAATTAGCTAACTTTCTCCATCCACCTATTATTTTCTTCCTCTTAAAGATATTAATCAAACTGAGCACTTTTTTAACACAATCATATAGCAATCCATAATCCGTGGGAAAATGCACATTACTCTCTACAGTATAACTATCTGTTTTTAAGTGCAATGCTGTGGTTTCTTTTTTTTTAAACCTTTCATATCCAAAGGATACAATTTGATCATTTACTTCTTTGATCAAATCATCATTTACTAATGAGAGATTATCATAAATGCGCTGATAGCTAAAAGTTTCTCGTTCATGACCAACTTCTTTCTCTATCCCCATGATTTGCCTGAGTGTTCTATGATTGTTTACCATATTGTGAACAACCTCATAACTACTCTTCAAGCAAAACCTTATCTGAGAAAGCACAAAAATAGTCCATAAATCCATACCATTTCTTCCGGTTTTAGCCTTACCTTCCATTATAAAACCTTCAAATATATCCAAAACTTTCTTATTGTACTTCGGAGTACAATAGATTTCTTTGAGTGCAGCTAATAATTGGTTTAAGGCTGATTTGTCTTTAACATTTATTTCAGTATCCTCAATAAGCAATTGTCCAATCTGTAGTTGTTGTTCGAATCTTTTTCGCATGGTCTAAATTTAATCTGAAAGAGTGTTCTTTTGAGTGAATCTTTTGGCAATTTAATGCAAATTTAAGCATTTTTAGCGGAAAAACCCAATATTTCACTTAATATTCACATCCAATCCTTGATGTAAAAATTTCAAAATTAAGCCTTTATGAGTTTGCGAAGAGGCACTA
>JAFIEW010000184.1 GCA_020832375.1 Cyclobacteriaceae bacterium
ACCGCTCACCGCTCACCGCTCACCGCTCACCGCTCACCGCTCACCGCTCACCGCTTACCGCTCACCGCTTACCGCTCACCGCTTACCGCTCACCGTTTACCGCTCACCGCTCACCGTTTACCGTTTACTGTTTACCGTTTACTGTTTACCCCTCTACCTCTCTCCTCACGAATCACCAATCACTCAGCTCATTGAGTCGATATCCTAGTCCGATGCCTATATGCCATTGTCCATTCTGGGTAGCTGATTTGGCATTATAATAGAGGGGGATTTGAAGAGCTACTCCTTTATAGCTAGTCGTAATCCCTACACCAAGACTTGGGGTAACGAAGGCGTTGCGAGGTTCGCTATTGTCTTGGCGAAATCGCAGTGATGGCAACATCCCAACTACCATTCTAAAATCTTTCTGATGAAGATTAATGTTGGGTCCTGTATAGTTGAGGTAAACTCCTTGGTCGACATATCCTGCAACAATATAGCCGTCGTATAAGGATATGGGGCTTTTCTGATCTTGTGCAAGGGCTGAATGGCTAAAAAGGACTAATAAACCTATTGTCCATTTCCAGTATTTTTTTTCCAATAATATCAAAGAGTAAATAGCTAGACCGTTATTCATATTTGAAAGGGTTTAATCACCTATCAATCGTGTGATTGAGTGTATTATCGTGCAATTTTTCCAACAATATAGGCAATGTATCAATAAAATCAGATTCAAAGGTATGTTGTTGAAATGTAGGTACGTTGTTGGGATGTGGATCAACTTTATACAATGAAATCTCAAAGACTCGAACTTTAGGAAATTCACACTGTTTTTTTATAATCTATTTTTTTGGTTTTAATTATCTGATTTTCAGTCTATTTATGGAGTTATAGGAGTGGTTTTTAATGGTGATTTCGCTGTATTTCAACAAATAATTAATTTTTTTTCAAAAAGCTGTCACATATTTTCATTTCGCTTGTCTTGAAGTAGTAAGGGCAAATAAGTTTGCTCACAATTATCTAGCAATTACTAAACAGGATTTTATGGAAGTGATCTTAATTTTCTTTGTGGCGCACTGGTATACGTCATTGTTTTTCCAAACTTTTTTCTTGCATCGTTACGCAGCTCATGGTGCATTTAAGATGAGTAGGTTTACGGAAAAGGTGTTTTTCGTTCTCACTTGGGTCTTTCAGGGTTCAAATTATTTAAGTCCTTATGGCTATGGGGTCATGCACCGTATGCATCATGCTTATGCAGACACACCAGAAGATCCACATTCGCCAAAGTATGATGAGACACTTTTTAAGATGATGTGGAAGACGAAGACGATCTATTCTGCGATCACTAATAAGGAGATTGAAGTAGACGAGAAGTTTACGAAGAATGTGCCTCAGTGGGAAAAATTTGACAAGTTTGCTAGAGCATGGTATTCTAGATTAATGTGGGGTGTACTTTACACTGCAGTGTATATCATGTATGCTGATCAGATTTGGTTGTGGGCCCTATTGCCAATTCAATTCCTAATGAGTCCAATTCACGGCGCAATCATCAATTGGTTCGCCCACAAATACGGATACACTAACTTTGAAGTATCAGATACTTCTAAAAACTTTTTACCTTTTGATTTCCTCATGATGGGGGAAAGCTACCATAATAACCATCACAAACACGGCTCAAGAGCTAACTTTGGGGGGTTCCGTTGGCATGAAATAGACCCTACTTATCTGATTATTAAATTATTAGATCGGGTAGGAGTAATAGAGATTAAAAATAAGACGGTGAAAATGAAGCCCATGAAAAAGGCTGCATAAGTAGTTTTGTAAATTTAATGCAAGCATTTCAAGGCTGCCTTTTTTAGGCAGCCTTTTTTGTGTTGGGATGAGGATGTGGCTATTACCATCAATACAGCTCTTTATTGCTCACAGCGAGGGATGGTATTTTCTTTAGAATGGTGAACAAATAGCTTTAAACTTCATATTCATTTGATATAAAGCGTATCACTATCAAGTGCTTAATGAGTGTTAGAAAATAGTCATAAGCGAATGTTTTTTCCTGGTGGTATGTGTGTAGAAATGATGTCTGCTTCCTGATAATTCAAAGAATCACTTCTTGATTTTACTAATTGTATGGTTGACATCATGATCTAAGGCTAGATCACTTATCTTTGTATTTTGAAAATAATTTATTGTTAGGTTTTAGATGATTGCTTTCTTCGTTTTGTGTCGAAAGTTGAACTTTCAAAAGATAGCATCGTCTTTAAGGAAGGTTATATATATAATTCTCAGAGGCGTGGAAATTAGCGGCTCTTTGTACAAATCAATTATTTAGAAAATGCAAGTAGAATTAAAGCGTATGAACCAAGCGGTTCATTTTGAAGCAATTGGCAGTGGTGATGTAAAAGTATCTATTGATGGTTCTGAGTCCATTGGTGGTGAAAACAAAGGTGTTCGTCCTATGGAGTTAATTTTGATGGGATTGGCAGGATGTACTGCCATGGATCTCGTTAGCATTCTGAAAAAGCAAAAGCAATCTATTGAGGATATCAATATTTCAGTTAGCGGGGAAAGAGCAGAGGGTCAGGTTAAGCCTTTTACCAAAATTCATTTGCATTATACCTTTATAGGCGATGCTGATCCTAAGAAAATTGAAAAGGCGCTGAATCTATCTGTCGAGAAATATTGCTCCGTACAGGCCATGTTGGTTAATGTCGCCATTACTTATGATTTTGAGCTAAAGACAACCGAGTAGTTTAGCTTTTGAGGGTGTTGTTTATTTTTAGAATGACACCAATGGATTTATGAAAATGCGTCATAGTTCATTTTCATATACGACCGCCTTCGGGGTCGGTAACTAGGATTTGGCTGATGTGCTATAAACATGCGACCACCTTCGGGGTCGGTATTTAGCTTTGTGATATGGTGCTA
>JAFIEW010000197.1 GCA_020832375.1 Cyclobacteriaceae bacterium
TGGAACAGTCAACTTTTTGACCTATATTCACCATTCAAGGCACACACATCACCTACCCAAAAGTGGCGGTTCAGTGGTTAAATCAAGCTTTGTACTTCTATCAAAGTTTCAGCTTGGTTGACAGTGAAGTGCTTCGAAATCGCCACCTTCGGGTAGCTGCAAAACGTTATGCCCAATGTTAATTAACTTCGTGCTAAAATTGAAAGTTATGAAAAAAATAAAAATAATCTCACTAATAATGACAGTCGCCATATTGACTGGTCTGACTGTTTTCGCTTTAACTCATCAGAATAATTTTGCCTCCGACAATGAGGGGGACAAGAACATATTGCTTGCAGACATTTCCAACTTTAACTATGAAACCGAAAATGAAATTAATTCAGATACTGAGACAGAAGAAAAGGAGGAAACAAATGAAAAGACAAAGCCATTAACTGACAAAATCCACTACCAACAAGCGTTTGAAGAAATCACCAAAATGCTGACTGGACATATTCCTATGGACTTCAAAAGAGCCGTATTTCTGACTGAAAATGCTTTCCACAATGGACAACTTGACTACAATGAGTTTTCGACTACAATAGCCACTACAGGACAGAAACTGAAAAGTCTCATCAAGGAAAGAGGGCTTCAAAAATATAAAACAGCAGGTAATTGGGCTATCTTTAGTTATATGACCGACAGTTTGCCTATCAATAATTTTCAGCCATATACTTACGATTTTGACGATTTTATGGGAGAAAAGGACTGGACAAGTATGTTTGTAACCAAGCTGATGAAAACAAAAAGTGGTAATTGCCACTCAATGCCATATTACTACAAAATTCTTGCAAAAGAAATCGGAGCAGAGGCATATTTAGCTCTTGCTCCAAATCACATTTATATTAAACATAAAGACGAAAACGGGCAATGGACAAACCTTGAACTAACAAATGGTGGATTTCCAAGAGACCAATGGATTATTAAACAAATGGCAATTAGTGTAGAGGCAATCAAGAATGAAATTTATATGACCCCTCTTTCTGAGACAGAAAACATAGCAATGTGTTTGTTTGATTTAGCTTCTGCATACGAGCGACAATACGAACACGATGAGTTTGAATTGAAAGTTATTGAAACAGGGCTGAAGTATTTCCCAAAATGTATGCCTTTGCTTATGGCAAAAGCAAACCATTACAGAGAAATCGGAATGAAGTCATTAAAAGATGCAAAAGCAGATGAAGTATTTTTAAAAGAAAACCACAGAAAATTCACCGAAGTAAATACGATAATAGATGAATTGGGATATAAAGATATGCCTGTTGAACTTTATGAAGAATGGGTAAAATCTGTTGATGATGAGAAAAAAAAGAGAATATTCTAACACAAAATAAATTTAGTAAATTTGAACAAAATATATAATGCTATGAAAAAGACATTAATCCTATTTATCGGCTTTTTTCTTGGAGCAACTGCGTTTTCGCAGAAAAATCCCTATGCAATCTTTGGACACGAGAACAAAGAGCATTACGAAACCACAACGCGAGATTTTTTCAGTGTATCTATTAAAGATACGACAAGTAACATAAAAAAACTAGCGTTCAACTTTGAAGATGGCTATGTGTTATTTCTCGGTGTAAATGATACCATATTTAAAAAGGTTGTAATTAAGCCAGAACAAATACTTCGATTTTTATCCGCAGACCCGGCTGAAAAAGAATATCCAAGTTTAAGTCCTTATGTTTTTGTGGCTAATACACCTATAAACGCAATTGATCCAGATGGACAAAGAATACTTTTCGTTAATGGATATTATCAAGATAATTCGATAGGTAGGAATATCGTTGGTGCTGATAAAGGAGGTATGGCATATTGGCAATATAATTCTGAGCGTAGCACAAATTCATCTTCTTTTATTCGTGGTGCACAAAGTTTTTTAAAAGATTATCACGGAAATCAGTTTATAGATGGCAGCGGAAGTTGGACTTCTACCGCTTCATTGAGATACAATGCTGGATAAGAATATGCAGAGGCAAACCTCAAAGTTTTAACGGCAAAAATGGTGGAAGGCGAAACATTTAAAATTGTTACTCATAGCCAAGGTGGAGCATACGGAGCAGGAATGGCTCAATATTTAATTGAAAAGGGTTATAAAGTTGAAACTATGGTACATCTTTCTACTCACCAAACACAAGGCTTTACAACTCCTTCTCAGCCAAACACATTACAATTAAGTTATGAATATGACCCAGTTGCAATTGGTTCAAGTTCTCTAATATCTGGAGCAAACAGACTTGGAGTTGTTAATCGTGGTGATTTAGGTTTACAATTCAAACACGGTAGTACAAGGGTTGGTAGCACAGTTTGGGGCGAGGTTCAAGATTTACAAAATGCTTTTAGTACATTTAGTCCTGGTTTCAGCACAATGGGACAGCCTGGTGTTGATAATACAGGAGTCGTCATTCCACCATCGTCAGGTGTAGGGGGTACAACCAATAATACCAATTTTAGCACTTTTCAAAATATTGAGCAATGAAAAAAATAGTATGGTGGTTTATTTATTTTTTAATTCCTGTATTAGCACTTTTAACAGTACTTTCAGGTATGCTTTTGATTCTCAAAAACGGCAATCTTCTTGTTCACTTTCCATTAACTCTATGGTTATATTTACCACACATAATTATTTTTATATTGTTGCATACTATTTTTAGAAGCTATCTTGACAGGAAAAGGCAAATATTATTAATACTTTTTTTCTCATATACTGCAATATTGATTTTATCAAACTATATAATTTAAGCTTATGAAAATTATTCCAAGGTAAGACAGACTACAATGAAACACTGGGCATAATCGAGTAGACGGCCGTGAGCCATAAGCCCACGGTGCGCCTCTCACACC
>JAFIEW010000185.1 GCA_020832375.1 Cyclobacteriaceae bacterium
CCAATATGCCCCTGCATTAGGAAGATTTTGGAGTGTGGATCCGTTGGCAGACCATTCGAACCAAGTTGATAAGAGTCCTTACGCTGCTTTTTGGAACAATCCGATTATTTTTACAGACCCAGATGGTAGGTGCCCTGATTGTCCAGATCCTTCTACAGCAAATGAAGGTGATATTGTAAATCCAAATGGAGGTATGGACTTCATTTTCACAAATGGTGAATGGACAGGAATTGGAGGGACTTTGAATGAAGTAACTGTAACAGCTTCAAGAAGTGAAAATAATGGAGGTTTTGGAAGCGGCTTTGCTGATGGCTTTGGAGCGGGCATTGGAAGTACGGTTGACTTCTTTAAGAGTTTAGGAACGACCCAAGGCTGGAAAGATTTGGGGCAGGGAATGCTTGATATGGCAATGTTGTCATGTCAAACCTGCCCTGAGGGTATGATGATGCGGGCTCAAATGGCTGACAGAACCATCAACTACATACAAAACATCCCAAATATGTCGGCTTATGAAATGGGATATGATCTTGGTTTTGGGACAGAGAAACTTGCTGAGGCTGTACTCATATCTAAAGGAGCTGGTTTTGGCATCAATGCCGCAAGGTATGGTTTGGGTGAAGCAATGTGGCAATCTTCAGCACTTGGATCTCGAAGTTTGCTTTTTGGTCGCTACCATTCCCAATTTGTACCAAATGGTAGAAGAGGAGTTCTGAACACTGGTATACAAACAGGTATAGGTTGGTCTAATCATGGTTCTCGCCATGTTTTTAGGGCGAAGTATAACGGGACAAAGATTTTCCAAATCTATAAATAAGGTATTATGGCTGTTTATACATTTTCCCATTTGGAAACTAGGGAAACCTTAGAAGGACTTAGTGGAGCTACAAAGGATTTATCCTTACAACTTTTTGAATCTCTTCAAAAGACTCAAATCAAGATGAAGCATTCAGAAATATCGATTGACGTAGTAAAAAATACATGTTCATTCGTTTTATTATCCCCTAAAGAGGAGTCAATCAAGATGAAAATTGACATCTACAATGATTACTATGATTTGTTTGTAAAAGATGAAGAAATAGTTATTCAACAGGAAATCGCCCCTATTGGCACGACATTGATATTTATCCTGAATCACCTGAAATCTAAAGTTGAAGAAGTATTAAGCAAAGATGATAATAACAAAACTGTAAGGAGTCAGATTGTTTTTTATTCAGAAGGTAAAAAAATAAACAGTGTTGGAACTATATCAATCATTCCTTATATTTTCAACACTAAGCACAAAAAAACAATTAAATATGCTCCCTGGATCAGTAAATAGAATCATCGTTGTAAAAGGGCTTGTGAGCTTGTTTTAATCAGTCTACCCTTTGTAAAAGTAACTTTGGCAGGTGAAGCCAGGAGATTAAGGGGATTATTGGAAAAGATTTTAAGTAAAGCGATAATGGATCAATTTATTACAGAACTGAGATCTTTGTTAGAAAAAACATTGGCATGGTCAGAAGAATTTCGGAAAGGTAATCGAGACTATTCCTTTGATATTGATGATGAAATCTATCAAATTTCAACTAAGCATGGAAAAGATTTCAAACAGGGGGATTTGAATTTAGTCTATAATTTACTAGATTTTTTCTGCGATGCAATCAAGCATGACTTTAAAGAAATCGACAAAAATTATTCGGTATTAAAAGCAGAGTCAGATATTAGAGAGATTTTGAAAGTTATAAAAAGTGACTTTTTAGTCAATTTACCGACAGATGTTAAGGATAGACTGATAAGAATTTGATGTTTGCGACAAAGTGATATTTTAGATAAGGCAACCTTCTACAATAGGAATTTTATTATTCCATCTTGAAGAGTTATTGGAGTTGGACAGTTTCAGCACTTGCAAAATAAGTAATTATGGATAGCAATAAAGATTTCATTAAGCTTAAATCATTGGTAAAGGAGGTATTTGGAGTTAAGGATATTAGCTGCGATACAGAAATAAATAATCTCAAAACTCTTTCAGAAGACAATGATAGATTTATAGAATTATTTCAATATGAGTTTTATATTATTATGAGTTCATTTCCATATTATCGATATTTTGAAGAAGATGAGTTTATTATTTTATCTTTGATTAAGAGAGTTTTTCGAAGGAATATGAAGGTCAAAAAAAGTTTATCTTTAAGCCATTTATTGAAAGTTATTGAAAAAGGAGAGTGGTTTGAGTAATATGGAAAAGTCAATTAATTACATTTACTTAATAGGGTTGCTATGCTTTAATTCTCTTTACGCCCAACAGAAATTGCCATTAGAAAAGCGTATTTCAGATGATATTTGCAAATGTTTTGGGGAAAACGGTTTTACAGTTATGAACAAGCAAGTATCAGCCGCCTTGGATACCTGTAGTACCAATACAGTAAAGAAATACCAAACAAAGTTGGAGAGTTATTTTTCAAGCCAGAAAGATTCGGGTTATGATTCAGGATACGAGGCAGGGAGGCTATATTTTCATCAAAAGGTAGCCCCTTTGCTTTTTACTGAATGTGATGCGATTAAAAAACTGCAAATAAAAAGAGAGTAAACATCAATGCAAGTAAACCAGGCAAGTCTGGTTTTTTTTTGCTTTATAAAGCAGCCACGTTTTTAGTAAAGAAATCTTTGAATTTCTTTTTGGTCAAGAAAGTATCAATCATCTTAAAAACCATATTTTTTTCGAGTTCGAGTTTATCAATTAGTTTTACCTGTTCCTTCAGGCTTTTATCTTCAATGGTTACTTCATCGGGAGTATTACCGTCAAAGTTGACCAGCTGGCAAGCTAGTGTCAATACCCAAAGCCTAATCGCCTCGAATGGTGCATTGGCG
>JAFIEW010000047.1 GCA_020832375.1 Cyclobacteriaceae bacterium
TCACTATTTTTGCTTAAAAACTATGCACTCAGATAAATAAAGTTTAGACTTTATGGTTTATTTATCAATAATTTAGCTGTTTTTAAGCAGACCCTAAATACATGATGGATGCAAAGAGGAGGAGGTAAATGCCTCCTCTTCATCCTGTTTGCTTAAACTGATTTATCCTTTCTTTTCATGTCAACTGAAGGATTACTAATATTGAAAATCTCAGGGTGTCGCTCAAGCGAATGCTCGACGAAATCTTCTCCTACATATTCTTTCGCATTGAAAGCAAAATCTACACCGAGCGCGATCAGCTCTTCTTTTTTATCGGCATATTCAGCAATGGAGTATACCTTAAAGCTTTTCTGAGTGAATTTATTGATCTCGTTCATGATATTTTCCTTTGAAGCGAAATCACTCATGCTTAAAAAGACTGCTTTTACTGTAGAGAGATCGACTTTTTCCCAAAAGTCACTGTCTGTAGCATCAGCCCATAATACATTATAGTTTTGCGACTGTAGTAGATTGATATTATCGGTATTATAGTCGAGTCCTAAAATTTTCAGATCTACATTTTTCTTTAGGGTATCATAAGTTGGCTTTCCAATGCTTCCTAAGCCAATTACCAATACCTCAGCACCATTGATAGAGATGGGGGTTTGGTCTTCTGTGCCATGATGCTTATTGATGCGCAATATGAAGCTTTTGTATTTGTCGTAAATGATATGCGAATAATTGTTGAGGGGAGCAGCAAGTGCAAATGAGAATGACATGGATAAGGCCAACATGACCATCCATTGGTCTTCGATAAGCCCCATGCTTAAACCGATTACCCCTACGATGAGGCCAAATTCACTGTAGTTACTTAAGCTTAGTGAACCCAAATAGGCAGTACGAGGCTGCACTGGAAATCTTGAAAGAATGCCTAAAAATAAGATTCCTTTAACGAAAATTAAGGGTAATAATATAAGCGCTGCTACTACAGTGGCAATATTCGGTAGGCCGATGAGGCCTACATTGATGAAAAACGCGATGAGAAAAAAGTCTTTGTATTCAAGCATACGGTCGTATAGTTCATCTACTCTCGGGTGGTTTACCAGCAGCATCCCCATCACTAAGGCGCCTAAATCGGGCTTCAAGCCTACTAAGTCAAAACTTAAGGCACCTGCTATGAAAGTTGCAAAAAAACCAAAGATTGGAACCATCTCACCGTGATCCATCATATCTAAAAGCTTATTGAGCACGATTTTTAAAATCCAAATCACTGCGGGTAGTGTGATCACCCAAAGTGAAGGAAGCTTCTGCTCTGAAAAGACGATAAACAAGACCGCTATAATGTCTTGAATAATTAAAATTCCGATCGCTATTTTACCATGGAAAGAGGTAAATTCACCTCTGCTCTCTAGCGTTTTTACCACGAAAACAGTACTTGAAAAGCTCATAGCAAAGCTGATCATCAATGCACTTTCCAAACTCAAGTCCGCAAACATGCTTAAACCGATCGTGCCTAAAACGAGCAATAGACCTGAAATAAGCACTACTGTAGTCAGCATGTGAATAGTGGCGGTACCCCAAATTTCTGGTCGGAAAAGTGATTTGAGCTTAAGTTTTAACCCAATCGTAAAAAGCAGCAGCATTACCCCGATATCAGCCATTACCTGAATCGCCGAATTTAGATTGGCATTTTCAAGGTTGGTAAAGTTGATGATGAATCCGCCTAATAAAAAACCAACTAAGGGTGGAAGGCCAATTCTTTTAGCCAAAAGACCACATACAAAAGCAATGGAAAGCCATAAGGCATCCAAATAAAAGGGGTTACTTAAATCCATATTGATGATTGGGTCTGTTTAATCCAATTGCAAAAATGGTTTTTTTGCGTTTAATAAACAATCAAATTTTATTGCATTCCTACAATCCATAGGTCTCAATTGGTTTGAAGTCTGCAAAATTTCATGCAGCTATTTTTTATTCATTTCTATGAATTGATTATAAAAGTTGTTTGCCGACAGATCAAAAGTCGATAGTACACGAACATTTTTAAATGCTTCTAGCGTTTTTTTATCTGACGGGTTATTAGCGATTACACAAATATTTCCTTGATAATTTTCTCGTTCGAGGTACTTAATCAAATAAATGGTTGATTCTATTAAGGTAACACTGATCAGCATCAGTTTACTTTCGTGAATAGGTAGCTTTTCTAGTAACTCAATATCTTCGATATCACCATAAAGAATGTTATCATACTTTTTTTGAAGAGACTTTACGGCTTTAGGATCAAAATCAACTCCAATAAAATGAGTGCCATTCTGATTTAATTTATCGGCAATCCGACTTCCAAACCGCCCGAGTCCTATTAAGATATAATCTGCAGGCTTACTACCATTATTATCCAAATTAACCTCTTTGTCAGGATTAGCTCTCTCAAAAATAGACAGATAAGGTGCCAGTTTATTGAAGATTTGGTGTGAGTAAATAATCATATAGGTAGAGGTACCAATGGTTATTAAGCCCACGAGGGTGATTAGTCCGAGTACATCATTATTAATATGGCCGATTGCGAGTCCTAGTCCAGCAAAAATGAGTGAAAATTCACTTATTTGAGCCACTGTAAGCCCAGCAAGAAAGGCCGTACGTTTTTTATAGCCAAATAGCCCCATGATTATTAGTACAATAATGGGATTACCAATCAATACGAATACTGATAATATCATCGCAGAACCAATCTGATCTCCCATAGTAGAAAGATCTAAGTTAGCACCCAAGTCCACAAAGAAGAAGAGTAATAAGAAATCTCTCAAACTCACCAACCGACTGCTGATCACATCTTTATAAGCTGATGATGCCAATGTTACGCCTGCTAGAAAAGCACCTACTTCACCACTAAAATTCAATAGCTCACCAATCATGGCCATTCCTACAGCTAGCGCGATGGCAAAAAGCACCAAAACCTCTTGATTCTTCGCTAGGAAAGTACTCAGCTTAGGCACCACAAATTTCATGAAGAGCAAACTAAACAGCAACAAGCCTAAGCCTGCACCAAAAGACTTACTGATTTCTATAAATAAACTTGCATCATCCCCATCTTGGCGCATAGCAGAAAGCACAATCATCACTAGCACTACTACAATATCCTGTACGATTAAAAAACCAATCGCAATCTGTCCATGAAGGGTATCGATTTCTTTTTTGTCCGAAAGTAATTTTACGATAATGATGGTACTCGAAAAGGTGAGTGCTACAGCAATATAAAAACTATGCAGACTGCTAAAACCTAAGGCATAAGAGATAAAGTAGCCTACTAATGAAGTAAAAAGCACCTGTCCAAGGCCTGTCAGAAGCGCAATTTTACCAACCGAGTTGATTATGCGCAAATCAAGTTTTAAACCAACAATGAAAAGCAGTAATGAAATACCAATTTCAGCTAGTATTTCAATTTGATCCTTTGAATTCACAATACCTAAAAATGCTGGGCCAATAAGGATACCCAATAAAATAAACATGACGATCAGCGGCTGCTTGAGCAATTTACCAACAATACCAAGTAAGGCTGCAAATAATAAGATGAGTGCAAATTCATAAAAGCCTTTTTCAGCTAAAGCTGCAATTTGATCCATGGTATATCGATTAATATGTAGTATGTAAGTTTTGCAGAATCACTTTGATAATCAAGCAAATTTAAACAATAAACGACGCCTTTTAATTTCAGATACTAAGATATCGTTATTAATTAATGTCGCAAATCAACCCATAAAGCTACGATTAGCAATGTGAAAAAATGGAGGTTTATGAAAAAACTGTATTCTTAAATAGAAAGTTATTAGCTCTTAACAATATTCGTTATTTTGAATTAAAGCTATCTTAATTCTTTATTTCATGGGTTTCATAGCTATAGATAAACAAATCACCAACTTGGTACCTATCATTTGCATTGTGATCTGAGTTAAATAACCTACATTGAAAACAACCTATCTGCTATGGCTGAAATGGTTTTCAATCAGCAGCGCAGGGGAGTTGGACCTGAAACTACCATTATCATAGAGCCGCTTCAGGCAGATAATATCGCCTTTAGCGACCTTGCCATCGTCACCTCATGGCAGTATCCTTTTCGGCTTATTCATTCTTTTTCTATTGCAAGTATGTTCTTCCCCACTGAGCAGGTGGTGTTTATCAGCCCAAATTATACCCGATCGGTCTATACCAACCTAGACATGAGCCTGCTGAGTCAACTATTCATCGGCTCCTCCAATAGCCCCCTCTCATCAGCTGGCTACAATTTGATTGGGATGTTTACTTATAACTTTTGATATCATTGATGATTTTATCTACAATTTCCTTCGACCGCTCCATGGCACCATGCACGGTCTGATGATGGCCATTTGTATTCATCGCTTCCCCACCAAAATAGAGCTTGTTTTCTAGGCTGGCAGCCGCAATCTTACGAGCATCCCCAATACCTACACTACTGTAGGAATAAGCTCCCTTGATGTAGGGGTCTTTTGTCCAGTCTTTGATAAGTGCCTTTTCAAAATGTTGGCTAGCCTTACCCTCATACATCTCATCCAGTTCTTCTAGTAGTGCATTGATGATCGCCTCTTCGCTCTCTAAGGCACTCATGGCTTCAGCTTGTCTACCCATCAGGTAGGCCAAAAGAGTAGGGGGAAGGTTCTTTTTACCGGTACCTTCATCGAGATAGGCAGCGCAAACAGTACCGCCTACTAAGTAGGGATGGAAAAATTTCTCTGAAAACTGTAAAAACACCTTCATCCCAGCTTCCATACCGATTTTTTTGATTGCATTTTGCTTTTCTTCTGCCAAGGGTGGGATGAAGGAGATAGAACCCTCTTGTAAGATACTTATGGGTACAGTTACTATTACTTTGGTAGCTTGATAGGTGTTTCCGTGGGTATCTTTAACCTCAATAACATTTTGCTTGCTGTAGTCTATGCTCATAACTGCAGCATTGAAGATGATCTTCTCTTTTACTTTGGGTGAGATAAGTTGGTCAATCACATCGAAATAAGTATCGGCAAATTTATAATCCATACTACCTGATGACCAGCCTTCTTCTTCGCGATTGAAGGCACCTACAGAGATCTTATCTGGCGAAGCACCTAAATCGGCGGAAAGCGCATAGATGATATCATCATAGTCTTCACCTAGTCCTTTTTGTCGTGCATAATCTGCAAAGGAAATGTCGGGATGACCTTTGCCGGTAAAAATTTCAATAGACTCAGGAAGCTCTGAAACGATCTCATTCCTAAACCAAAAGCTCATTTCTAAAGGGTCGGCTGTATGGTAGATATTGTTTTTCTCAATGTATCTACCGATGAGATTATTTTTTCCATGTAGCCATTGGGCACCAAGGTCTGTAGCAGTACCAGAAAAATGAATGTTTTTTTCTAACCTGCCGCCATAGGCATCCTTTGCTTCTAAGATTAGGTAGTCAATGCCTTGTTCTTCCAATAATTGACCTGCAAAAAGCCCAGCCGCTCCCGCACCGATGATGATGATGTGATTCTTTAACATTTGTTTATCCTCTAGTGGACATTATCCAGACAATAAACGAATTATTTTCAATATTGATTGATGAAAAAATGAATGGATTAATTAAACCTTCTATTGACCCTCTTTTTTAGATTTATACCTTTTGATTTCACCTTATGGTTGATGGTCGTTTTTCTTTTTCAATCTTAGAAAAGTGTTCCATGTTTCTTTTGCATAGAGGAACCCGCCTATTGCGACTACAGGGTAGGATAGAAGATTGTATTCCCAAGCTTTAGAAAAGTTAAAGTGGATTAGATGCATAACTGCCCTTGTCATGCCACAAGCGTAGCATTCCAAATCAAAAACTAGAACAGAAACACAAACTGATTCTCCTTCATCGAAAAAATCAGCTGGTAGTAATAGCAGAATGCTTGGCAGCAGTAGCATTACACCCAGCTTTACTTTTAAATAAATTGGCAGATGTTTTTGTGACAGACTCATCAATAGTAATTTTTCTGTATTGACTTAGCAATATAAAAAAAGACAGAACTAACTGCCCTGTCTTTTTTGTGTATTAGCATTCAGTAGTTGAGTCTCAATTAAAATCTGTCATAATACTCGCCATTTCTTGGCTTTAGATCACCCGTAGCAATTCTAATAATATCAATAAGAGCCCAAATACCACAACCGCCACCTGTGAGTAATTGCAAAATACCGATGCCAATATAACCTAAGTAAAAGCGGTGAATACCTAATCCTCCTACAAATATTGCTATAAGGAGAGCCGCCAATTGACTCTTATCTCCCTGATTAGATCGGTCGTCAAAATGGCTGGAGGCGGGATCCATACTCGATACAGTAAGCTGTTTGAGCTCTTTTTCAGCGACTTTTATCTCTTTTTGAATTTTTCTAGCTGCCTGCAGCTGACCTACCTGCGATTTGATACCTTTTGAGTCGGCTAGCTCTTGAATTTTTTCAATCTCTTTTTCAATGATCTCAGCTGAAGCCGCCAGCTGGGGCGTAGTCATAATCTCTGCATTGAAATCAGCCGGTATTGATCTATCTATTTGGTAGTCATTTGAGAATTGATGATCGTGCTTGTTATTGAAACTATAGTATTTAGGGCTACTGCAAGATGTTCCAAAACTAATGCTCAATACAATAATGGAGCTGAGGATAAATGAAGAAAGAAGTGGGTGAAAGTTTTTCATAGATCAATTAAGTTAATGGTTTTAGTAAAAATTTTTATTGCTAATATTTTGTGTTCAATTCAGTTATTGGACACACACTAAAAGATGTAGAGGGCAAAGGTATTCGTTTCATATTCTATGGAAGTAAATGTATAAAAATTGTCAATAAGTAAGTAAACTCTCAACATATTTTTTACTGACTTGTCTTTATAAGATTGTCCAAGAATAAGTAAATGCTAGATGTAAACTTTATTTTTATTAGCATTATGTGCTGTAACTTGAAATCGGATTTACCGTTCAATAAGGTATAACATTTTATAGTCAACTAAATTTTTATAATCATGAGCAAGGATTTTTTTCAAGGTAAATGGACTGAAATTTCAGGTAAGTTAAAACAAAAATATGCCGAGCTTAATGACGATGACCTTCAGTATCAAGAGGGACAAGAAGAAGAGTTAATGGGAAGACTGCAAAAGAAACTAGGTAAAGGTAAGGAAGAGGTAAAAAAGATAATCGACGAACTTTAGATTGAATTTCATTAGAGTTAACCTTGAAAAGGCAAATGGTAGCATATACTATTTGCCTTTTTGATTTTTATCAAACTCATCTAAATCACTTAAATGAATATTGAGTGCTTTTACTGAAATTTGGATTTCCACCAAAGACAAACCTAGCGATATCATCAGTAGGATTAAACTAACACCAAAAAGTGCACTACCTAAAGTTTGCCATCCCGCAAAGATGATAAACATACATACTACGCACAGGAGTAAACTAGCAATGCCAAACACCTGCATATTTTTGATCAATATTACTCGCCTTCTAAGATTTTTAATCTGCCCCATGATAATTCTTTCAGGGTTATTCAGATACTTGTCATGAAGCCCACGAATCAAATTTGCTATGGTAAGAAACCGATTGGTGTAGGCTAGCAGCAATAGAGAAATGGCAGGAAATAGTAATGCAGGGGTAGTAAGACTTACTTCCATATTTTTCCAAAATTTTTAATCAATATTAACATAAAGTCTACTCAAGAGAGCTTTAAAAAAGACTTAAAACTTCCTTAACCAAAAAAAGCTAGATTTTCACCTAGCTCTTTCAGTTGTTTTAATTTTCGGTCTCAGCGGTCTTAAATCCACTGATTCGATTGACAAATAGCCAAGCCAGCAAAAGTAACCAAATTAGCACGAAGGCGATACCAAAATAGGTAATGTATCCATAGCTTTTTCCTGGTAGGTATTCTGAGTTATTGAAAAAGCTCAAGTAAGCTCCTATGCTTGCAAAAAACATATTCATTGCAAAATTAAAGCTTATGAGCCAGCTATAAACTTGGTCTCTAAATTCCTCACTGTGCAAAAAGCTATTCGCTCTAATTGCTGAACTCTGGACTATATTAGCCATTGCTGCAAAAAGAAGGTTTGAAATCACAAAAGCACCGATACCGAAGTAAAAGAACTGATCTTTGGTAATGAAAGTATCTTTAACACCTTCCGTATCTACGCTAATGGCTACTCGATCGGGAAGAAATGAGTAAGCATAAAGAAAGATTGCTAGAAATAATAGCATGGATAGGTTCCAAAGACCTCTAGATATTCTGACCATAGATTTGGGTAATTTAATTATAAGATAAATCCTTGAACATCAATTTCAAGAATTTTGTTGCCATCAGCGCTGCAAATATTGCCAAACTATCGATGAATTAAAAGGATAAGCTTCCATACTTTTGCTCAGCTCAATAACAATAAAGAGGTAATGATTAGAACAAAAAAGATGGATGCTACACCCGCTTTAAAAACAAATTCTTCCTCTTTTGGTGTTACTGCACCTGCTATTGAGATCGCTGCCAATAAGAAAATCAAAAATGAGAAGCTGTTGAAAATATTGGCATTTGGAGAGATTACTTTACCCCTATGGTAACCATTAGGATCAGTTTTTATCCTTGTGGCAATGTTTAAGTAAGGCGTTACTCGTACATCGATCATTTGACCAGGATAAATATAGCTGGTGTATTCTGGCGCCAATTTGAATTGACTATTAGGAGTTTTTATCTGATTATAAAAGTGAGTAGGCCGTGGCTCCGCATGACTATAGACGATGTCTTTCCGTAGTACTCGTTCTTCTTCAAAGTGATATGCACTAAAATAATCGACGGCCAGAAAAACTACAAAAGCAAGTGCAAACAGCGATGCCGCTCGCATGTATATTGCATAAGGCCGGATATCTATTTTTTGTTGTACGGTATTATATTGCCTCTTATGTTGATACTTCCTATCCCGCTCATAATAGTATTGGGTAGGGTTTCTTTTTCTTTTTGCGTGGGATGAGGACCTGTCAGGCTTGGCTTCTTTTTGATTAGTTTGCTGTCGTGATTCCGCCTCAGACTCCTGCATCTTTGCGAGATTTTCATGAATCACATTGACCAAATGAATAGAATATAGAAAATCGTAGTTAGCTTTCTTTTCTGAATCAGACAGTGTTTGATAGGCCTCGTTAATTAATACAAAATACTCACTTTGCTTTGGGTCCTTGTTTACATCAGGATGATATATCTGCGCTAATTTTCTATATGCTTTTTTTATGGTGCTAGTATCAGCATCCATGGGTATTTCAAGAATTTCATAATAATTGAGCATATAAAAATAAACTTTGTTTATCTCAAAATATAATACAAAAAATGAAAAATTTGGTTCAACCTATAGCTTTGTTTCACCTTGCCAATTGCTGTAATTCGTAGAGAAACACGGAATAAAGTTTTCATTCATTTTAACGAAGCCTAATTTTCAATAAAAGATAAGAGTAATTTTTTACGAAACTGCTTTTGGAAAAGTCTCTTCCTCAAATAAGTTGGTAGCTATCAATAAAGCATAAGGTTTATAATTTTCGTGGAATAGCAACGCGGAAAGTAGATGAAACTTCGAATTGCTCATCCTTGGTTTCAAAAGCAAAGGATATAGTTAAAAAATCACATCGACTATTTTGGACGTAATTAAAAGTACGGCTAACTTCCACAACATCCTCTAATAAATACAGCCTGGAAGACTGGTTGTCATTAAAAATCAATTGTTGAATCAGTTCGTTTTTATTATCCTCATTCCACGCTGCAATCATCTGCTTCCATTCTTCTAAAGAAAGCGACTCATATGCTGCTTGTGTGATGATCGGTGCAGAATTAATAGAAAGCTCATAATTATCGAAATCAGTCGAAAATGACCACTCTCCAAGTACATTGGCACCATACATTTCAGATATATTCACGCCATCAATCATCTCTCCCAAAGGCTCGACCAAATTACCATTGATGAAGGTTGCTGAAAACTGCTCTCCAAAGCAGTCCTCGTCGATTTCGTTAAGTGCCTCAGGTTTACAGCTAAAAATAAGGCTGAGACCAATAAGAGAAAAGTATCTAGCGGTAGTCTTCAAGGTCGTCGTCGTCTTCAAAATCATTCAGTTCCTCTTTTTCAAAATTATAGTCCTCATCTTCCTCGTACTCATCTTCAAGGTCCTCATCTAGGCCATCTCTGTAAGGAAACCTCTTATATTCCTTTTCAAGTGCATTGAGCATTTTTTTAAATTCAACCTTATCTAAAACTATATCAAAGATGTATTTGCTACCTTCTTTTTTTTGAAATGGAGGAAGAAATGGCGTATCGAGAAGAATTTGGAAGTGGTAGGGCTCTACTTCCGGTTGACTGACTGATTGAAGAAAAATAGCCTGTTCCATACTATCGAAAAGGTCATCTTTTTCCAGTCTGCCTTGATGAAAATCATATAGCCATTCGAGCATTTTCTTCAGTTCTTGGGCAAGCAATGCAGGGTAGGTAGCTTCCCAGCTGCCATCAGTGGCGTTTACCTTGATATGTATTTTGAGCCAATTTCCATCAAATTCATCTTCACTTTCAGGATATTGGTAATTTAAAATTTTGAACTCAAGCGTTTGGTTTTCTGTGCCTTTGAAAATCATAGAGTCGCTATTGATTTGCTGATGGTTGATTTCAATTTCTCGTCCAATTTAATGATAAAAATTTATTTTTCGCGGGGGTACGATATTTTATCATTTTACAGTGCCTTATATTTTAAGGTAATATACTATATGCTTATCCGCTAGTTTACAGAACTGAGCTGCTTTGTCATCAATTAATGAATTTCGTCAAAGTCAATTAACTTGAATTAACACGGATGATTTTACTCTGTGACCTATAAAATTACACAATGTCGCTCAATGCTTTACACAATGTTTCACAATGATTCCTATTTGTCTTGAGGCTTTGCCTAGCTTTTTGTAAAGTGACATCCGCAATCTTGCGGACAGGCATAATATACTATGAGAATTTTATGTTCTAATTTTTTTTTCAGCTCGATTTAAACACAAAATCTTAAATCAATTCAGCTGTTTTCGATTTTTTTATCTACCCGTATAAGCTGCCATTCTACTTTTATGAAATGATATTTTTGAGATTCTCCTTTTAGATTGGAATTCAAGATTTGAGGTGACATAATTGAGTAAAGCTTATGTAGATCAAGTTAATTCAATAAATAGTTACTTCTGCCAGAGGCTTGGCTGTAATGCAGGCATTTTGAAAATTTTTACTTAGATCATAACTGAATTTTGTAGAAACTATCAATTGGATATTATGCTGACATTTTTTCAGATCTAAATTGAGCTTTTTTTTAGCCATCTTTGGTGCTAAGAATTTTTGTAAACCGCCTTTCTTTTGAATAGATACCTCCTTTTAGCTTGTATGTATTTATAGTTTAGTATACTTCTTCAATTATTGCAATAACAACAAGGGTGAATAGCAAAATATAAATAAGCTTATATCTAGGAACTTAGCAGAAGCCAATAATTATTTTCGCCAAAAAAAATAAAATTTAAGCACTTTTTAGGACAGTATCAATTAATACCATTGAATAGATTTGCTTATTCAAGTTTGGGGCTTTCTGACCTTTGAGGTTGTTGGATGACAACTAACTCCAAGCATATTCGCTTTACATTACCAGCTTTCGCCATTCAGTAATCTTGTTATCGATTATTCGTTCGGGTGCGTATATGATGATTTTGTTTCCCTTATTGTGTATCTCAATTTTTTCCAAGCCGAGCCAAGCATTGAATACATGATTAATCGCTATATCTGTTTCAAAAACAGTTTTTTGACTTGTTTGAGTTTTGATTTCATAATTCGATCTTAACAGCGATGCTTTTATCGATGCTATATCTTCGATCGTAGATATCGTTAATATTACCTTTATTCTTTTTGTCCCAAAATAAATGCCTAACACAGCCCCTAAAGGTATTATAAAAAGAATTATACTACTGGCCTTTTGAACGAAGGTAAGCGAATTAATAAGTCCAAACCCCATTAAAAAAAGAATGATTAGACTCATTAACAAAAGAAGAATAAAATATAACCCGATTATTGCCTTAAGGGGAGGACGATATGGTTCATTGATAATTTGCATATTCTATTTAAGGTATTCTTTATATTGTCGCATTACACCTTTTGCTTTTCATGAGAAAAAATGCAAATTTGCGGTTAATGAATGATTTTTTTAATTAAGTCCTTTTAATAGATATAAATACCATCATCAAGGGGATCGTTTACTAAAAAGCGATGGTGAAATTTTTTAACCATTTTCCGAGTATAAGCGTTTAGAATCGCTAGTCTTTTATCAATTTTGCCTTCAGATTTTATTATTAATTATTAATCTTGAAATGTTGATAAAATTCTTGAGTAAATAACCCAACTCAAGTTCAATAACAAAATAACTATTCATGGATAAAATCAATCTGCTATTAGCTCCTCCAGTTGGGCTTAAAGTACCTACAGAATATAGAAAAGAATATTACGTAGTGGCCATAGCTTCTTTATTAGGCTTTACGGTACATTCACTTTTTTTAGCGCTCTTTGTGGCCTTTGACGTTCCTTTCATGGCTTATTTTAATTTAGCCAGCTTATTGATATTTGCTATCATATATTACTTCAACAGAAGTATTAAACACTACTGGTTGTTGATGACGAACCTTGCCTGTATAGAAGTAATTGTACATGGTATTTTGGCAACCCTATTTTTGGGTTGGAGTTCTAATTTTCATCTTTACTTTTTGTTGCCCATATTAACTACATTTCTATTAAGTAGAGGTAAAATATTTAGCCTTTCATCTACCTTTTTCACAGTCCTATCTACTATTTCCTATGTATTAGTTGCACTTTTTTGCTTAAAAAATGAACCTCTTAAAGCTATTTCGTACGATGGCTTAATAATATTTTCCATTCTTAACATCCTTAGTATTGTACTTGTAGTAACTGCAATCACCCTATATTTCAATTACGCTGCGGAATCATCGTTTCAGGAGGTGGCCATAAAAAATGAAGAGTTAGCGATCACATCTGAGCAAGTACAAAAACAAGCCCTACAGCTACAAAAAGTAAATACCAATTTAAATGCTAGCATCCACTATGCTAAGCGTATTCAAACAGCCATTTTACCTAAGTTTGAAGGCCTTTCTTCTATTATGAGTAACCATCAGGTAGTGTTATACTTTCAACCAAAGGATGTTATTTCTGGTGACTTTTATTGGTGTAAGGAAACAGGAAGTCATCAGTTTTTAGTTGTCGCTGATTGTACGGGGCATGGTGTGCCTGGAGCGATGCTCACGATGATTGGTAATAGTTTGTTGGATAATATTATTTTGGATAAACGAATTACAGACCCCGCTCAAATTCTGGACTTGCTGCAAGAGTATTTTGTTGCACTTTTTGATAATAATCCAAAGGTGCGAGACGGTATGGACGTTGCGATCCTTGCTATCGAAAAAAATCAGAATTTATACAAATATGCAGGAGCAAATAGGTCATTATGCCTCATTCAAGATGATAGCTTAAGCATCATTAAAGGTGATCGCAAAGGTATTGGTAATTCTAAAATACTTTCTAAAAAAAGTAAAAGCACATCTTTTACAACCCACGAATTGGATATGGATTCCATAAAGGCTCTTTATCTGTTTACAGATGGATATGAAGATCAATTTGGTGGATTTGAAAATAGAAAGTTTTATAGTAAAAACCTGCGAAAGCTATTATTTGAAATACATCGTTTGCCAACTAAAGAGCAAGAACAAAAACTTGCTCAAGTTTTTGAAGATTGGAAGGGTGATAATGCACAGACTGATGATGTATGTCTAGTAGGTCTAAAATTTAACTCATAAGACTTATAAGATGGCCTCACAATTTTGATTGTCGAAATCTATTGATTAGGAATTAGGTTTTTACAATAATTGATTGGTTCAATGATGAATAGGGTTGAAATCAAGTGGAAGTATCCAAAGCAATCAAAATTTCTTGCTCCAATCCTTTTTTATGCTTGTGAAGTATAGTAATCAAACGCTCTAGACTTTCTTCATTTTCCAAAATAGCCTTCTTGTTGAGATTTTGTTGGTTGTATAGCTTTCGATTTCCATGTCTTTCGATGAGCTTATCTAAACCACTTGGCAAGAAAAAGGAGGCTCGATCACCTAGGTGTTTTTGATACTCTTGACGATATATATTGATTCCTGCAAAGTCAAAATCTCCAAAATGGAGGTAAGCATTAGGAATGGATTGTAGCCATCTAATGAGGTCTTTGTTTTGACTTTGTGGATATCGACTGACAAAAAGTGCTCGATAATCATTGAATAGGTACCGCTGTCGATGAATGAAGCGAAAGTTTTCAGGGTTTTCTATACCCACAATGGTGATTGTGGGGTTAGGTACAAATGCCTCATAATTGGCCATGAACTGATAGATGCCATCTCGAAATTCCAAAGTCTGCTCCTCTCCTTGATACAGACAGGAAATAGGCTCGTAAGCATTTATTAAAAAGCCTTTGAAGCTACGTTGATATTTAAGTTTAGAATCGGAAGCTGCCGCTACGAGTTGGTTGCGCTCGCTATTATCAGCTTCCATCCTTGAGATATAGGTCGGCAAATGGTGAATACCGAATTTATTTTTTAAAAAAAGGTCTAGGCCTTTTTGATTGACCAAGAAAACCTTCTTTTGAACCCTACCTCTACGCTCCAATACTCCTTCTGCTATAAGCTCTTCGATTACAGCATGTTTAGCGGTGCTAGCACCTACTATCACGCCATTGCTCATTTCCTTTAAGACCTTGGCAATTTTCAGTGGAAGCTTTACAGACATCATTTAATCTTGTTTTGTTCACCCAACATACTGCAGCATGTAATTATTTTTAGTAGATATTACAATATCCTGCTCTCTATGGTTTTTTCATCCCAGCTTTTTCACTAATCGCTTGATTCCAGTCTTGTTTTTCAAGTCCTTTGCCAGCAGGTAAGTATATTTATAATCAGTAGCATTCATAGGGTTGGGCGAGCTGTTGACCAATAAAATATTCCGATCATTAGCAAACTTCAATATTCCCTTCACATTGTTAGTATGTAGCTTTCCCATTTCATCCATCATGCAGTGCAGGCGGAAGTCATTATCTTTATTTCGATTAGCTTTTTCCTTAAATACATTGAGAAGCATAATATTAATCATCGCTTTGATTAAAATATCGGTACCTTCAGAACCTACATTGGTCAAACGCTCTACCCAACCGGTGGAATTATCATTTTCCTCGATTTTAAAGAGCAGCTCGAAGGAATCCGAAAGTTTGACTTCCCTTTCTTTATAGGTGTTCATTTCTTTGATCAACTGCTTTAGTAGTTTGACCGCTTTTTCATTGTTTTCTGATATACCATCAGAGGAGAAAAGGGTAGGGGCACCGAGGTTCATAGCGTGCTCATCGTGAAAGTTCTTAATGTCAATCAGTAGGGTGAATACCCGGTTTTTACTTTCAATGGTCTTTAATTCCACGCTCTTTATAGCACTAACAAACTGCCGTGAGACAAAGTCTTGATTGATATCATGAATTACTTTACTAATTTCCCCTTCTTTTTCTATTAAGGCATTGGTCTCTCGGGCTATTTGCCGAGTAATGTGAGCAAAGCGCTCTTCGACACGCTGCTTATATTCTTCTATTTTGTTTTCTACTACAAACTCTTCCAGCATTTCGGCAAACTCATGGTACTCAGACTGCTTAACAAACTTAAGCTTGAAACTAAAAATATTGTCTTCCTCAAAATTACCGGTAAAATTATTAATCGCTAGCTGGAGTGCATTCGATCTTCTCATGAGTGTGTTTTCAGCCGTGTATAATTCTTGAATTAGCTCCCTGCAGTTCCGATCGGTTTTATGCTCTGCTTTTGCTTTCAACAGGATATCAGCGACACTCAGATAGATTTCACTTTGCTCAAATTGTTGGAATGATGTAATATCAAGCAACATCTCTTGCTGTTTTTTATGCAATTGATCGATGATGGCTCTTTGCTCTTGCTTTTCATCAATTAGCTTTTGCTGTAATTGTTGATATTTCCCTTTTGCTAACTCTAACTGCCTATTTAGGAGCTGTCGGTTGTTTCTAAACTCTCCCTCCTTATCAAATAGCTCTCGCTTATCTTGCTGATATTCGGCAACCTTATCGCGGTTTTCTTCAATATAATTTAACGCTCCATCTATTTTCGCAAGGCGCTGATCAATCGTGTCGATCTTCTTTGTATCCGCTCCACTTGCGCTTAGCTTTTGCTCCTGTTCCTTCTTTATTTCTTCCGTTTTCTTTGCAATTCTTGATCTCTCAGCCTGTATTCTAGCATCAATTTCCTTAAAAATTAGTGCTATTTCATCTTGCTGTTCTTTTATACGTTCTTGCTTCTCTTTTCTCTTCCTCTGAATAGAAAGTTCCAATTTCTCTTCAAGTGTTTGCAGTATTTGAGTAGCCTCTTGCAGCTGATCGCTCTGATTTAGAATTAATTTATCTATCAAAGCTATTGCTTTTTTACTTTCTTCTTTTGCTTTCTCCTCCAGCTCTAAAAGCTTCACTTGTAGCGCTTCTTTTTTTGCCGATTGATTGGAAAGTGAATATTCATTTTTCTGTATTAAGTCCTTTTCAGTCTTGATCTTAGGTTGAAAGCGCTTTTTAAGCTTATCAGTTGCCTCCCTTAACCAAACATTCCATTGTGCAGCTTCGCTTTTAGACACATCCAGTCTTCTGCGCAAATCTAGAATTTCCGTCTTCAAGTCTGCTACAGTTTTTACTTTTTTTGGAATGGCGTCCAGATCAAGCTGTATACCATAAAAGCTATTGCTAGAATCTTGCGTAAGTTGTGGGTTTAAGTCTTGACTGAATAGCACTCCATCCTCATCAATCACTTTACCTATTGTATGCTCCCAATTAGGTACTTCTGAATTAAGCCAACCATACAAAGCGTGCTTGCTATTGTTAATTTTGTCATCAATAGATGCTATCCTCTTGTCAAGTTTCGCCTGCAAAGCTTCCTCTTGCTTAAGCCCCGCTGCATGCTCTGCTTCATTTTTCATTGCTTCAAAATCCCACTCTCGCTGTAAGGCCTTTATCCTTACTTTGGCTTTTTCACTAGAGTTTTCTAACTCTTGCATCCTATTTACAGCTTGAATGAGGGCGGTGCGGGCTGCATCCATTTCTTCTCGGAAAAATGATTGATGGCGAATTTGTTCCTTCCTGATTTTTTGCTGGGCAATAGCTTCTTTAGCTCCTGCTACCCTTATGCGAGCCTCCTCTATCTGATCTTTATGCTGCTTCCGAAGTTTTTCGATGATCTCTTCATATTGTAAAGAAAGAGCTTCTTTTCCATTATAAAAACGGCTGTTTAAAGTGTTTTTCTCTTCATTCTGAAGGTTCATATATTCACTTAGTTGGTTATCAAGTTGTCGTATGAGCGCTTCATACCTATCTTTTATCGCCAGATACTGGTTGGTTAGAAGTAATTTCTCTTCTATTAAATTTTTCTTTTCTAGTTCCCAAACTGGCTTTTTAGCTACTCGCTCCAATAAATCACTAATAGGTAACGCTTCATAAGCTGTCTTTTTCATTTGTAGTCGACGCAAATTGGCATTTACCTCACCAATTTTTCTTTCAATTTCAACTCGCTTCTTCTCAAAGCCCGCATCTAAGTCACTCAATTTGTGCTGAACTTTTGCCAAATGCTCTTCTCTTTCTTTTAGCGCTTCTGCCAGCTGAGGTTGCTGTTCTTGAAGGCCCTGATATGCATAGCCTAATTGAAATGCTAATTCATTTTTGTTTTGCTCAGAAAAGCGCAGAGCGGTGTAGGTTTCCGAAACTTTATTTGCCTGTTGCAATGCCTGTCCATCCGTCCACTGCCTAATGTCATTAAGATTACTTTCGAAATCACGCAAGTGTGTCTGAGAGTAGGTGCTTAAATCGATGCTAACTTCTTCCTCATTAAGCGATTTGATGATGGTTTGCTTTACAAATTCAGCATCAAGTTTGGCATTTAAAAATACATTGGAAATGGTTCTAGGTATATTTTGATACTGCTTACTTGTAATAAGTGCATATTTGCGAAACTCAGCACTCAATCCTTTATTATTGCCATACAATATGTTACGATACTCCTCATAATTATTCACCATGCGAGTGTAACCTTTAGTGCCGATTGCCTGTCGAATTTGATCCCAACTACCATAAGCGATGTTTTCATCACTAATAAAAAAGCTTTTTTCATAAGGCGCATCAATGAAGCGAAAAGCAGCCCTAGCTTGTGACTTAAAGCTCATTACGCAATATTTACCTTTCTCAGTTGACACCTCGTACACAATGTATGAGTTGGGACCTGGGAAGTAGTAGTCATTGTAGTTTTTCTTTTCTCTAGGGATACCCAGTTTTTGAGTATCAGCATTGTAAAAGAAGAGAATGGCGCGCAAAAGCGTACTCTTCCCAACCCCCTGCGTACCAATAAAATGAACATTGCCATCTAGATATACCTCTGCATAGGGTATGGAATTAGCAGCACTATTGATAAAAATTATTTTATTTAGGTATCTCATGCTTGATCTCCTCGGGGATGTTAATAGTCAAAATTAATTGTTCTAAATATTTGAAGGCAGCCAATACTTTATACTGACCACTCAGTTCGTTTTCAAGCTCTATAAAACTTTCATCACTCAATTTTTTGAGTATTTTTTCAATAATTTCTTGGTGCTTTTCCTTGTCAGCATGCCTTTTCAGTCCTTCTAGCTTGGATTCCAACGCTGCATCTGTCTTGATACGAACCATAATATCAGATACTGAAAATCGATAGCCTACTCCAAAAATGTTGTCATACGTCTTCAAAAAATCTAAAATATCAATCCATCGAAAGGCCGCTCGCAATTTATTTTCAAGATCAACCTTGTTCTCATTCCTACTAAAATAAAAATACTCATCGCCCCGCTCTAGTATAAAATGAATGTGGGAAAAGTATTCGTGTAATCGCTCGAAATTCACTTCATCATCAATGATCTCATAAAGTGTGCGCATTGACTTGAGCGAGCTATTAGAGCTAATGAACTGACCTTTACTCAGTATTTTGAATATTTCGGAGGTTTGTGAGGGTAGCTGCATTTTCTTTTTTTTGTGGAATGAAGATAGTACTTAGCGCCTACTTGGGATAAACCATTAGGTACTCAATATGACCATGTTGGTGGTGATCTTCTGTTAAGTTAAACTCTTGTTCGAATTGAGAAACTAGCTGACAAAAAACGGTGATTTTGTCTTCTTCACTCATTGGCATACCGTAGGCATAATTCATTACAAAATCGAAAAGATGATTACCGCCAGCTACAAAGTTATTTTTCATTTCATCGAGGTTAATTTGAGGTTCTTCCACCGTCTGTGCTTCTAGGTGCTCTTTAGAGATTTTACCTGCCAGCTGCTCTTTTATCTTCTTTCTTGAACTATTGGACTTATTTACCTTCAAAATCATTTCAAAAGCAAGGTCGTCAGTTTGCAGGTAGTCAACAGAAAGCTTTAGAGGATAATTAGGTCTAGCTTCGAAAAGTAGCGGGTTCTTGAGCGAAAGCACCTGTTTGATGTCGGTCTCTGTTTCGAGTGTAAACTGATCTTTGAGGTATTTCAGTTGTCGTAGCTTTTCTACCACGCTTCCTTGAAGTTGTATTTGGTTAAGGAAGTCGATGAGTTGACGTTCTATTTCTATTAGGTTGTGACTGCATTTGCTCAACTGTAGCTTTAGTTGAACAATCAGCTGTTTTAATTCTTCATCGGTAGCATTGCTGAAAAAAGTTGGATTCCCTTCTTTTACTAAAAGTTCCGTTTGGTCGATGAGGGTGCGAATATCTTTACGCTTTTTATCTAGATTGAGTAGCTTTGCTTTTTTGATTTTGTAGTTAGGTTCATTTTTAAAAGTGCTATCAATATTGCGTTTAAGATCAACTACATTTCGCAAAGTGATAAGTCCTATTTTACGAAGTGTGCTTTTGATGCTTTTTAAATATTCATATTTACGTTGCTCACTTGTTTCTTCGAGATAGTAGCTGGTATTGTTTTTTACCTTCTCTAGGTTCTCGTTGATATAAAAGGTGTTGATCTCCTCATTGGTCTCAAGCACTTGTTCAAAAAAATGCAAGTATAGGTCATCAATCTCCAAGTGATTACCTACTTGACGAAGAATAGCTTTATCTAATAAAAAATCTAGCTTATTATTATTGCCTTCAAGTAGGTCGAGTGCATACTCTATTTTGTAGTCAATAGATTTTCGCCTCTTAAACATCTCGGATAGCAAAGTTTCCTCTCGATTGAGCGCTAAAAAAAGTTCTTTGAGATTATTGAAGGTGTTCATACGAATTGTAAATAAGGCCAAATATATAAAGTGAAGTTAAGAAGTTTTGTATGAATTTGAATAAAAACCGCTCACCTATATTCTTACATCCAGCATAGAAATGCAAACTTGGGATATAAACTCGGAAACTAAGACTTCATTCAAATGAAAGGACAAAATTACTAATACAATACATCCTGTTGGTTTTTCAACTCGCAGAGCACTCTCATTCTAAGTAGAGTCTTCCGTTGACTATGATCATTTATCCTGATTTTAAGCAGTTCATTCCTAAATATTTTTTCTCCTTTGAAAAATGAGTAATTTCGTAATTTAAAACAAAAAATAACTCCTATGGAGCGAACACCTCCCTTGCTTTTTTCTACAAAAAATTATGTATACCTAAAAGAAACCTTATTGCAAGCAGATGAGGTCTTTCAAGAGGGTCAATTAGAATATAAGATCTTCCCAGATGGCGAGTCCTATCATCGTATCGGCAATTCAGTTGCTGGCAGGTCGGTGGTGGTATTAGGAGGCACAATCAATGATGAGGAAACGCTTGAGCTTTACGATATCTGCTTTGCATTGGTCAAGTTTGGAGCAAAGAATCTTGATATTTTGGTGCCATATTTTGGCTACTCTACCATGGAGCGCGCCGTAAAGCAAGGGGAAATTGTAAAAGCCAAAACCCGAGCATCCTTATTTTCAAGTTTGCCAAGGACAGCTCTCGGTAATCGAATTCTACTTTTTGATTTACACACAGAAGGGATTCCTTATTACTTTGAAAGAGGAGTATTGCCCATACACATCTATGGTAAGCCTCTTGTAGTGGAAGCATGTAAAGAGTTAGGTGGTGATAACTTCGTTTTGGCATGTACCGATGCTGGCCGTGCTAAGTGGGTGGAGAGTCTCGCCAATGATATGGGTGTTGATGCAGCATTCGTATTTAAAAAGCGCTTAAGCGAGCGTGAAACAAGCATTAGTGCGGTAAGTGCCGACGTCAATGGCAAAACTGTGATCCTCTATGATGATATGATCCGAACTGGAGGGTCTTTAATAAAAGCCGCTGAAGCCTATCAAAATGCAGGAGCAGTTGACTTAATAGCCATTTGTTCCCACGGATTATTTACAGAAGGAGGATTTCATAAACTCAAAGATAGCGGTCTGTTTTCTCATATTGTCAGTTTAGATACTCATCCCAACACCATAGCACTAAAAGCTGATGGACTCGAAACAAAGAGTATTGCACCTCTGATTATTAATTTTTATAAGGATGAGGGGAGTAGCATAAGCTTAGTCGATTGATCCATTATTCCTTTGCTTCACTTTTATACTTTTGCTAATGCTTGTCTGATTTTAGACAGGCATTTATTTTACCCATCACTATCATGATGCTAGTTTCATAGCCTATTCAATGCCTTTTCTGTGAAAATTAAGACTCAAAAACTATGGTCTATTATACCTTTCTATTATCAAAATCTTAAATACACCAACATTTGTGAAATCAAATATAAAAGCACACCCTAAATATTTTGATGCTTTTCTTAAAAGCTAAACTATTTTACACCCTCATTCCAACCTTTTTGATAAATATCTTGTCAGCCATAAAAACTACATTATATTTAATCTTTGATTGATGTAATTAAAAGTTGTAACATCTAGTTTTAATGGTAAATTATGAATAAAAGGCTACTTTTTTATATTTCATTTTGGGCATTATCCTTGTCGCCAGCTTTTTCCCAAGGCTTTGAAGTGATGCTTCGTCCTATTGGCTTTCAGTTTGTTACCAGTGCCGTACCCGAGTTTTCAAGGAGTTATGGATTCGGGCCAGCGGCAACTCTTAATTATGAATTTCGCTTCAAATCGGATCGTCCTCATGCGATTGCTCCGCAGCTAGGTAGGGGTGTCCAAGCCTTTCGCAATCGGGATGGGGGTAAAATTCTTGCCTATGATTACCGGTTTGGCTTAGAATACCGCTATTATCTGGGGGAAGATCAGAGGCTTAGTGTAGGCGCAACTTATTTAACCTTCATGCAGACCTATCAAGATGAGATTGTAAGGCATTGGAGATCTGATCCTGACTATGAAAACACCAACTATCAAATCAATCTTTCTTACGGCTTAGGCTCCTACGAAAAGGGTTATTTTATCACTTTTGGCTATTCCTATTCTTTACTTCGGTCTTTTGTTGCAACCCGAGTAGATCGGTGGGGGGAAAACATAGAACGTGTAAGACTTTTTCGACCCAATGGCCTGTATATACAAACTGAAATTAACTTGAAAAAGCTATGAATAGATTGCTTCATCCATTTAGCAAGCTATTGAAAATGGCTGCTTTCTCATTGATGGGGGTATTTTCTCTTTCATCCTGTTGGAGTGATGATGCCTTCATTCCCGATCGCTTAGAGCTGGGGATGCCTTCAGTTACTTCTACAGGGCAAAATCAAGCCGGTGCAAGACTCAATGATGGTTCTCCCATTATATCGATAACGCGCGATAGAGACTGGGCTACAGGGCAGGAGAATTATATTTTTCATCATGATTATTTACTTCCTGATAGTGTAAGCCGCATATCTGCTATGGAACTGATATTTTATCATCCTCGTGAAATACATCTTGAAGATCCTGAGGCTTTTCACTTTCTCATTCCTCTTTCTCAGCAGCCATTCGAAGCAATGGAGGAAATGCTGCCGCTGAAGGGGCAATCATTTGATCTGGCCGAACAGCCCCTTTATTTCTTACGAGATGATCAATGGATACCTTCAACATTTGGAAACCTCAGTATTCGCCATTTATCGATTGAAGACGACTTCAGCTTCCTCATCTCAGGAACCTTTGGATTTGAATTACTAGATAATCAATGGCAGGTTCGAACATTGACGGAAGGAAGATTTGACTTCATCTTCAATTTCTTTCCTGTAGAATTGCATGAGTTCGATGTTTGGATCGAATAAGCATGCTTTATTTAATAAATGACAATTCTGGAGTGATGAGTTATAGCTATCAAATAAATTTTAGACAGTTATCTCAGATAGAATCATATGTTTCACTTTAATTTAATTTTATGAGATTTTTTTTCGTTTTTACCTTGGTCACCTTTAGTTTTAGTTATTCAGTTCAAGCTCAAGGCTTTGAATTTTGGATCCAGCCATTAAGCTATCAGTTCACTACACAATCTGCTGATACTTACAATAGTAGCTGGGGAATCGGCAGAAGCATCGCTCTTGCATACGAAATCCAATTGGATGAAAGAGGTACTCATGCAATAGTACCCTATGCAAGCTGGGGTAACGAGCGATTTCGTAATAATGGCGGTCGGCTCACGCTCAGTAGTATACGTTTAGGTAGTTTTTATCGGCATTATCTAGCATCGGGTACTCGCTTGTCCGCAGGACTTTTCTATCAAAATGCTTACGATATCGCTTATCGCACTAAAGGCAATGAGGGGATTCCCACCAATTTTGCGATCAACGATCAACAAGATAATCTTAGCCCCCATAATTTTGGAGTTGATATCAATGTCGGTAAGGGATTTGTAAAAGATGGATTTTTCGTAAGCTTGGGTTATTATCACTTGCTCACCCACCCTGTAAGTGCAATATTAGTTGATCGATTTGGTGAAAATATAAGTCGAGAAAATTTATTTCGGCCCAATGGTTTCTATTTGCAACTGGAAATGAACTTGAACAAATTTTAATTTTTTCGATGCTTCTAGATGCTGCGGCAATGATGGATTGATTTCCTCTCAATTTTGAGAATCAATTTCAAGAATCACCCTAGTAAATGTCCTAATTAGAAGCTTCATAACAAATATTCAACTAGCATATAAATCATACGATCATGAAGATATATCATAACATCAGTACATATTTTATAGCCATTTTCTTAGTAATAAGTGCCTTCTCATGTGATGTTGAGCGCTTTGAACCCGATCTTTATCATGATGGCTT
Source organism: Cyclobacteriaceae bacterium (assembly GCA_020832375.1). Taxonomy (GTDB): domain Bacteria; phylum Bacteroidota; class Bacteroidia; order Cytophagales; family Cyclobacteriaceae; genus JAFIEW01. The sequence continues at coordinate 24,294 of JAFIEW010000047.1, forward strand.
GACTCAGTATTCAGAGACAGGCACTAACCAAGCAAGTGCTCTACTCAATGATCGCATCGCTCTTCGGAATGTTTCTTATCAAGGTCTGCTACTTCCTATTTTACTCAATCAGCATAGATATATCCCCAATCTGTCGTTGGGTGATGCTCAACTTTCTATGCCCGCCCTTGCCTTTACTTTGCGAAAGCCGAGCTCACTGGAGGAGAATCGCTTGGAATATCGAATTTATCTGCCACTATCCGATCAGCTCATGGAAGAGTTACAAGATGTAAGTTCCTTGAATGGTTTAAGCATCGATCTAGGCCAAATGCCCGCCTATGTGCAAGAGGGGAGTGAATTTTACGCTTCCACTAGAGGAAATCTCACCATTCGGCACGTGTCGATCATAGAGAATATGAATCGATTTATCGTATCTGGCACCTTCGGCTTTGAGCTGAGTGGTACTCCTTCAGAAGCCACCTCATTTACTTCAGGCAGGTTTGACTTTGAATTTGAGTTCGAGCGGCCGTATTTTTTTTTTCGTGGGATGAGGGGGTGAGTTATAGAATGAATTCCTATCATGGATCACTCGCGAGTTCAGATGGATCGCTACTCATTTAATCTTTCGGTATCAAAAACAGTTTTAAATTGGATACCAAGGATTAGCACAGGATTATTACTGTGGATACTTTGCGAGGAATGATAGGGCTAGTATCAGGTGTCAAATGCATAAGTTTTGAGCGTAAAAATATAATAATTATATTTAAGGAATGATTCAGGATTTGAGTTAATGAAAGGTGTATGCTTAGCCTTGGCTACTATCGATTATTAGCACCTCCAATTTCAGGGACTAAAGTTGATCTTTGGGGTACTTCGCTAGAACGCCCACCACTCTTTCGACTGAATGGGGTTTATGTACAGATTGAAATTGATTTGAAAAAGATTTGAATATGGTAAATATCAATCTGCCTGTCTTTATCCACAGCTTGAGTTTTACAGCTTTATTAGTAGCGCTCTTACTGATTTGCGCATGTGGAAGTCTACCCCCAGAACCAGTAAACTTTCAGGATGTTGGTTTAACTCGATACACCGAAGATGGCAGGCAGAGTATGAGCTTTATGCTGAATGATTTGGATCCTATAAGAACAAGAGGAGGTTTAATTGTTAATCGTACCATCACACCTGATCAGCGGGATTCATTGACTACCATGGAGTTTTTATTGTCGGATGACAACGGCAATGAGAACCTCTTATTTGAGACGCTGTATTTGCCCTTAGCAGTTGAACCTATGGAAAGTATCAATGATTTTCATGCCTTGGAAGGTCAGAGCATTGATCTATCCATGAGTCCTGCTTTTATCGTGCAAGGCGATCAATATATGATTTCATCTTTTGGCAATCTAAGCTTTCGAAAGGTGGTTGTGCTTTCTAATGATAGGGTACTGATTGCTGGAACTTTTGGGATAGCCTTCGATTCTAAAGATGCTGAATTGCCAGTTACTTCTATTACCTACGGTAGGTTTGATTTTGTTTTTAGCTTTTTTGAAGGGAGTCGTGGATTCATGATTAAAAGTCAGGGTGTTGAAGAAAATGAAATGGATGATCAATCGGAAGAGGAAGATTAATCGATAAGGAAGAAAAGACTAAATCTTTTTGTATGGATACATTTAAGTATTGTTGACTTAAAATGGATAGATGAAGGTTTTGGAGGCAAATGTTTGAGATGCAGCTTTTTGAAAAGCTGAAAAATAGCAAGCCAAGGAGATGATGCTATCCTCATCCCCAAAAAAATGAATGCAATATCATGAAAATCAATAGATAGGTAAATACTAGCAAAATGACGAAGATATAATGATATGAAGAAGTATTGGTTTTGTATTTTGATGGGCGTAGTTTTTAATCAAGTTTCAATGGCACAAGGGTTTGAAGTGACCCTTCGACCCATGAGCTTTCAATTTTCTTCTGAATCAGTACCTTCTTATGCAAATAGTTATGGTTTCAATACCGTCCTAAATAATAAAGAGAGAGGACTAGTTTTTTGCCCAAAATA
>JAFIEW010000186.1 GCA_020832375.1 Cyclobacteriaceae bacterium
GGGTCGTTTTAGCAGCTTCAACAGCTACACTGCAAACAAGCGGATAAGCATAAAATTTTTCCCCTGAAATATCAAAAAAAAACTAAGTTGGCAATAGTTAGCCTTGTTTTAGTTGTTTAATTTTTATCTGGTAACTTGTACTTTAGATAATGTAATTGTCAATTTAAAACAATAGATAGTTAGATTAAAAGAAAAAGACCTAATTGAACTAAGCCCATGCTCAGGCCACTTACCAAACGTTCTTGATTGAATTTTCTTTTTGTAATATTATCTCTTAGATTTGTTGTTCCAATTCCCCATGATCAGTTGGACAGTGTAATTTTTACTGCCCCTCATTTATTTCGCACCATTATAACTGAATATCTCATGCCGAAGGGGAAAAAGTATGTAGTGTTTTTATCAATTACCGCAGCATTAGGTGGTTTTTTGTTTGGTTTTGACACAGCAGTCATTTCTGGAGCAGAAAGGGAAATACAGCAAGTTTGGAGGCTTGGTGATTTGAAACACGGTCTTGCTGTTGCTATAGCACTTTACGGCACTATACTAGGAGCATTGCTAGGAGGTATCCCTGCCAATCGATTCGGACGGAAAGCTACTCTTTTTTGGATTGGTATACTTTACTTTATTTCTGCTTTAGGATCAGCTTTCTCGCCTGAAGTTTACAGCTTTATGTTTTTTCGTTTTTTAGGCGGTCTAGGGGTTGGTGCTTCTTCGGTGGTTGCTCCAATGTATATTTCTGAAATTGCACCTGCTAATAGAAGAGGTCAGCTTGTTGCATTGTATCAATTCAATATTGTATTAGGAATTCTTATTGCTTATTTTTCTAATTACCTCATCGGTACTGCCTCACTAATTAATTCATGGAGATGGATGTTGGGCGTTGAAGCTATTCCAGCTTTTCTATATACCTTACTAATTCTGAAAGTACCTAGAAGTCCAAGATGGCTAATTGCAAAAAGGGGGCAATATGAGGCTGCAAGAGAAATCTTGACTCGAACTGATCCTGATGGTGCGGATGAAGCCATTCGTTTAGCGCAAGGTAATAGCCTGAGAAAGCCAGAGCGTACTAGCTATTTAAACTTATGGGAAAAAAAAATTCGGCCTGCTGCTTGGATGGCCATCATATTTGCTGCTTTTAATCAGCTCTCTGGTATTAATGCAATTATCTATTTTGCACCCAGAATTTTTGAATCAGCGGGGATTACTACTTCTGACGCTTTATTGTCAACCATAGGGATTGGGATAGTTAATTTGCTAGCTACCTTATTGGGTTTATACCTTATTGATAAAATGGGACGAAAATTTCTGATGTATATTGGTTCTGTTGGTTACATTGTGTCGCTTTCATTAATCGCCAGTACTTATTTAGGAGGGGTATTACCTATTTCATGGCTACCCACCTTAATATTCCTCTTTATTGCTTCACACGCAATTGGTCAAGGTTCTGTAATATGGGTGTTTATAGGGGAAATTTTTCCAAATGCCCTTCGTGCTTACGGGCAATCTATCGGCTCTTTTACTCATTGGATATTGGCCGCTATTATTGCGAATACTTTCCCTTATTTTGCGGCGCAATTGGGTGCTGGGCTTATTTTTTCTTTTTTTGCAGGGATGATGGTTTTACAGCTAATATGGGTCTGGATAAAAATGCCTGAGACCAAAGGTAGATCTTTAGAAAATATCTCACAAAGCTCATGATTAAAGAATTTCAATCCTGTATTCAATCAAGCTGACGGTTATTAAAGAGTATCACGAATTTTTAATTATGCGAAGAAAATTGGTTGACCTTAGCTTGCTTTGCAGTTGTGAAATAAAACAATAGCAAACTCCGGCCAATCGATCCTAAAATTAGGGTTTTACTAAGCCTTGAACAAACCTATTATGATAATCTTTATAATACATTTGACACCTTAGTATCTGAGAAGTTACGGGCAATTCTGAAGGGTCAGTGCCGACTTTTCCAAACAGAAAAAGAGCCTATTTACAGGGGCTTGTATGGCAGTAAGATAAAGCTTGACCTCATTTTAATCTACGTGAAAAAGTGCCCAAATCAAACTTATCAAGGTCATGTTTTTAAAATGTCTCAAAGCGAGCTTAGCGAATGGGTGAGTTACTTACTACCCGTTTTTGAAGATGCACTTAAGAAGATGAGCTTTAACCAAAAATCGGTAACCAATTCCAAAACCCCGCTTAAGACACGCTTTATTTATTAGCTGAGGGTACTGAAAGTCAAGTCCCTAGAAATATTGACAATGAATACCAAAAAGATGACTAAAGTGGAAAAAAGAAATTATAAACGATGAAAAACTAAGTTATTAGCGATGAGAAAGGATATGTGTTTTTCATCTGCGATTCCTATCAAGTCGCTACTCATGAGGAGACCATTTGGGATCAAATACAGTTTGACTTTCGAGAACTAAATATATTGGTAGACTTAGGTTTTTTAGGAATTGAAAAAGATCAACCGAATATTATTATCCTTATAAAAGAACATCTAAAAATGAAATAATACCTATAAAAAAAATCAATAAGGTCAGTTAGAGTAAAAACTAAATATGTATTTAGTGGTGTAAAAGATTCAAAATTGTTAGAAATAAATTTAGCCTAAAGTCTGATAAAATCCATGATCAGGTATTTAAGATAGCCGTAGGTTGGCATAACTTAAGAGTACATCATAGAGCCACAAAAATAAATTCGTGACAACCAGTCTTTAAAGTATAATATTTTCAAAACAATACCGACAAGAAATATAAGGTCAATGCTGTCCTAAATAAATTGCTAGACCCATATTTATAGTTCTCTTATTCAA
>JAFIEW010000048.1 GCA_020832375.1 Cyclobacteriaceae bacterium
ATGCAATTTTAAAGTCGTTAGCTTACGAAATCAACTTTTGTAAAGTAGGGGGAATTACACCCAACAATCATCCAGATCCCGAAGGGATCACATGTTTATAGAAAAAACAAGTTATCATCATCGATCCCGAAGGCGGTCGTATATAATTTGATAAAAGTCAAAATGCCATAAACTGAATCAAAAATTGATTCTTATAGGTTTTTGGGTTTATTACAAACCGTCAGTAATTGTTGAACGTTCTCTTTAGCCTTGTACTTAACAGTTTTATTCAAAAAAATAAAGCTCAAGATTACACCTTATGATATTTAAATGTCTTCGAGCTCAGGAACGAAAAGATGCTACTGAAATTGATCTCCAAAAAATCTTTTACTAATGCGGATAGACCTATCGATATAGCAAATACTTGCTCTTTAATGTTGAGATGGACTCACCTTTACAGAGCTGTCAACTGAATTGATTTATACCTTATTAATTATTTCTAAAACGATGAGCCCATAGCTTTTAAACTAAAAAAAGCGAGCTATGCTCACTTTTTTGGTTGGTCTTTTCTTTAACGTATCGTAAATTTCATCAATAATTTATTCATCAACCTTGGTAGCAAATAATACATATTTGTTAGAATTATTGATAGGGTCAAAAATCTTACCCGCTGATACTTTCATTTTAAGTATTTGATTAGAAGCGTCTTTAAAATCTACTAGTCCGGACCACACCTTATCAGACGCTATACTTGCGGCTAGTTGATCTGCAACCTTAGCCTCCTTAAATAAGCTTTTAAACTCTTTGTCGTGTATCTTTTCTTGTGAAAACCCGAGTGTCACCACTCCGAAATTATTGATCTTTGTCATTTTAAATTGATCATTGAACTCTAGATAGACTTGAGTAGAACTGATAATTTTATCACTTTGATCACGCTCACGCTGATTACGTTCCATTTCTTCCTGCGTCGCTTGTAGCTCTTCCATATTCTGCCTCATTTCCTCTTCTTGTGAGCGCATCTGCTCAGTAAGTTCCTGAGATTCTTGGAGTAATACTGTTGTTCTTTCATTGGTCTTTACCGAAGAAATAGTAGAAGCAATGCTCTCAGCAACTTTTTCTACAAAGTCTCTTTCAAAATCCTCATATTTATTAAAAGAAGCGATTTCTAATACTCCGAACACCTCATCATTCACTTTAAGAGGCACAATAAGTATGCTCCTTGGATTAGCTTGTCCTAATCCTGAAGTAATACGAATATAATCGTCAGGCACTTCAGTCATATAGATTGAGGCTTTTTCCAGCCAAGCCTGCCCAGTGAGACCATCACCCTCGAGTACCTTCTGCTCTAGATACTTTTTCTTATCCCAAGCGTAGCAAGCTTTTAATTCTAAGTAAGGTTCTTCACCCTCTGCTCCTTCAATAATGAATAAGCCCCCCTGATTCGCATTAAGATACTTCACTAAATTACTAATGATCTCATCAGAAAGCTTGGTAATATTATCATTGTTCTTACGCAAAATATCACCAAATTTAGCTAAGCCTTCTGTAGTCCAATTTCTCTTTCTATCCTCTTCAGATACAGCTTTTAAGTTATCTCTCATCTCTAGAAGAGAATTACCAAGTACATCCTTTTCACTGAGAGGCTTGAAACTCTTTTGATATTCTCCCTTTCCGATTTTTTCAGCAAAAGATGATATTTCTCTTAGTCCCTTTAGCAACTCTTCTACCGCTTCGGTCATTTCTCCTATTTCATCTTTGCTGTAATTGGTCCGTTTTTTCGTATCTACTAACTCTCCCTTACCCAATTTCAGAACGATATCTTTAACATAATTGATAGGTCTTGTGATAGACCTGGCCATTGAAAAAGCACTTATCAAACCCACCACTATTACTATCAAGCCAAGGGTGATGATGATGGTACGCAATTGATTAAAAGAACTTGTCACACTTTCTTGGGCAAGTTTAGCTTCAGTTGTCTTTACTTCTATCAGCTCCTCTAATTGCGCCATGAGGATTTCACTTCGTGGCAATACTTCGCTTTCGATTTCATCTTCGGCGAGTAACTTAATCATCGGATCTTCATAATCCTCGAAGGAAACCAGCTGATTCATTATTTCTTCCTTCTCTATCCGAAGTAGGTCTTCAAACTGAATGAATACGCTATCTAAAAGGTCTACCTGTCTTTGATTGTCCCATTTAGCAGAAAGGCTTTGAAGTCTATCTTTTAATTCTGGATACTCAATTGAATGCAGCCTTTTCAAAGATTCTTTATCAGCAGTATTGGCTCTTAGATAAACCCAATTCGTTACATACATCTTAGATCTAGTCACTAAAAGTACAAATTCATTAAGTCCAGTCAATGAGGGGTTGACCACCTCAGAAGTTTCTTTGATCGTTTTATTGCTGCTTTCAAGAGTGACAATACTTACACTTGCATTAATTGCGAAGAGTAAAATCAACAATAAAAAGCCAAGCAATATCTTTTTTGCTACGGAGAGCTTTATGTTCTTCATATCTCCTAAATTGGGTTAAACGGATGTAATATATGTATCTTGCTTCACAAAAACCTGTTTCGATTTAGTAAATTATAAGGATCTTAAGAAGTTTCAAAGTATTCTACCAAAATATTTAATTTGTCTTATCAAAATTTCCTTAATTACCTTTGAAGTCAGGCTTCCTTTTTTCTAAGAATGCCTGTACCCCTTCTTTATGATCCGCACCAGCTCCAGCTATCTCTTGACAATATGCTTCATACTCTAGCATTTCCTCAAGGGTGGAATGATGACTCTTATTGAGCATCTTTTTGATCAAACCTATGGCTTGAGTGGGTGCTTGAGCATAATAATCAGTTACTTTTTTTACTTCTATGTCTAGTTGATCATGAGGTACTACGCGGGAGACCATACCCATCTGAAGCGCTTCTTCTGCAGTTACCTTAGTTCCCATGGTTGCCAACTCAAATGCCTTTGCAGGCCCTACTAACTTAGGTAAGAAAAAAGAGCTCCCTGAATCTAGTACTAAAGCAATATTGACAAATACCTCCACTAATTTTGCCTGATCTGAAGCTATAATCATATCACAAGCCAGTGCAAAAGAACATCCTGCTCCGGCGGCCACTCCATTTAGCCTACAAATAATTGGCTTAGGCATATTGCGCATGGTCACTATGATTGGATTGTATCGGTCTCTTACCGAGTCAGAGAAAGAACGATTGGGATCTTTAGATGAGTCTTTCAAGTCTTGTCCTGAGCAAAAAGCTTTTCCTTCTCCTGTAAGTACTACTACTCTCACCTCTGTATCTTTTTCTGCAGCTTTAAGAGCAGATCTTAACTCGGTGGTCAAGTCTGTATTACATGCATTATACACTTCTGGTCGATTAAGCTTGATCGTCGCTACTCCAGATTCTTTCGAATAAAGGATCGTTTTAAACTCCATGGCTGTAATGTTTTGTTGATTGTTAGTAATCGTTGATAACTACAAAAGTACGTATAAGGTGACGAATGCCGGTATAAATCCAATTATAATTCCATAAAGTATTTCTATTGGTGTGTGAGCATTTAAATATAATCGCGCTGACATTACTGCTCCTGCCAAAACCACTGAAATGACTAACAATTGAAATATTATATTTGAATCATAATGATAACCCATGGCAAGCAAAATGCCAATACCCCCGGACATACCCGCACTATGAGCGCTTACTTTAACAAATAGAGTAAAAACACTTTGCAATACCACTACCATTGAGATAGCGGCCATCACCAAATAAATAATAGGAAAGGCTGTCAGCTGTGTTGCTAATTGATAGGTAATAAAACAGTAAAGTAAGGACACGAATAAAAAAGGAATAATACGCTCTTTGCGAGTGGGCATTTGCAAGCTAGTCACACTGCCAGTAATTTTTAAAGCAAAGATGGCTAGGAGCGGAATGATAAAAGTTATCAGCAGAAAACCTCCTAAAAAATACAAATATGCTGACCTATTAAATCCAGGAAATAGTTCAGGGCTAAAGTGAAATAAACAGCTAAATAAAACGGTGGGCAGAAGCAAGGGATGAGCCAAGCCGGACAAAAACTTACTTATATTCTCCAATTTCTCTATTTAAATTTGTTTTCTCAAACGAGCCACAGGTATATTCAGTTGCTCACGATACTTGGAAACAGTACGCCTCGCTATATTATACCCTTTATCTTTTAGCAAATTAACCAACTTATCATCGCTTAAAGGCTTAGACTTATCTTCATTATCAACCAAGCCTTTTAAAAAGTTTTTCACCTCTCTCGAACTTACATCTTCTCCTGAATCAGTAGCTATGCCTTCAGAAAAAAAGTATTTGAGAGGATATATGCCAAATTCAGTCTGCACTGACTTACTATTTGCTACACGCGAAACCGTAGATATGTCCATTTGAATCTTATCGGCAATATCTTTGAGAATCATGGGTCTCAACTTAGACTCATCCCCCTCCAAAAAATAGTCATATTGAAACTCCACTATCGCACGCATAGTCATAAGAAGCGTATTTTGTCGCTGCTTAATTGCATCAATAAACCACTTAGCCGCGTCTAGTTTCTGTTTTACAAAGCTTACTGTTTCTTTAAGCTTTTTATCTGTTTTATCACTCTTACTGTAAGCATCTAACATGTCAGAATACGACCTACTAACTTTTAAATCGGGAGCATTTCTAGCATTTAAGGTGATATCTAGTACTCCATTGGTATTGCTAACAATAAAATCAGGGAGTAAATACTGAGTTTTAGAATGCTCGATCGCACTGCCAGCTCCAGGCTTAGGATTTAGTTTTAATATCTTTAGTATAATGTCTCGATAGGTGTCATCATCATTTACCTTGAGGCGCTTTTGTATTTTTTCATAGTGCTTCTTAGTAAATGCATCAAAGTGATTTTCAATGATGGCCATTGCAATAGCCTTCCCCTCTTCGCTGAAAGCCTCAGACCTCCTGATTTGAATTAACAAACACTCCTGAAGATCACGTGCCCCTACTCCCGCGGGATCAAACTCCTGAATACTAGCTAAGATACCCTCAAGTTCTTCTTTCGTACATTCAATCCCCTGTGTGAAGGCAAGGTCATTACGAATCGCGGAAAGATCTCGCCTCAAATATCCATCGGATTCTATAGACCCTACAAGCTGCCGGCCCATGATTGTTTTACGGTCATCCAATCCTAAAAAACCAAGCTGAGTCATCAAGTGATCGTGTAATCCCACCTGATGTATCATAGGAATTTCTCTCTCCTCTTCATTATAATTGTTCCCATCGCCCTGCATCTTATACCCGCTCACATCATCATCGCGGAGATAATCGTTTACATCAAGAGTGTCAGTCGAATCTTCATAATTATCACTATTATCATTATAATCATCTTGTAAATCATCTTCAGATTTATCTTTCCCCTCCTCTAAGGCCGGATTAACTTCAAGTTCTTGCTCAATACGAGAGTCTAACTCCGCTGTAGGAATTTGAAGCAGCTTGATGAATTGAATTTGCTGCGGAGATAACTTTTGACTTAATGTCTGATTGAGCGTGAATTTCTGCATAAACTTCTCTATTATAAACCGTAATAATCAATTATGAGCTCCTTATAAAATGAATAGCAGTAACTTTAGTAGATGTTCTTACAATCAATATTTCGGATTCAGCAAATAAAACCGAAAAATTACATTATCCTTAAGTTTAAGACTCCATTGATGGTAATGGCTAGCGAACATTAAGCAGTAACTTAATCACCAACCTTTATACAAGTAATTTTGATATCTTTCTATAGCTTCTGAAGTCCTCTTGGCGATCTAATCTATAGACCACCATATTCAAAAATACAAAAAAGTTGAGAGTCCACCCCACAAAAACCATACTAATTACATCTTTTTGTGACTTTTTTATTTAGTTACTGAAAACCGAATCCATATAAGGATTATTTAAAAATAGAATTATCACCATATTTGTCGAGCATCAATGGCTTGATTTCAAAAAAAATTACTGTGTCAAACTAATTTCTACTACCCTAAGATACACTTCGACGCAATTTTCCTGAGCAAAGCCAAAATAGTTTACGCGCTCCTAATCATCAGCTTTATATATCATAGGACAATTGCCAAGAATATCCGACCTTTGTAAATTATAATTACGCTTTATACTAAAAGAATCGCCAATGGCGATTAAGATTTTAATTCACCACTTGATATGCATAATATAACAATCAAAGAGAAGGCATTTGAACCATACATAAGCTCAGAGTCTATACATGAACGTGTAGTATCATTGTCCAATCAAATCAATAGAGACTATAAAGATTTGAATCCTGTTTTTCTTGCAGTGCTTAATGGATCTTTTATGTTTGCCTCCGACTTAATGAAGTATATCAATGTTCGTTCTGAAATAAGCTTCACCAAGCTTAGCTCTTACGAAAAGACTGAGAGCAGTGGAAAAATCACAGAGCTTATTGGTCTTGGAGAAGAAATAAGAGATAGAAATGTTGTTATCATAGAAGACATAGTGGATACTGGCAGAACCCTCAAGCATTTGATTGGAAAGCTAGAAGATCAAAAGGCAAAATCCATCAAAACTGTGGCACTACTTTCTAAGCCTGAGGCTCGTGTTGAAGAGGTAGATGTAGCATATGTAGGATTTGAGATCCCGAAAGAGTTTGTCCTTGGCTACGGGTTAGACTATGATGGCTATGGAAGAAATTTGCCTTCTATCTATAAATTGGTTGATTGAGGTTTTATTTTAAAAAAATATGTGCTTAATTTATACTTTTCAAAAAACAAGCTATAAACCATGCTAAATATCGTACTCTTTGGCCCTCCCGGAGCCGGAAAAGGCACTCAAAGTGACAAGCTCATCAGCAAATATGATCTCCAGCACATTTCTACAGGGGACCTTTTCAGAAAACACCTTGGAGAAGGAACTGACTTAGGTAAACTTGCGCAAAAGTTTATGGACGAAGGTAACCTCGTGCCAGACGAAGTGGTCATTGGAATGGTAGATGAGAAAATTAAGGCACATCCAAACGTAAAAGGCTTCATCTTCGACGGATTTCCCCGCACAGTAAAACAGGCTGAAGCACTCGACGAACTGATGAATAAAAAGAACACCCCTATTACCATTATGCTAGCTCTAGAAGTGCCTGACGAAGAACTAAAGAAACGATTAGTGAGTCGCGGTGCTACTTCTGGCAGGGCAGATGATCAAGATATCAATAAAATTGAAAACCGAATTCAGGTATATAAAAGTGAAACTATTCCAGTAGCCGACTACTACAAGCAACAAAATAAATTTGTAGGGGTTAATGGCGTCGGTGCTATAAACGAGATCTTTGAAGCCCTCAGCAAAGAAATTGACGCAAAGGCTTAAAATCTACTTAAAATAATTAACAACTCTTGAAAGCTCTCCTTTAAAATAGGCGAGCTTTTTTTGTATGGAATGAGGATAATAGCAGAGTCGAAGCATATACAATAAGCTCCCGTCGCGCTGCATAATCATTTGCCTTTAATGCACTGGCAAATGATAGGTATCGACAAGCACTAACAGCATACTAAATATCATCACACAAAGAATGATATAACTTTATAATGTACCGTGGAAGGCTTTTAATTAGTTTAACAGCGATAAACCGAATACTTTGATACCTCATATTCTCGACTTACCTCTGTAACTGATAATTCACATCGCTCAATCTGACCGACTATTTGTTTGCGTAAAGCCTCACTAAAGGTGCGTCGACCTTGAATCTTAAATTGTTTTTTCATCTTGTAAGTAGATTAAACACTTAACAAAATGTGACAACTTTTTTTAGGCTATATCAATATTGAATTTTGGAACAAGCGATAATTTGTTGAAAAAGCAAAAGAAAACAATCATTTATACCATTTAATGGTGATCTCTTTAAAGTACAACCATGTAAAAGAAACGATTATCCTATTAGAAGAGCTGACACCAGCAAACTAAGACCAAAGGAACTCATATATGTAAATGGATAATAAAAATTATGCTTATCCTACTTGTTAGCGCCTTAAATTTCAAAGGCAGAATTATTGTTTAAAAGCGCTGAAGGCGCGATACAGCAAAGTACGGAGTAAATCCCTGTTAGAAATAAAAGGCATGCACTCAACCCTGAAAATGCGTCACAACATAACAAGTTGTGTCTTTTCAAGACATATATCTATTTATGTAATTATACGAAAAAGCATAAAATAATTCTCGATAAGCTTAATGTTTGCCCTCCAGCATTTTGTGTAAATAATAAATATTGAATAGACTAAGTTTTTGATGATTAAAGACTAATCCTAGATCGCTTACTTCGAATAGGGTGTTTTTCATATTTAACGATTGCTCTATTGTAGTGTATTAAAAGCTAATTAAGAACGTCTACATTTACAGATCTGAAAAATACAGCTTTGGTCATCGGTTTACAATTGCTGCATTGAATATATAAGAGCCTATGAATGTTTCCTCATCCCTCGCAAAATCTTTTCAAAAAAGGCTTAAGCCCAAAGAGATGCGAAAGCCCAAACATATGCGTATATTTGCAAAAAAAAGTTGTGGCAAGTAGCAATTTCATAGATTACGTAAAGTTTTGTAGCCGCTCAGGGGCGGGTGGCGCGGGTTCAGCCCATTTCAGAAGAGAAGCCATGGTACCTAAAGGTGGTCCCGATGGCGGAGATGGCGGTAGAGGGGGACACATCATATTGAGAGGTAACGCTCAACTGTGGACACTTTTACACCTAAAATATCGCAAGCACGTTATTGCCGAAAAGGGTACAGGAGGCGCTGGCGCACGAAAAACTGGCAAGCAAGGAGAAGATCAAATCCTTGAGGTTCCTCTTGGTACAGTGGCAAAAGTCGCTGAAACAGGTGAGATACGCTGCGAAATCACCGAACACGGAGAAGAGGTAATCCTTACTCCTGGCGGAAGAGGAGGACTAGGCAACTGGCACTTTAAGACACCTACTAACCAAGCCCCACGACATGCTCAACCTGGAGAAGATGGAATAGAAGAGTGGATCATTCTAGAGTTAAAGCTTTTAGCAGATGTAGGGCTAGTAGGCTTTCCGAATGCAGGTAAATCTACTTTACTATCATCCGTTTCTGCAGCTCAGCCAGAAATCGCAGATTATCCTTTTACTACTCTTGTACCACATCTTGGGGTGGTCTCTTACAGAGATGATAAATCATTTGTAATGGCCGATATTCCTGGTATTATTGAAGGAGCGGCAGAGGGTAAAGGTATAGGCAATCGATTTCTCAGACATATCGAGCGAAACTCTATTTTACTATTCATGATTCCTGCCGACAGCAAAGACCATAAGAAAGAATATGATATCTTACTCAATGAACTTAGGCAGCACAACCCTGAAATGCTTGATAAAAACAGAATTCTCGCAATTTCTAAAAGTGATATGCTCGATGATGAATTGAAGCAAGAAATCACTGCAGAACTACCAACTGATTTGCCTCACGTTTTTATTTCTGCAGTAGCTCAGAAAAACTTAAACGCACTTAAAGACCTCATCTGGAAGAGTTTGCATAGTTAATAAATTGACCCCTCTAAATGGAGCCTTGCGATGGGATTAATTATCAGACTTGATGATCACCTGAGTATGATATCTCTTTCGTTTTGGCTGCATTATGACATTTAGTCAGAAAATCGTCTTTGGCAAATTTGTTGCTCTTTTTTGTGCACTAAGAAAATAAATTTTAAACGATGGTATAAAGCGTTCTTCTAATAAAAGCACTCCAATTTACTTTATACCTCGAATCATTCTTTAAAAAAGATAGATAAATAGTGAAATTGCAATAGATTATGAGCAAGAAAGAGAAAGAAACTTTAGAAAAAGAAGAGCTAAATGATTCTAAAGAACCAACAGGTGAAGCAACAGAAGCAAATAATAGCACTGCACCTGACAGCGAAGAGCTTGCCTCTGATGAGGAAAAAAGTGATGAGCAATCAAAGATAGAAGAATTAGAAGCCGCACTTGAAGAATCGAAAAACAAACACCTAAGAGTATACTCGGAGTTTGAAAATTTCCGCCGACGCACAGCCAAGGAGAAGACAGAATTGATACAGACCGCAGGAGAAGGTGTCATAATGGCACTCTTGCCAATGAAAGACGACTTTCAGCGTGCCTTAAAATCTGCAGATGACGAAAAGGCTGACTACGCGGCACTAAAAGAAGGACTAGAACTACTTCACAATAAATTCAATAAGACCTTAGAATCAAAAGGACTTAAGAAAATGGAAGTCAATCAAGGGAGTGACTTTGATCCTGACCTACATGAAGCAATCACGCAAATTCCTGCACCTGAGGACAAACTGAAGGGTAAAGTAATTGACGTAGTAGAAGATGGATACTATCTAGGTGAAAAGGTTATTCGCTTTGCAAAGGTAGTTATCGGATCATAATTTAAAATCGAATCAGAAATGGCAAAGAGAGATTATTACGAAGTATTGGGGGTAGGAAGAGATGCCTCTGCTGAGGAGATAAAGAAGGCTTATCGTAAGATGGCCATCAAGTATCATCCCGATAAAAATCCTGACGACGCAACAGCAGAAGATAAATTTAAAGAAGCAGCTGAGGCTTATGAGGTACTACAAGACCCTCAGAAAAGACAGCGCTATGACCGCTTCGGCCATCAGGGCGTCAACGGTGGTGCTGGTGGTGGTGCTGGCGGCATGAACATGGATGATATCTTCTCTCAATTTGGAGATATCTTTGGAGGCGGCGGTAGCCCTTTCGAAAGCTTCTTCGGTGGAGATGGAGGCCGAGGGGGGCAAAGACGTCGTAAAGGCTCCAACCTGCGGATCAAATTAAAGCTTACACTCGATGAAATAGCCAATGGTGTAGAGAAAAACATCAAGGTGAAAAGATATGCCTCCTGTGACACTTGCGGAGGTAATGGAGCTAAAAATGGAACGGCCTTAACAACATGCGGTACCTGCGGAGGTTCAGGTCAGGTGAAAAAAGTCGTTAACACCATGCTGGGTCAAATGGTATCCGCCTCCACTTGTCCTACTTGTAATGGGGAAGGTAAAATTATATCTGACAAATGTGAAGCTTGCTATGGCGAAGGAAGAGTACAGAAAGAAGAGGTGATTAAAATTAAAATACCCGCTGGTGTTGCTGAAGGCATGCAGCTTTCGATGAGTGGCAAAGGAAATGTACCTCCTCGAGGTGGTGTACCTGGAGACTTACTCATTGTAGTGGAAGAAAAAGAAGATGAATTCCTCAAGCGTGATGGCAATAATGTGGTGTATGATCTTTACATTAGTTTTGTTGATGCCGCACTAGGTACATCAGTGGAAGTACCAACCATCGGTGGTAAAGTGAAAATCAAAATTCCTGAAGGGACACAAAGCGGTAAAATCCTACGTCTTAGAAACAAAGGGATCAAAGACATCAATGGATATACCACAGGCGACCAACTCATTCATGTGAACATTTGGACACCAAAACAACTAAGCAAAGAAGAAAAAGCTACCTTAGAACAACTGAGAGATTCAGCTAACTTCAAGCCTAACCCAGGAAAAAATGAAAAAAGCATTTTCGATAAGATGAAAGAATTCTTTTAGGAGATAAAAGGTCAACAGTTAAAATAGTCGACCTTTTTTTATGCTTGCCGCTGATGGTAGGCAATAAATCCTTAATTTTGCAATTGTATTTATAAAACAAAAATAATTATGTCAGGAAAAAGAACCTTTACGATGATCAAGCCAGATGCTACTGCAGCAAACAACATTGGCGCGATTACAAAAATGATTGAAGAAGCAGGTTTTGTTATCAAAGCGAGCAAAATGACTCGATTAACTCCTGAGCGTGCTGGGGAGTTTTATGCAGTTCATAAAGAGCGTCCTTTTTATAAAGACCTTTGCGAATATATGTCATCAGGTCCTATCGTGGCCATGGTTTTGGAAAAAGATAATGCAGTTGCAGACTTCAGAACACTTATCGGTGCTACTAATCCCGCTGATGCCGCAGAAGGTACAATCCGCAAGTTATATGCAAAATCAATTGAAGCAAATGCTGTTCATGGATCTGATGCAGACGAAACAGCTGCTGAAGAGGCCAAATTCTTCTTTTCAGCTCTAGAGCTTTACTAGGACAATTGTTGCGCTCACAG
Organism: Cyclobacteriaceae bacterium; assembly: GCA_020832375.1. Taxonomy (GTDB): domain Bacteria; phylum Bacteroidota; class Bacteroidia; order Cytophagales; family Cyclobacteriaceae; genus JAFIEW01. The sequence continues at coordinate 12,119 of JAFIEW010000048.1, forward strand.
AGCATTTAAAAGCGCTTTTGACAACATCATTGGCGCTTTTTTTTATTTTATATTACATCTTAAATACCCCATCCTCTTCTCTAAGCCTATCTCTTGTCGCTAATTTTACTTTCAAAGCAGACATATCTTCTGATAGCTTCTTCTCCAAAACCTTTGCATAAACTTGCGTAGTCGAGATTTTGGTATGTCCAAGCATCTTGGATACAGACTCTATCGGAACCCCATTACTTAGCGTAACCGTAGTGGCAAAAGTATGCCTAGCAAGGTGGAAAGTGAGGTTCTTACGAATGCCACAGATATGAGCAATCTCTTTTAAATAAGCATTGGTCTTTTGGTTGCTGGCAATGGGTAAAAGCTGCTTTGTACCGTCAGTCTTTGGATGGCCTTCATACTTTTCTAAGATCTCTTCTGCTTTAGGAAGTAGCGGTACTTTGAACTGTGTCTGTGACTTCTGACGGTTCGAAATGATCCAGTTGGAACCGTCGATGCCCTTATGGATATTGTCTGAACTTAGGTTTACCACATCGATATAAGCTAGGCCTGTGTAGCATGAAAAGACGAATATGTCTCGGACTAGCTCTAGACGCTCATTTCTGAAGTCTTTTTCCTCAAGGTATTCCAATTCTTCCTGCGTCAGGCATTCGCGATCTACCTTTTCAAATTTAGGGCTAAAATTGATGAAAGGATCTTTTTCAATCCACTCTAGCCTCATGGCCAAGTTGATCAACTTTCTAAATCGCTCCATGTGCTTCATAATGCCATTATTATTGAGCGGCTTATGGTGATCTTTTGGCTGCCATTTTCTTAAGAAGTACTCGAACTCATAAATGAACTTGGGGTTGATTTTTTTAAGTTCAATGTCCTCTGTCTTAATATTGGCTTCTATGAATCTGAAAAGATAGCGAGCAGTGGTGTAATAGTTTTTGAGGGTGCCAGGGGCTAACTTGCTCTTTTCTGATTCCATGTGGTAATCGATCAGTTCAGAGAGTTTTCTTTCCTCCTCTTTCACCCCCATAAGCTCGTTAAAAATAACATCTGCAGAAATGGACTTATCTTCAGCAGTTAGCCTTTCGTAGATTTCTATTACACGGAGACGGATACTGTCTAGGTAATCATTGATTTTGGTTACTTCAGGTGAAGTCCCTGAAATCTTTCTCGACGAACCTAACCATCTTTTAACCTCCACTTTAATATTAAGTGAATAATAATTCCTTTTACTATCTAATGATAGAATAAGAAATAGAGGAGCTTTACCATCTTTTTGAATGTTTTTCTTCAGAAGATAGCTTACACGGATTCTCTTTTTTCGTTGTGCCATGTTTTTGAATTTTGATTTTGAAAACACACAGCCAGCGGTAATTCAAAACGATATCCAAAAAGACCTAACTCGAATAAGTAGAACCGAATTTGCTACCAAAATAATAATAAATTTGAATGGTAGCAATATGGTAGCAAAATTTATATTAAAGATTGCCTTTCTTTGTTACCCTAGAAACGAAAAAACCCTCAAATCGGTGAAATTTGAGGGTTTTTGTATATTTTGTAAGCTTATAAGTCGGGGCAGCAGGATTCGAACCTACGACCCCCTGGTCCCAAACCAGGTGCGCTACCGGACTGCGCTATGCCCCGATTGTGTCATTGAGAGTGCAAAGGTATGATTAATCTTCACAATAAAAAACTCTTAATGACATTATTTAAATTAAAAACAAAAGAGTGATTCGCCCAGGACTCGAACCTGGAACCTACTGCTTAGAAGGCAGTTGCTCTATCCAGTTGAGCTAGCGAACCATCTATGCGGAGAGAGGGGGATTCGAACCCCCGGTACGGTTGCCCGTACGGCAGTTTAGCAAACTGCTGGTTTCAGCCACTCACCCATCTCTCCAATGTTTTTAATAGCTGATTCTCATGAATTATGAACCTCAATCATTTATCGAGGCTACCTTTTTCCCTTTTGGCGTTGCAAATATAGCACATTATTTTACCTAATCACAAATTATTTTTCACATTTTCTTAAAGAAAAATATATGCTTAAAAATCAACCGTTTAGCGCTTCTCATTCTTGAGCTCCTCGATCACACGAAGCTCTTCATTGAGCTTTTCCAGCTCATTCTCTGCCTTTTCTACTTTCGTTAGGAAGTCCGCCTTCAGTTTATCGGCGCTTTTCGAATTCGCAAAAAACTCAATATTTGTCTTCCAAGTGCTGATGTCGCTCTCTAAGTTGGAGATCTTTTTCTTCAAAGCAAATGACTTGTGGTTCATCTTAGAACCAGCATTAGGACCACTCTTGAGCTTACTAAACTCAAACATCAGCTTGATGCTTGACTGCTGATCTTCTGTCAAGCCTTCTGCGTTGGCTAAAAATTTATTGGCAGCGTCATTAAAGCGCTTCTGAATACTCTTCATCGCTCTCCTGGGTACAAAGCCTACCTCAGAAAAATTATCATATAACTCTTCCAAGCGATCAACATCAGAAGACTTTTCTTCAGCCATACGTTCTATTTCATCGCAAATTGCTTCTTTAGCCTTTAGGTTGCGCTCATGCTCCTCGTTTTCCTCTTTGTTTCGAGAGCGCATCTGATTGAAGAAATGATCACAAGCCTTACGAAAACGCTTAAAAACCTCATTACGCTTCTTCTCAGGCACGGGGCCAATTTCTTTCCATTGCTGTTGCAGCTCCTTCATTTTCTTTGAGCTCTCCGCCCAATCCGTAGACTCTTTTATAGCTTCGGCTTCTTCAACAAGCTTTTCCTTTTGCTCTAAATTTTCTAGACGCAAAGCATCTAAACGCTTGAAAAACTCATTCTTATTATTGAAAAACTGCTTAAATTTCTTCCAGAAGTTGCGGTTGATTTCTTTTGCCTTGTTGCGAGGGAGTCCTCCGATAGCATCCCACTCCTTTTGTATGGCGAGTAGCTCTTTGGTTTTCTCATTCCACTCTTTAATCATCTCACTGTTGAATGTCAAAAACTCATCCAATTTTTCAGTGATTGCTACTTTTTTCTCGGCATTCTCGTCTAGCTCTTTGCGTAGCTCATCTAAATGCTCCTTCCGTTTTTGGTATACTTGATCCGATGCTGCCTTAAATCTTTGCCATAAAGGCTCTTGATCATCCTTTGGCACAGGCCCTATCAACTTGAACTCCTCGTGAAGCTCATTGAGCTCGACTACAGCATCCTTTAAGTTTTCATACGCAATCAGTTTTTCAGCCCTCGCTACTAACTCCAATTTTGCCTCAAGGTTTTTCTTGCGATCTAAGTCTTTAAGCTCAAAATAAATCGATCTATTGTCGTAAAAACGATCTCTTAATGCATTAAAATTAGCCCATAGTTGTGCAGCCGCATTACCTGGCGTAGGCCCTATTCCTTTCCATTCCTCTTCAATCGCCTTCAAAGCATCTCTACTAGTGGTGGTCTCTTCTCCATCCACCAGATTTCGTAGCTTTTCCAGTACCTCTTCTTTTCGCTTGAGGTTATTCTCTTTATTCTTCTCCAGCTCCTTTTTAAGGGCAATTCTACGCCCCCTTATCTGTCTTCGGATTTCATCAAATCGCCGATCTTCGTCAGGTAAATAGTATTCAAAGTCTGCAGCCTCTCCCCCTTCAGCCTGAAACTTTTTTAAGGCTTTCTGCTCCTCTTCTTGAGTGAAAACATCAAAAAAAGTCTTAAGCGTTTCCATTTGCTCATCTGCCTTTCTTAGGTCGGCCTGATCTAGTAGACTTTCTGCCTGATCTAAAAGCTCTTTTTTGCTAAAGTTACTGTAGTCTAAATCTTCCTCTTCTACCGCCTCCTCTTGCTCAGACTCTTCTTCTTTTGACTCTTCCGTAGAAGCTGCCTCGGCTTCAGAATGTTGCTCTTGCGAATTGCTCGCATCAGTAGACTCATTCTGCTTTTCAAGCTCACTGTCATTGTGTTTTTCAGTGCTCATCATACATTTCTATTCCTATGTGACCTTAGATTTTAATCGAGTCGAAAAAATAACCCAATGAAACATCCATGCTAGATTTTGTTCAACCAATAACATGGATCATTGATGCAAATTATCATTTTCACCCATTTCATCGCAAAATACATAAAATTATAGAACCATAGCAATCAAATCCAAATTATCTATTCGCTACGCTATTTGTTTTGCGTGGGATGAGGGTAGTAGTTTATCTTCATTATAAGAAGTAATGCTCACGCTGTTTTTCATAGGGTTTGAATAAAAATTTCATTGACCCTGAGAAATGAATGCACAAAATCCCTTTAGTATTTTAGCATTATTTCATACTAGACTGCACCAATCACGCCAGCGGACCAATTGAAAACCCAAAGATGCGCTCTTCAAGATCACCAAGCTTAATCAAAAGTATGACGCAGCCTTATGATAAATAGTAGTCACTTGAAAAAATTGTGTATTAAGCTGAGCAACATTGTACCATTTTCTTAGATCATAAAGTAGCTGCATGTTTGCCACCAAAGATCTCTAAGTAAAATCATTGATCTTACTGAGCCCAAAAATACTACGCCAACAAAAATATATTCCAAGCTGACTCATTCGGTCAACTCTATTCAAGGCATGCTTAAAAACAGCTAAATTATTGATCAATAAGGTCTAAGCTTTATTGATCTGAAGGCAAGGTTTTGATGCAAAAACAGTGAAAATGCTTACACCAAAATGGCTGAGATCAATATTTTGTTTCTTAGTCCAAAGCATTATCACGATTCGTAAATCGGAGGTGGTATTTATTTAAAAATAGATTAAAAGCTTAAAACAAGCTTCTCGAAATATATCATTTTTCCCATCAAATAAGAAAAGCGAAGCTTATGCCGCCTACCATGTAGTACATAAGGCCTTTTATGCAATCCATATTTAGGCTATATTATTGAATTTATCATCCATAAATCAAGCGAAGCTTGTGCCGCCTCGAGCCTGTTTCACTTGGTACTTTTTCAGCAAGCACTATTTAATGTCAGCTAATGGTACAAATAGGCTTTATTGAACTGGCATTTAAGCACAACACTTAAATCATGGGTATTAGTGAGCTTCCGAAAACTGTCTGCTTATTTTAACCCAGAATATGCATTAGAAATTCTATTCAGAGCGCAAACTACTTCAAAATCAATCGCTTCGCTGTATTTATCGCCTTCACCAGAGCGGTGCTATGCCTCAGTTGCTAAATACTTGATTTTATTGTATTTTATACTTTCATTATGAATCCTAATACATAATGCAGGTTTAAAAACTATCAATTGATCAAAAATAGTAAAGAGATATCATCATTACACTATAAAAAATAAACTGCCGCTAATTGAGCCGAGGGTCTTCAGGAAACTGTGATATGGTTTTAAAGCGACCACCCATTTGTTGTAGTGAATTTTTCCAAAGCATCTCTACCTCATGATCAAAAATATCCTGATGTTTTACATCTCTTTTAATGTACCAAGTTTTCTCCTCCAGTTCTAGTTGCAATTGATTGCGTCCCCAACCAGAGTATCCTGTAAAAAATAAGATCTCATTTTCATTAAGAGTACCCGTGTTAGCAAGTAATTGAATGGTCTCAAAGTTCCCTCCCCAGTAAAGCCCAGGAATTACCTCTAAGCTATCGGGAATTTTGGGCAATCGATGAATCATGTGTAGCGTGTCAGGCTCGACAGGACCACCTACTTTGATCAATTGATTGACAGACTCGAGGGTGTCTACCACATCAGATACTTTTAGTAAAGAGGGCTTATTAAGAACAAACCCAAAGCTACCTTCATCGTTGTGCTCGCAAAGCAAGATGACTGTTCTGCCGAAATTAGGATCGGGCAAAAAAGGCTCTGAAATTAATAAATTACCCTTTTGAGGATCTGAAAAAGCGCTAGGGTCTACATCGAATATATTTTGGCTCATTGGTGATTTTTTTCTTCTGTTCTCTCTGCTGTGACTCTTCTCTATCTTAACAACATACTACTTCTATACGCAATAAAAGTGCTATCGGATTTAGAGAATAAGCATTCTTAGCATACAAGTGTTTATCATTTTAAATGATCCTCTTGACTATTGACACAATATCCCCAAAAAATAATCAAACATGTAGAACAAGTATTGACGCCCAAGTATGGTCAATATCAAAAACACAAGACTCCCACTTTTTTTTCACCTACTACTCAGGAAGGTAAACTCCAATACTTAGTCAATTCCATATCCTCATTCCTCAAGAAACTGTTCAAAAATTAACATCCCAACCATAAATAATGATAAGACATCTTCTACAGCTATCTGCCCTGCACATTATCCTTCTAAAAACTTTCAGAAACTCAATAATTGGCTTTATTTTGCGAATCCACATCATTTAAAGACTATGCGATCAAAACTTATTCCCCTCTTAGCAATAGGGCTCATTTTGTTAAGCCTACCTTCTCAAGCTCAGCTTTACTCTTCTAAGATAAATGCCAATCTACGTGAAAACCCGCTATTGCCATTTCAGAAAATAGAGGATCTAAGCCAAATCAGAAAACCGAAGGATAGAGAAGCTAAAAACCTTTATGATCGCCATACCCGATTTGATTTTGTAGGCTATGATGGGGTTTATGAGCAATTGATCACACTACTCACCGACTATCCTCACGAGCTGCAAGCGACTGTAAGATTAGTAGAGAGTGTAAAGAAAAATGATGACTTAAAAGTAGAAAACCTCGCCTACTTGAGCTTTGCTGCCTACAAATCAGGGGCTAACCCATTTTATAATGAAAGAAACTTTGCCGGTTTTTGGGGGCTCAATCATGCGCAAGCCGCTCAATATGGATTAAAAGTAAGTTCGGAATACGACGAAAGACGCGAATGGGAAAAAAGCTTCTCTGCATTTCAACAAGTGGCCAATGAAAACCAAAAGAACTTTCAAAACCCCATTCTCTTTTGGCTGGCACTAATGGAAAGTCCTGCCTTTGTCAATAGATTTTATAAGGACAAAAAGGAATTTGATCAGCTGGCAAAGCCTATTCAAGACAACTTCAGAGGGTTGGCAGCTTTAGACCTAATCATCCATCAGGCAGAATTTTTTGGTTTTGATACCCAGTCAATTTCACTCACCTTAGAAAGAGAGACGCTAAAGATAGAGGAGACCATTCATTTGAGTGATATTGAAAAGAGTACGGGCATTCCTCAAAAAGAGCTGATGGTGTGGAATCCAGCAATTTTAGACAGCATCGCTCGGCCTCGCAATGCATTTTACATTAAGCCTGATAAGCGAGCTACCTTCAACCAAATTGGAGATGCCGTATACGCTGCCAAAGATAAAAAAAAGGTGAAGCCTACTTATCTCGATAAAAAAGAAGAGCCTAAAAAAGCGAGCACCACTACAGTAAAACAGGCAGAAAAAGTTGAACCTGAGGCTAGGCAACAGATCTATGTTGTGAAAAGCGGTGATGTACTCGGCAAAATAGCCGGACGCTATCAAGTAAGCATCGCTGACTTAAAAGCATGGAATAAGCTTACTAGCGACCGCATTGACATAGGACAGCGGCTTAAGATCTATTCGGATGCTTCGCCTAGTGAGGAAGCTGAGGCAGTGGCTCATTCCACGCAAGAAAAAAATACCGACGAATACATTATACATGAGTTGAAGGCAGGCGAAACGCTTTGGAGCCTTGCGCGGCAACATGAGGGTGTGTCGGTCGATGACTTGGTGCAGTGGAATGATATAAAAGATATTAGCGATCTGAAAATCGGGCAGAAATTGAAAATCAAAAAGGCCAACTAATACGGATAGTGAAGATTTTACATCTCTTTTATTTTTTGGCATCGGTGCTGATGCTTTTGGGCATAGTGAGTATACTCTTTCCGAAGGAGGGTATTCGGCTTAGCGAGGGTCTTATTTTGGAGTTTCCCAAGCCGCAAGATATCTTTTCTCTTGACGATCAAGAAGCCATGGCCGACATCAGTGAGGTGCTGGAGCAAGATTTTGACTTCGATGCGCTCGGCATTGATGATGATGATGACCTAGACGAGCTGGTTGATGCTTTCTTTGATCCTGAAGCTGCCGACGAGCAAGGCCTGCGACAAAAGGTGCAGCCTATCGAGTTTCCCGATGCTGGCAGGGCGGTATTGGCGCGTTTTTTTGATCGCCTCGATGCTTTGGCGAAAGGACAGTCTATCCGAACGCATATCGCGCACTATGGCGACTCGCAAATCGAAGGAGACCGAATCAGCTCATTTCTTCGACATCGACTGCAAAGCAAATATGGCGGCCGAGGGCCTGCCTTACTTCCCGCCGTGCAACCATACAACTACACCCATACCTTCCGCCAAACCTACACTGGCAACTGGATGCGCTTTCCTGGGTTCGGACGGAAAGACAGCACGATCGAGCATTCGAACTACGGCGCCTTGGCCGCATTTAGCCGACTCAAAGCCGACACCACCCGCTCACTTAGCCAGGGAAGTCTCAAGTTTGAAGCCGTACCGGGAGCCTACAGCACCGCACGCAGCCTGAGCGAAATGCGCCTTTTCTACAAAAGCAAGCGCACCGGAGCACTGACCATCACCGCTGCCGATGAATTACTTCAAGAAGTAGAGCTAGAGGCTGCAAAGTCCCTGAAAGTAAAAAAATTAGCGTGGAATGAGGGGGTGAGTGAGCTCAGCTTGCTCTTTCAGGTGGCTACCGATTTGGACATATTGGGAATCAGCCTAGAGAGCGGACCGGGCATCTATGTAAGTAATATTGCCATGCGTGGTGGCTCGGGAACAGTATTTACAGGTTTCGAGCGCTCGGCACTAGAAAAGATGCACCAAGCCATGCAGACCGACCTATTTATCTTACAATATGGGGGCAATGTGGTGCCTTATGTTCGCGATCAGTCGCAAATAAATGCCTACCGCCGCAGTTTAGGTCGGCAGATTCAGCGCCTGCGAAGCATGAGACCCAATGCAAGTTTTCTCGTGATAGGTCCTGCCGATGCCTCAGTAAAATCAGGCAATCGCTACGTGACCATGCCGTGGCTCGAGGAGGTTCGGGATGCGGTGCGGCAGGCCGCTCTGGAAAATGACGCCGCCTTTTGGGATATGTACACCGCTATGGGCGGCAGAAACTCCATGCCGAGTTGGGTGGCAAGTAGTCCGACATTGGCATCGACCGACTATGTACACTTCAGCGCCAGAGGCGCGCAGGTCATCGCCAATATTTTTTACAATGCACTAAGCTTAGAATATGAACGATATAAAAAACAAAAGCCTAGCTAGTCTTCTTTTTCTTCTTTTTCTGGTGGGGAATGAGGGGGTGACTCAAGAGTCCATCCATAAAAGCTATCCTTATTCCTTTATCGATTTGGAAGCGAACCACTTAGACTTTAGCGAGGCAAATACTTTTGAAGCACTCTTTGATAAAATGAACCTCCTCTACAGCCAAGGGGAAGGTCAGATCAATATGGCTCACTTTGGAGGCTCCCATATTCAAGCCGATATTTATACAGGTCGCTTCCGTGAGTTGCTTTTTAGCACGCAGGCAGGGGTGACCGCCGGTAGAGGTTATGTGTTTCCTTATGCGATGGCCAAGACGAATAATCCCATCACTTACTTCACCCGACATAGCGGTAATTGGGATGCCTGCCGTAATGTGCAAAAGTCTAAAAATTGTACGCACGGCATGGGCGGCATCTATGCCAGTACCACCGATCTTAAGGCTTCTTTTAGCTTTCACTTTTATGATCAGGTGAATGCGCCTAGCTATTTGTTTGACCGCATTAAAATCTATCACAATGCTGGCAGCGGCTATGAGCTAAGGGTGTCAGAAGATCAGGCGAAGACGCTCAGTCAGCGCTATGTGGCTGAGGGAGGCTACACGGAGGTATTGCTCGACAGGCAGCTGAGCACTGTTGAAGTAACGCTCGATCGCGTGTCCTCATCCCACGAAAAAGAAGAAAAAATCGCTAAGCCTGCCGAGGAGGGTAAGTTTATCCTTTATGGTGCGAGTCTAGAGTCTATGGGACCGGGCTTCACCTATCACAGCATGGGCATCAATGGTGCATCGGTGCCTTCCTATTTGGAGTCTCCCCTGTTGCCATCGCAATTAGCTACACTCGATTTAGATTTGGTGATTTTTGCGATGGGCATTAATGATGCGAATGTTGAAAATTTTGACGAGAAGGCCTACGAGCAAAATTACGTGGACTTGATCGATCAGATTAGGGCTTTTCAGCCTGATTTACCTGTGATCTTGATTGTCAACAACGATTCTTATTTTCAACGTACCTTTGCCAACAAAAACGTGCTGAAAGCGCGCAGAGCCATGTACGAAGTGCAGCGAAGGCGGCCTAATGTGGCAGTTTATGATTTTTTTAAAGTGATGGGTGGGCTGAATAGCATTGATAGTTGGTACAAAATGGGGCTCGCTAAGGCGGATCGCATTCACTTTACTCGACCAGGCTACCGCATGAAGGGTGAGCTGTTTTTTTCAGCATTTTGGAAAGCATTTGAAGACTATAACCGCCAACTCGCTGAGGCAGAGCTGGGTAAATTAGATTGATGGAAGCGTATATCCGAGAGATATTTCTGTATAACGAGGGAGCACCCTTACTCTTTACTCGATTTTACTTTTGGGCATTTTTTGCCATTGTATTGCTGATTTACAGCCTATTTTCAAAAGGCTCAAAAATGCGGTCAGCCTACCTATTTGCAGTGAGCTTGTTTTTCTACTATAAATCAAGTGGGCTATTTTTCTTCATCTTGATCTTTTCTACCCTTATTGACTTTCAACTGGGCAAGGCCATCTACCAAGCGACAAGTCAAAAGGTGAAAAAAGCATGGGTGGCAGTGAGTGCAGTGCTCAACTTAGGTTTATTGTGCTACTTCAAGTATGCCTACTTCTTTACCAATTCATACAACGCACTCTTTGAAACCGATCACGCCGTCTTCAATGTTTTTGCTCACTGGATGAATGAAGCCTCGGGCACGGCCTATTCGGTAAACCAAATTTTGCTACCCGTCGGCATATCCTTTTTTACCTTCCAAACGATCAGCTATTCGGTCGATATCTATCGAGGAAAGTTAAAGCCTGTCCGCAGCATCATTGATTTTGGCTTTTATGTGTCCTTTTTCCCGCAGCTGGTGGCGGGTCCGATTGTGCGTGCATCGGAATTTATCCCTCAAATTTACAAAGACTACAGCCTGAGTATGCGTGACTTTGGCTATGCAGGATTCCTAATCCTCAATGGCCTGATTAAAAAGCTCGTGATAGGCGACTACCTTGCGGTCAACTTCATTGATCGGGTATTTTCTAATCCTGTGGTGCACTCAGGCTATGAAAATTTGCTAGCACTCACCGCCTACTCGCTGCAGGTGTATTGCGACTTTTCTGGCTATACCGATATCGCTATTGGGGTGGCCTTGCTCATGGGCTTCAAGCTCACCACCAATTTCAATAGTCCTTACAAGGCCACTAGTGTCGGCGACTTTTGGCGGCGCTGGCATATTTCCTTGAGTACTTGGCTTCGCGATTACCTTTACATACCGCTGGGTGGTAATAAGTTGGGTAAGCTGCGCACCAATGTCAACCTGATGATCACCATGCTACTCGGCGGACTCTGGCATGGGGCGAGCTGGCAGTTTGTGATCTGGGGTGGCATGAATGGCCTCGGCTTACTCTTCTACAAATGGTGGAAGCGCATCAGTCCATATCAACAGTCTAACCACTGGTTAGCGCACTTCTGGAAGGTATTTACCACCTTTGCCTTCATTACCTTCACACGGATATGGTTCCGATCGGAAAGCATGGAAATCGCCAATCAGATGGTCAGTCAAATCTTTACTGACTTCAGAGCGCATATGATTGGGCAGGTGAGCCTCGAGTATTGGAACATCCTCGCGGTGATGGCCGTAGGCTTCATCATCCATTGGCTACCCACGAGCCTAAAGGAGTGGTATGTGGAGCTTTGGATCAAGACACCCATTTTGCTGAAGTTGATCATCATCGTGCTTATCGTATTTGTGCTGTATCAGTCAGTAAGCTCTGAGTTGCAGCCTTTCATCTATTTCCAATTTTAAAAATGCATATTTTACAAGCATTACACGATTTTAAAGCCTTCGACGCCATAGAGGAGCAACACCGCAAGGAGCTCATTCAACTGTATCAAGCGGAGGAAAACTTTGACCGCAAGCATTTTCCTGGCCACTTTACGGCAAGCGCTTGGGCGGTGGATACTGAAAAGCGCTCCTGTTTTCTCATCTTACATCGCAAACTCAACAAATGGCTGCAGGCAGGTGGCCATGCTGAGGGAGACCGAGCACTCGACCAAGTGGCCTTGAAGGAGCTCGAGGAAGAAACAGGCCTTACGGGCAGTCGCATTTCCCTCTTCGACCTGGACATTCATGCCATTCCCGCTCGCAAGGCCGAGCCTTGTCATTGGCATTACGATCTGCGCTTTTGGGTGGAAGTAGAGCATCCTGAGGCGGTACAGACCAATCACGAAACACAAGGTGGCTCATGGTTTGCGTGGGATGAGGTGGTAAGCGATCCTCGTTTTAATCCTAGCATCACTCGGATGTCAAAAAAGAGCCTGTTGAGGGCGGGATGAGGAAAGATGAATGTTGGTGCGGTAACTTAGGGAGTTGGTATTTAGGATTTGCTTAAAAAGTCCCTTCTATCGCCCCTCCTTTTTGAACCAGATAAAATATGCCGCCATACCCAAACATCTAACTTTCTAAACCATGAGTAGTTATTTAGAAAACGACTCAAACCATGAAGTACCTATTATTATTGATACTGGCATTAAGCCTTAATACGAATCCAAAAATGAAGCAGCTATATAATTTCTCTTCCGATACCAACACCAGAGATTGGCTCGTCGTCAATGATGGCGTGATGGGCGGGGTGTCCAACAGCCAGCTTAGCCTTACTAAAGAAGGTCATGGTCTCTTTAAAGGACAGGTCTCACTCGACAACAATGGTGGCTTCGCCTCCATCCAACTTAGAACCAATTTTGCTGTCAGCGACAAGCATGAAAAAATAGTCATGCGTATAAAAGGAGACGGAAAGCCTTATGAATTTAGACTTAAAGGAAGTAATAGCCAACGGGAGTCGTATGTACAGCCTTTTACAACCTCAGGCGAATGGCAAACCATTGAACTTCAAATTGCCGACTTCTACCCTCAGTTCCGAGGCCGCAAGCTCAACCTACCCAACTTCGACTTCGACCAAATCACCCAAGTCAGCTTCCTCATCGCCAACAAAAAAGAAGAATACTTCGAACTATTAATCGATTGGGTGGGGGTGGAGTGAGAATATTAAGATAGGCGAAAAGAGGGTCTGCTATGCATACAAAAGCTGAATTCAATTGCTATAATTCCATTTGACAAAATGGCGGAACCAGAATTTTATTTTGTTAAACATTACCTTAAAAAAGCAGCGACAGTAGGCAAATTATACAAGATCTTAGACAATCACTGATAAAACGCTGCGTGCAATTGGTGTTTTTCTATAGTAGGCCTCTCATGAAAAATACCCTCAAATTCACTTAATCTAGTTAATAGTTTATA
>JAFIEW010000049.1 GCA_020832375.1 Cyclobacteriaceae bacterium
TACTTGAATTTGATACTAAAAAATACAAAGAACCAGCTCTTTGGTATAAATCTTTATGCTTACTGAAGCTTGAAGAAAACGAGCGGTCTAAATTAATTTTAAAAGAAATTGTTGATAAAGAAAGTGAATTTGCGGAGAAGGCCGCCAGTATGCTAAGGATGATTGAAGAAAAAGAAAAAATTCAAAATAAATAACCTGTAAATTAGCAATACATTAAAAAACGCCTCTGCAAGGCGTTTTTTTTTAACTAATTGATAATATAAAAACCTCTAGCCTTTGACATGGATAATGCTTTATCAATCACCTTACAATCAACAAAAACATATATGCACCTAAACAAAAAGTATTAATTTTTTATTACGCCAAATTAAAATCAACAATACTATTCGATTGAAATAAAATGATAAAACAAAATAAAAAAATTTTATGCGTAACCTTTGTATTTTCACGTTAGATTTATTGAGAATTTAATTTTATTTTTACCTAATCTTTAAACTAACACAAACACAATGATCAAAAGAAATTTACTATTGGCCTTTTTAGGCCTGTTTTTATTCGCGGGAACAAATGCATTGCAAGCACAGGATCCAAACCAAGTAAATATTAGCCCACAAGGAGAACAATCCAATAAATTTTATTTCTCATTATCAAGCGGTTACGCATTTGGCATTACGGGCGGTGACATGGGAGGTAATTTTGTTGGAAGCCAAGACCCCAACGCCTTAAGAAGTTATAACAGAGGAACGCTTGGAGAGGGTGTACCTATCAACTTAAGGTTTGGTTACCAATTCAATCCAATGATATCTTTTGACTTGGGGGTACAGTATTTTGCTGGTACTCCTCAACAAGTCCAGACAGTAGAAATACCTTCTTTTACTGATGTGACAGCAAAGGCATACTCCAATCAAATGAGAATCAACCCAACCCTTACCTTCACAGCACCATTAGATGAAAAATGGAATATGTACTCTAGAGTGGGTGCCATCATGCCGGTAGGTGGAGCAGCATTTATTGATGTAGAAGGGTCAGCTCTAGCTATTGCGCAAACTGCGGGTAATTTAGCACGTAACTTTGAACGTACTGAACAAATATCAGGTAACTTTAGCGTAGGCTTTACTGGGGCGCTAGGGATAGAAAGAAAGCTGTCCACGCAGCCCAACAACCATTGGAGCATCTTCTTTGAGGCTGAAGCTATGCATCTTAACCTTACCAGGAATACAGGTGAAATAACTACTTTCAACCTTATCAATAACAATACAGGTGCAGTTACAGATTTACTAGAAGGTGCACCTAGATCAGCAACACATATCAATTATGTAAACGAATTGAACGCTCAGTCTAATAGTCAAATTACAAATGCAGGTGGATTTGATCCCAACCAACCAATGGATATGATCAGTACATCAAGCTTTTATCATCACCTATCACTGCAATTAGGTATTAAATACAAATTCTAATAAAAAAGAGACCTGAAGGTCTCTTTTTTTATTTTATGTCTTTAAAAAAGTGTTTTTATCAAATTCAAATAACTCAATTTTAGCTTTCCCCCTTTTATTCGGACAAGCTGCCTTTGATTCAAATGAACTTCTATATCTTGGGAAAGCTCTTTAAGATATTTCCTCAAACCATATAACCGTAATAACACACCAAAGGATAAGGGTAATCTATTCGGTCCCTCCAAATGAACTAAAAGATGAGCATCATCAGATGTTCCTCTCAATGAGTAGCCACTACTAGAACTGAGTTGAAAATTATTGATATCGAAGTGTATCATAACCAGTACGTATTATCAAAGGTGAGACTACATTATATCCACTTCTTTGATGTTAATTTAAATTACTTATTTCATTCCTTAGGGTCCTAATAATAGATATGGGAACCGAAGTTCCCATAATATTTTAAGACTTTTCTTAAGTAGATATTTTTAGCTTACCATTCATAGTCCAGTTAGTTATTTCATCTGAACCGACAGCTTTAGGAACCCCAATGGTAAAATTGTCAAAATCGTAAGTAATTTCAGCCTTTCTACCAGTCAGTGCATCGTAAAGTCCTATTGCAAGATCTGGCCAGCTTTGAATGTCTTTTTTGTTTTCCATGATATAAAAAATTTTTGTTATTTAATACCATAAGAACTCAATACACAACTGATAGTTTAATTATTCTGGATAAATAATCATTTTCGAAGTAATATTAAGCAAATCTACTCAGGCTCTTCAATTTAATATCGGTAAATTTTAAGATAAAAGAGATAACGCTACCAATAGTGTATCTAAGCGATATCATTCCAAACAGAAAAATCAGGACTTAAGCACTTGAATCGGTTTTTCATTTTTGATGGTTCTACTATTCAAATAGCCTACGGATAAGGTCAATAAAGTAATGGCCAACCACACTACAAATATATCTGCTCTAAGAAAATCAAATGGAATATTAAGCAATTGAGTTGCTAATAGCCATGTAGCCGGGATGGAAATTATCAAGCCAGCAAGAGCGGCCACCATTCCTAGAAATGCATATTCCAGAAGGTTAATCTGTAGTACTATTCTCCACCTAGCTCCAAGAGTCCGTAAAAGCACACTCTCTCTTGTTCGCTGATACCTACTCAGTAAAAGTGAACTAATAAGCACCAATACTCCTGTAAGCACACTCAAAACAACCATAAATTGAATGATATAAGCTATCTGTCCCAAAATTTCATCAAGAGAACTAACGATCAACTCTAGGTCAACAGCAGAAATATTTGGATACTGATTGATCATTTTTTGCTGTAAATTGGCTGACTGCTCTACACTTACTGTCCTTGAAATCAACACATGAAATTTAGGTGCTCGGTCTAAAACTCCCTCAGGAAATAAAACTAAAAAATTGGTGCTTACCCGATTGAAGTTCACCTTTCGCATACTGCCAATGTAGGTTTCTATTTGGCGCCCTTGAACATTAAAAAGCAAGCGATCTCCCATTTTAAGACCAACCCTACCCGCATAATCTTCATCAATAGAAACGAAAATTGAATCTCCCTCATATGTCCTCAGCTTACCCGAGCTAATCTCTTCCGATGAAATGAGGCTATCTCTGTAGGTAACCCTAAACTCACGATTGAATAAAGATGGGGAATAGATGTTATCCTCTCGGTTGCTTGTCCGGTCTATATCATTGATTTCGCGCAATCTCATACTTACGATCGGTACTTCCTGCATAATAGGAAGATCTAACTCCTCCATGATGTTCTTCGCCCCAGCTAACTGCTCTGTTTGAATGTCAAAAAACAAGATATTGGGTTGATTGTCTTTATCTGCAAGGCGAATATTATCAAGCAATTGATTTTGAAGGAAATAAAGTGTGCTCAACATTGCCGTACCCAAACCTAAAGTAGCGATGATAATCATCGTCTGATTATTAGGTCGATATAGGTTGGCAATACCTTGCCTGATTACATAAGGTAAAGAGATCACCTTCATGCGCTTAAGTAGCCACATTACTAATTTTGCAAGACCCAATAAGAATCCAATAGAGACCAAAAGAAAAAGCGTAAATCCTAAGGCAACTTTCCAATTGGGAAGCAAAAAGAAAGAAAAAAGATAAACAAAGGCTGCAATAGCAACCACTAAAATGGCTTCTCCCCATTTTTTTCTCTCCCTTACATCGTCCATATTGGGTCGCAAAGTCATCATGGCCGACACCTTTCTTAATTTTATCAAAGGCAATAAACTAAACAATAAAGATACGATCAGCGAAATACTCATTCCCAAGACAATTGCCTTCCACGATATTAGAAAAACAGGCACTACAGGTAGCCATGCACCCAATAATTGCGGTAGTAAAAGCTGGATTCCGCATCCTAACAAAATCCCTAAGAGTCCACCAAAAGCCGCCATCACCATGATTTGGATAATGAAAATACTGATGATGACACGAGATGAAACCCCAATACACTTCATCACCGCTACTTGAGGAATCTTTTGTTTAATAAATACATTGACCGCACTCGCCACACCAAGGCTACCTAGCAATAACGCGATAAAAGCAATCAAAGAAAGAAAACTACTCAACAGTCCGAATGCCCTACCAGTACTCGCCTTACGGCTTTCCACCGTCTCATAGCGAATGTTATCCTCTTGCCATTGATTTTTTTCGGTCTCCACATGGTCGTCAAGCCGCTCTTGAGAAGTAAAAAGATAAGAATAAGCATAATTGACTCTACTGCCATATTGAATTAAACCCGTTTGCTCCAAAAATTCATAAGGAATATAGGCCGCAGGTGCCACCGTTGAGGTGATTCCCGCCTGGCCAGGAACTTGATCAAGCCTACCTACCAACTCAAACTTTAGTTCACCGATTTTAACGCTATCGCCAAGAGCTAGTCCAAGCTGCCTTATAAGAAGCTCTTCAAGGATAATCGCTTGTGCACCTTGGTCAAAGGTTTTTTCTTTTATTTTCGGGGGATGAGATTCCAACTCACCATAAAAAGGAAATTGACCTTCAATGGCACGAACCTGGGTCAGCCTGCTTTGTGAGCTAGCAGGATTGGACACCATGCTCGCAAAATTGACCTCTAAGGCCCTATCTTCAGCTAAGCTATCTGTGACGGGTGATTCAAAAAACTGGTTTGAACTAAGCACTAAATCAGCTCCGAGTAATTCCTTTGCCTGATCATCTACAGTTGCTCTAAGGCTTTCTTCAAAGGCTACAACAGCCACTAAAGCACCTACGCCGACAATGATAGCGCTGATAAAAAGAAAGAGCTTAGACTTATTTTTTCGCAAGTCACGCCTGGCCATCAAAAAAGCCCATGAGTATTGATTTGACATGTTTATTGACTCTGATTTTTTAAATTTTTACACCCTGCCAACTGAACTTTGAGTTGGAGGAAGCCAAATGGTCTAGTAACGGATGATTGGTATTCGATTTCAGAAGAAAAACTTCTACTATTCTCATCCCACGAAAAGAAAAAACGCTAACCTCCTACTAATTTCCCCCCCTTGATTTGAATTTGACGATTGGCTTTCATTGCTAGCTCTGGATCGTGGGTTACAAGCACGAGCGTGGTACCTTGATTTTTATTCATAGCAAAAAGCAATTCCTCAATAAGTTGTCCTGTTTCGGTATCCAAATTACCCGTTGGCTCATCGGCAAAAAGAATCTTCGGGTCATTGGCAAATGCTCTAGCAATGGCAACCCGCTGCTGCTCACCTCCCGATAGCTGATCAGGATAGTGATGAATTCGATCTTCAAGCCTTACCTCCTTAAGTAGCTCCTTGGCACGCTCATAAATGCCACTCATGCCCTTGAGCTCCATGGGAACCATCACATTTTCTATCGCGGTGAGGGTGGGTAATAACTGAAAATTTTGAAAAATAAAGCCCACCCCTTCTTTCCTCAAATCAGCCAGCTGATCTTCGGTAAGGCTTTCTAGTTTATTGCCTAAAAGCGCTATCGAACCAGAGGTAACGATGTCTAAACCCGCACAAAGGCCTAAAAGGGTCGTTTTACCACTACCCGAGGGTCCTACTAGAGAAAGACTGTCTCCTGCAACTAGCGAAAGATTGACATCGCTAAGAATGGTAAGATCGGCGCCTGAAGCTGATTGATAGCGCTTCTCTACGCCTTCCAAACTGAGTATATTCATTATTAAAATTTATAGGGAATGTGATTAAACACTATGCTTTGGGTTTCGTTGATTGCATAAATTAATAGAAAACAATGTATACTCAATTAATACTAAAAATAGGCCGATCAGTTGCCTTTAGTTGTTTATTTATTTTAATGGCTTGCGGCTCGAATAATCAGGAACAACAGCCAGACGCAAATGACGCTAGAGAGAAAAAAGAGACTACAGCCAATAAAAAGATAGCGAGTATACTCTTTTTTGGTGATAGTATCACTGCAGGCTACGACTTAGATGAAGAGGATGCTTTTCCAGGTATTATTCAAAGTAAAATAGATGAGAAAGGACTGCCCTACAGGGTGGTGAATGCAGGCTTAAGTGGCGACACTTCCGCTTCGGGTAAGAAGCGATTGGATTGGTTTTTGGAAGACGAACCAAAAATCTTTATACTAGAACTAGGTGCCAATGACGGATTGAGAGGCCTCCCACTGTCCGAGACAAAAAAGAATTTGATCACCATCATCGACCAAGTACGGGCGATGAATGAGGAAATGATCATTTTTTTAGCTGGAATGCAGATACCACCCAATATGGGACAGGAATACACGACCGAATTTCAAAAAATGTTCCCACAAATTGCTGAGGAAAAGGAGGTCTTATTGATTCCATTTCTACTTGAAGGGGTAGCCGGTGATCCTGATCTCAACTTACCAGATGGCATACATCCGAATGAAGAAGGTCATCGAATATTGGCAAATACAGTGTGGCAACAACTTGAACCTGTATTGAAGCAATAAGCAAGGGTATCAACAAAACGGCACAACTATAGTAACTCTACAAAAGTAAGTAAGATTACAAAACATCGAAGAGAAGAGCTATTTATATAGCATAACTTAAGGTGAAAAAAGAAGTGTCACTAGTGTTAAAATAGTATAATTGGTATAGTATATAGGAAATCTCATTCCAGCATTTGATTACTACAGCTCTAAAAATAAAGACCTAAGTAATTTAAAAAAACTTGAAAGCTCAATAACCTTTTAACTTATAAAGAAGATCATCAAAAACGAATCATCTTCAAGCGTATGGAATTTCTACTAATCCCATCTTAGTTAAATTGGATATGTAAAACCAATAAGATGATTTAGATCTAATTGACTAAGTAAAAAACGTCCAAATAGGTGTAACAGGCATGACGATGGCATCAACCTATATTAATAATGAGACTTGAATCGATCAAGCCAATTTAATATTCAAATCTTAGGATACGGAATATGAGATACAACTTGGCTAACAGTGATAAAGGCGATAATCATGTTCTCATTCCAATACCACAGGAAAAAGTCTATTCATCCTCCTCTTGAACGATAAAGTCTTTGTATGCCACACCAGCAGATTGCTTCAAGCGTGCCTTAGAAATTTGATATTGCGACTTAACCCTGTTCAAAACCAGCTTTGCATCAATAAGAGAAGTTTCCCTGGCGTTGATAAGAAAGATAGAGCTTTCACCATTATCAAATCTTGTCTTTTCTGCTTGAAGTAAAAGTGCTAAGTTATTGACATTGCTCGTAAAAACCCTGATTTGTTGTTGCTGTACCTCTAGTGTATTCAGGTCAGCACCCAAATTTGCAGTTAACTTGGCTCTTTGGTTACCGATGTCAAAAGAAAATTCCTGCATTTGTGCATCAAAAAACCTCAAATTCCCTCTTTCCCTTCTAAGGAAAAGTGGTGTAGAAAAACCAAATCCTGCGGTATAGTTATTTTGTAGAAAACCCATATTTTCACTAACACCGAAGCTTTCATTGATAAAATTATACTGCAAGAATACTTTAGGCTTTAGCTGCTCTACCTTCCATCTTCTTTCCTGCTGCATCTGTTGAATCTGCAAATCCATACGGCGCAGCATGGGATGCTGATTTAGCTCGGCATAAAGCTCCTCTTCTGTATTAATTAGAATATCATTATTAGCAGTTGAGTTGAGTGGCTCCGGCTTTACATTAGCATCTACAAAAATAGGCTCGTTATTAGCTGCCCAAGTGAAGGTAGAAAGGTCCATTCTTCTTTGGTAAACTTCTTGCTCTAGTTGCTTCAATCGAAAATCGATATTTTGCACTTGTGCGAAAGATTCAACCGTATCGATTGCTGGCAGTTCTCCTGCAAAATAGGCTGATCTAATTCCTTCAAACTGATCGATTGCCACATCTAAACCTTCTCTTAATGCCTGATAATTATAATTAGCGAGTGCCCAATTCCAATAAATATGAGCCGCTTGAAGGTATAGATCGTTTAAAATGAGTCGCTTATTTTCCTCAGTCTCTTTTTCAAAAAGCCTAGCTTGGTTCAGCACCTTACGTCTTACATCAATGAGAAGACCCTCTCCAAGATTTACTCTCACCCCTGCGCTAAAAAGGCCCGCCCCTGGAACTACTCTCTCTGGGTTTAGGAACTGCCCATCCGCGATTTCGTATCCTGCCATAATTTCTACACCACCAAAGGTAGGAATGAGCACACCATAATCTTGGTAGGTATAGTAGTCTGATCCTCCGAATACCTTTTCGTTGTATTTGCCATAGATAATGGGATCAAACCCCCCACGAGCAGCTCTTAAATTTTCTCTACCAAAAACTTCCTGCAAGTTTGCTTGACGTGCCACAGGGTGATAAAGCGCAATCCAATCGACATAAGTATCCCAATCCAATAAAGTAGAATCACTATCTACACTTGCATTCACTGAATCAGCATTATTCAACTGAGAAAATGCTTTATCAGGCGAAAAGAGAAAGAAAATGATCAATATCCCTAATACATAGTGTTTCACCATGCTGTATTTATCAAGAATCATGCTCATATTAGAAGATGATAGCGGACTAAACATCGGCTCTATTGTTATAGGATATAGCACTACTTACTTTTGCTATTTGAAGTTGATACACTTAGGTTGAGATCATAGAAATCAGGTGGGAAGCCATTGAGCTGTCGCCATATTTCATACCATACAGGAACATCATTAAAGAGCAAAATACCTTCAGCCCCAGTACCAATTCTCAGCGGCTCTGGCCATGGCTGCTCCTCTGGATCAGGTACCACCAAAACCCGATACATATTGTTTGAACTAGTAAAGTTATCTACTGCATATACTACCCCACCAAAAGTACCATTACTTAACTGTGGCCAGCCACTAAACACAATTGCAGGCCATCCGTCGAAGATAAACCTTACCTTATTTCCTTTCTTTACTAACGGTAAGTCTAACGGCTCAATAAAGATCTCTGCAGCCAATTCATGGTCAGCTGGTAAAATACTTAATATTGGAGCACCTTCTCCTATGGTCTCACCAATACCTACTTGCTGTGCTTGTGTAATATATCCATCTTGAGGTGCAAGAATATAATAGTTACCTGCACGAACAGCAAAGTTGCTATATCTATTTTCTAGTGCATTAACCGAGACTTCAGCTTCAAACTGATTGGACATTGCAGTAAACTTATCAGACTCCGCTTTTGCTACCTTATCTTGAAAGTCAAAATCTACTGCATTGAGTTCAATTTGAGCGGTAAGTAGCTCATTTTTACTATCAAGTAATTTATTTTCGGCGCCAATAATTCGTACTTTTTGCGCCTCAAACTGATTTTCTCGGGTTTCAAGATCAGTCATTGATACAAGACCGTCCTCAAACAGCTTTTGCGATCGTGCAAATTGTCGCTCAGCAATTTGAAAATTAACTTTTGCCGCTTCAAAATCAATACTATCAGATTCGACTCTCAACTCTGCTTGTCTTAACCTATTTTCAGCTTGCTTAATACGCAATCGCCTATTGGTAGTTAGAGCTTCAATTTGCTTCTCTAGTGCCTCTACCTTTCTACCATAAGCCCCTACAGAAAGAACTTTTGCATCTATTTGCAATTGTGTACGATCTAAAAGTCGAGGATCCATGAAATTGTCACGTATCTCACTCAAATACAATATAGTATCACCCTTTTTAACAAAGTCACCTTCTCCAACATACCATTTTTCTATTCTTCCAGGAATGATACTATGGATAGTTTGCGGTCTAGATTCAGGCCGAAGTGCATTTAGTTTACCTCTTGCTCTGGTATTTTGTGTCCAGGGCAAGAAAAGCATTAAAAACAGTACAAAGGTTAAACCTAGCAATATTCTCAGCTGAGTTCTACCTTGTCTTCCAACCTTGGCTATTCTGTAGCTACGGTATAAATCAATATCGAAATTTTCGATTTCGTCTTTTTGAGAAATTCTTAACATGACTATTGATTTTTATCTTTAAATGCTTCATAAGATCCATCGAATACGATAGAACCATCGTACAATTCTATTACTCTATCAGCTCGCTTTAAAAGTTCATCATCGTCTGAGGACGCTACCATTGTCCACTCACCACTAAAGATGTAATCTAAAAGATCCCTCTTATCATCTGGGTTTAAATCTACTATTGGAGATTCAAGCAGCAATAAGCGCGGATTGTGACAGAAAGAACGTGCTAAAATGATTTTTCTTACTACATCGCCCTTCAGTAAATTTCCTTGAGGCTGAATCATTGTATTCACACCCTCTTCTAGGTTCTTAAACTCCTCAACAAGACCGGTAATGCGCAAAGCTCTGTCAAGGTCTTCTTCACTTACTTTTTTTCGACCTATTACGATATTTTCCCTTATAGTACCATGAAAAATATTCTGCTGAGACATTGAATCACCAATGTGTGACCTAAACTCTTTGATATCAATGAGGTTTAGATGTAAATCATTAACGAATATTTTACCTTCATAAGAAGAGTATAATCCAGCCATCAACTGTAATAAAGTGGATTTACCACCACCTACCTTACCAGTTATGACTACTTTCTCACCAGCATCGATTTTTAAATTGATGTTTTCAAAAATGGGCTTGCTAATAGCCTCACCAGGATATTT
Organism: Cyclobacteriaceae bacterium; assembly: GCA_020832375.1. GTDB lineage: Bacteria > Bacteroidota > Bacteroidia > Cytophagales > Cyclobacteriaceae > JAFIEW01. Next base: position 10,528 of record JAFIEW010000049.1, read on the forward strand.
AAAACTTACATTATTTAACTCCAAAGCAATTGCTTTTTCGTTCAGGTTATCAAATTTTCTACCGCCCTGCTTTTCTAATGGTAAGTCCGTGATATGTCCCATTTTCTCAATTGCAGTAAACGAATCATAGATTGATTCAAGGCTTAATATTAGTTTTTCAATTGCACCAATCATCAAAGCAATGATTACTTCAGCGGCAACAAATTGCCCTAAGCTGATTTCTTCATTGATAAGTAGTATCGTACCTATGATGAGCAAGGCTCCAATTATAAAGACCTTAAAAAAGATCATAAAATAATATTGACTAAGCAAAACACGGAAATGAGATTGCCGATACTCAAGATATTTAGAGGCTAATTTATCAATACGGTCTATTGGAAGCGGTGTGTAGCCAGCCAGCTTAAAGGTGCCCAATGTTCTGGCCATTTCTTCCAGCCAGTATGCTGTATTATATTTAGCCGAAGACTCCTTGAGGCTAGTAACAATACCTCTTGGAGTAGTAACTCTAAATAACAGGTAAACTAAAATAACTATGAAGATTGAAAAGGCTATAAATACAGGGTGATAAACACTCAGCAGTAATAGACTAAAGAATATTTGAAGTATGGCTCCAGTAAAATCAGTAAGTAACTTAGTAAAAGCTTTTTGCAAATTGATGGTATCGAAAAATCGATTCATCATCTCTGGGGGATAAATACCGTAAAGCCCTTCAAATTTAAACCTGGGAATCCGATAAGCAAACTCTAATGCCGCCCTTGGGAAAATCCTTTGCTGAAATTTCTCTACAAGTACAAGTTGACTTATTTGTAAAAACCCAGAGAATAGTAATGCTACGATCACAAAAGATATTAACAAAACTAAGGAGGTAGATAATCTACCTGCTAAAACAAAATTTAATATCGCCTGCAATCCCAAGGGAACAACCAAAGTGATTGATCCATTGAGCAGAGCATAAAAGAAAATACCGTAAATGTTACTAGCTTCTAATTGTACAAAGCTAATGAGCCTTTTTATAGGAATGCGGTAATCATAAACTCCTGCCACTGAATTTTAGTTTTAGTGAATATAGACCAATAATAATTTCTTATGATATGTAAAACGACTGCTTTTTAAAGATGTATTTTATTAGCTAGTAATAGGGCTTTTAAAATCAGGTGCAAATATCGCATAAAATCTATAAAATCAATAGTAATACTATTATATTTAAGAGTAAAATTATATCTCAAGAGCCGAAATCTTGTAAATTAGTAATAATTACTCATGTTAAATCAAGGAGTTAAAACATAACCACCTATATGAGTTACCTGATTTGGGTTTAATCTATTTTCATAGAACTTTTTAATCGCAAATTTAGTAGACGAAAAGGCAATATCTTCCCAAGGTATATCCTTTTCAGCAAATAAATCAGCTTCGACAGTTTCATCGCCAGCAGAAAAAGAACTATCTCCTAGGTCCGCTAAAAATAGTAAGTAGACTTGATTGACATGAGGTATATTGTAAACACAAAAAAGTTGCTTTAATTCAACATTGGCGTTTGCCTCTTCCATAGTCTCCCTAAGAGCACCTTCTTCCACTGTCTCACCCAACTCAAGAAATCCAGCAGGAACATTCCAATATCCTTTCCTAGGTTCAATATCTCTCTTACACAAAAGAACCTGATCATTCTTATAAGTAAGCGTGCCTACGACCATATTAGGGTTGACATAGTGAACCATGCCACATGAATTGCATACGTTGCGCTTTCTCGTATCTCCTTCGGGTACTAAGTAATCGATATCTGCACTGCCACAGTAACTACAATAATTCATATTTCATTTAAGCTATTTTATATTGACTTCGATTTCAACGTGGTGAACAATAAGTTGTTCAAAATCTATGATGTTTTATCCGTGAACACCCTCTCATATAATTTCGATTATTTTTTCATCTAGGGATGTAAAACGGTTACACCTGAATATTAAACACCTTCTTTAATGGAAATTATTTAAGATAACCTGTCAGGAATAAACATCAACAGCTAAGCTTCTTCCAATCAGAAGGCAAGTCAAAAAAAGAAAAAAGCAATCATTGCCAATTTATTTTATCTAACACACTTCATCAATGGATTAGAGCCGATAAATTATACCATCACGATATTTTTATTATGTGCTAAGCCAAAATTTTATAATGTAATTTCAAAAAAATAACCTTTGAGCTCTAGCTTAGTGAAAAACACAATAAAATATTTAGATAAAACAGTATCGATAAGCAAAAATTCTTATATTAGGTCGATATTTCAAATAAACAACAAGTTTTATTTACAAAAACCAACTTAACAAATGAATAACAAAACAAAACTATGGCGATTTATCCTGCTACTTTTAGTAGTAGGTATATGGTCTTGTAATCCGGAGGCAGACGGCCCGGATATGGAGCCTATTGTACCTTCATCAGGAGAGGCGGACTTTAGTAAATTTATCAGTATAGGCAACTCGCTTACCGCTGGATTTAGAGACAATGCACTATTTGATAGAGGTCAGGAAAGAAGCTTCGCGAAGATAATGTCTGAACAATTCGCCCTTGCTAACGGAGGGGATTTCAATCAACCTGATATTAACTCAGAAAATGGTTTTACTGGTATGGGCCCTGATGGACCACTTGGTCGACTGCGTTTTAACCCTGCCACGGGAGGTCCCACCCCAACACCCAATGGGGATATACCGGCACCTTTCACAGGTGATAAATCAGCATTGAACAATTTCGGAATTCCTGGCATTACGCTCGTAGGATCTTTGAGAGCAGAAACTTCAGTTCCAGGTAATCCTTTCTTCAACCCATTTTATGCAAGAATAGCCACTAACCCTGGAACTTCAACACTAATTGGTGATGCAGCAGCGGCAATGGCAAATGGCGGAACTTTCTTTACCTTTTGGTTGGGCAACAATGATGTATTGGGTTATGCTACACAGGGAGCAAGCAATCCCGCTATTCTAACTCCACAGGCGGTATTTGAGCAAGCAATTGACGGAGCACTATCCAATATATTAAATGCTGCACCCAGCGCTAAAGGTGTTGTTGCAAACATCCCAAATATAACGGGTATTCCTTTTTTCACTACTGTAGGTCCACAGACTCCAGTACTTACATTGCCAAGTGGTGATTTACCCCCAGCCTCTATTTTGAATATCTTGGTTAATGCAAATTTAGATACTGAGAATGGCCAGTTTACCGAAGGACCTGTTTATTTCGCAGGGGAAGGCAATAGAGTGATTATAGAAACCTCGGACAAGCAAGTAAGACAGTATAATCCTCAAACAGACTTTATACTTCTAACTGCAGCCGGATTAGGATTAGGCCAACCCATCGATGGTAATGCTAATCGAATCATGGGGATTACAGTCGCCATTCCTGATGCTTTCGTACTCGATCGCGAAGAAGTGGCTGAAGTATTAGAGGTAATCAATGGTTTTAATGCTGCCATTGCGAATAGAGTAGCACAAGACTCTGATCGACTCGCTCTTTTGGATATTTTCACTGAATTCAACAACCTTCCACCAGTCATCAATGGCGTGCCAGCACAGCCTGTTATTACGCCTCCAACTGCAATGTTTTCATGGGATGGTGTTCATCCCAATGCTAGAGGATATGCATTTACTGCCAATTTATTCATTGAGAAAATCAATGAACATTTCAATGCACAAATCCCCCTTGTTAACCCTAATGATTTTTACGACTACGAGTAAACCCTATTCAAATGATTTGGACAGAAAGGTTTAAATTCAAGTCTTACGAAGAATCATTGAAAATAATCAAAACAAAGAAAACAGATGAAACATATATACATAATTCTATTAAGTTCGCTTTTTTTTCTATTGCTGTGCAGTAGTATAAGCGCACAAACAGTGAGGGGTACTATCACTGATGTTAATAAAGAGCCGCTAGTTGGAGTGAATGTGCAGCTAGCGGGAACATTTGTGGGAACTACTACAGATGTAAATGGAGAATACTCGATCAAGGTAGAGTTTAGCAAAGAAAATCCAACCTTAATCATTTCATCAGTAGGATATTCAAGAGAAAGCATTGCCTTGACAGCTGATCAGCAAATATATGATATCGTACTTGCAGAGGACATAATCTTAGGTTCAGAAGTGATCATATCCGCATCAAGGGTAGAAGAAAGAGTGCTTGAATCACCGGTCACAGTGGAGCAAGTGAGTTTTAAGCAGATTGAAAATAGTGGAAATATGGAGCTGTTCAATGCCCTAGGTAGGTTTAAGGGTGTAGATGTTAACAGTTCATCCATGACATTAACAACCATTTCAACCCGTGGATTTAACAGCCCAAAAAGTGAGCGAGTAATTCAACTGGCAGACTACGTAGACATTCAATCACCATCCCTGAATATTAACGCAGGAAATATCTTAGGTGTGCCTGAGTTAGATATTGAAACAGTAGATATCATTCATGGTCCTGCATCAGCACTTTACGGCGCCAACGCGTTCAACGGCGTAATTTTAACCAATTCGAAAGATCCATTTCTTTATGAAGGATTAGATGTAAGAGTAAGAGGTGGAAACCGAGCAATGATGGACTTTCAAGCTAGATATGCAAAGAAGATTACTGATCGCTTAGCCTTTAAGTTTAATGCGACTTACTTCGAAGCAGATGACTTTATTGCTGATAATTTCAATCCAATCAACATTGATCCTGTATCAAGAAGCCGAGAACTGGGTGACTTTAATACCATTGGCTTCGATGCTGTAAATAGATACGGTCAACTAAGTCAAAATATTCGAATGCTAGATGGTACGGATGTGCTTGTTTTCAGTCCTGGATGGACAGAAAGAGAAATGATCGCAGATGATAACCGAGCAAGAACCATTCGATTTCAGCCTGTAGTTTCATATCTCATTACAGATGATATCAAGGCCACATTAGACTTTAAATATGCCCGTGCTAATGCAACTTACCAGTCAACAAGTAGATATCGTTACATGGACTTTGGTGCGAATCAATTAAGAGCTGAAGTAGAAGGAAAAGACTGGTTTGTAAGGGCATTCTGGACAGAAGACTTTGGTGGAGATACCTATGATATGAACTTCTTAGGTGCCTCTATGATGAGGATGCCATTTAATCCTGAAAATCCAGCTGGTCCAAGTATCTCTAATATGTTTTTTAATACTTACCAGAATGCAATTAATATGGGGCAATCACCAGAGCAGGCTATGGCCGCCGCCACTGCTATGATTCCTGGTCCGGGTGAAGGATATGGAAGCCCAGAACAATTTACGGCAATTCGTACTGATAGAGCTGCAACCCCACAGCCTCTAGGCGGCCTCATTCCCGCAAATTCACAAATGTATAATTTAACAGCACAAAAAGAGTATTATCTCAATGATTATCAGTTTATTGTAGGTGGTCAGTATAGAGAATTCTCCTTGTTTTCTGGAGGAACTGAAGATGCTCCCGGTGCACTATATGGTGAAACAAGCGCCATTAGAAACTGGGAGTATGGATTTTACGGACAGGTATCCAACAGATTTTTGAACAATCGCCTGAAGGCTCAATTGGCAGTAAGGATGGACGATTTTCAAAATTTTGACCCCGCAGTATCACCAAGAGCATCTGTCGTTTATTCCGTTGATCAAGCAAGAAACCACAATATTCGTGCGGCCTATGGCAAGGCCTTTAGAAGTCCTACACAATTAGACCAATATATTACCTTAGACATTGGCCGAGCCTTACTATTGGGTAATATTAGAACAGGCGATGTAAGCACCGGTTTCACAGGTTATGCAGCAGGTGCCTTCACCCAAGAGGTAGCACCACTACTTCCTGGTGTACTTACAGGGTTAGTTTCTCAAGATGTTTTAAATACCGCAGCTGAAAGAACGGTTGTTAATTTTAGACCTTTAGAGCTTGAGGAAGTGGATACTTGGGAGGTAGGCTACAAAGGTGTTTTCAATAATAAGTTTTATGTTGATTTCACCGCTTTTTATAGTATTTACAACAACTTTATTGGAGCTACACCTTTTATTGGTAGAACAGATGGTACGCTTCCAAGCCCAATCGAAGCAGGCTTAGCTGCTGCGACAGGAGCAATAGGACAACCTGGTAATGAAATTCGTGCTATACAAGTTTGGCATAATATAGACCAGCGTGTACAAACAGGTGGGGTTGCAATCGGTTTAAATTACTATTTTAACAAGAAAATTGCACTACTTACTAACTATTCTTGGAATACGATTCAAGAAATAGAAGGTGGATTCAGAACGTTCTTTAACACACCAGAGCACAAGTTTAATATTGGTTTAGAAGGAGAGCCATTTAAAAACTTTAACTATAGTGTGAATTATAAGTGGGTGCAAGGATTCCTTTACGAATTCCCATTTGATGACGGATTCATCGACGACTATGATATGCTAGATGCCTCAGTTTCCTATAAAGTGCCAGAATGGAAAACCACCTTTACGCTAGGAGGTTCCAATTTATTAAATGGAAATAACATTCAAATTTACGGAGGACCTGCAATCACTCGATTAGTATTTGCAGGAGTACTGTTAAGTATCAACTAAATTCTTTATCCTATTTTTAATAAAAAAACCCCGATATCGGGGTTTTTTTTATTCCTTAACTATTGAAGACTATTTTTCATTTCTTAAAATATCTATCGCTGTCCGAATCATATGATCCACTACCTCTTCCCCATTTTCAACAAATTTGTTAGTGATTCTATTGGCAATTATTGCATTAACACTCAGCATTTCATGCCCAAGTAAATTTGCCATACCATAATACCCACTGGTTTCCATTTCAAAATTTGTCAACCAAAAATCTTTATGATGAAAATTAGCGAGTTGATCAATCAAGCGATCGTATCTTGGCTTAAGTCGTAGCACTCTTCCTTGAGGCGCGTAAAAGCCAGGACAGGTCAAAGTGTTACCACGAATGGCATGTGCATCAAAAAGTTTGAGCAACTCCTCAGATCCTTTGATCACAGCTGGTTGAAAAGGTAAATCTACTTGCTCACTGATCGCTTTTGAAAAGGCCGACTCTGTATCATCCATTTCATAGCGATAATACATCATCAAGGCGTCAAGGCCAATCCCATACTCAGAAATTAGTAACGAACCTAAAGCGATATCTTCTTGAACACTTCCAGAGGTACCTAATCTTATGATCCTTAATTTCTTTTTCTTCGCTTTCTCTTTTCTTTTCTTAAGGTCTATGTTCACCAATGCATCAAGCTCCGTAAGAAGTATTTCAACATTATCAGTGCCCATCCCTGAACTAATTACAGTGATCTTTTTCCCATTTAAAGTGCCAGTATGGGTGATGAATTCTCGTTTATTCATCTCAAAATCAACCGTATCAAAATACTTACTCACCTGATGTACCCGTCCTGGGTCCCCAACGGTAAGAATGGTATCAGCTATATTTTCAGGCTTTAAATGAAGATGATAGACGCTTCCATCTTTATTGAGGATGAGTTCTGATTCAGGAATGTTCATTTGTAACAAATGTTTTTTATTATTTAAGATCGCTCGTTTTGAGCTTCAGCTGCAGTATGCATACGTTTCCAACCTTTATATGGGTTGTATCCGTTTTGCTTTTTTGGAAAATTACCCGTGCCGTCGTATTCTCTTTTATCTGGGTGGCTCATACATTCAGGCGAGCAAGCGCCTTCCAATTCCCAACCACAAGACTCGCAAATTGGAAGATGATCGTTGCAATGAGGGTTAGCACAGTTCACCATCCTGTCAGTCTTGGTACCGCATACGTGGCATTCAGAAATAATTACAGGATTCACTTGATTAACATCTGTTGCAATTCTACCATCAAAGACATAACACTTTCCTTCAAAGTCCTTCCCTCCGGCTTCAAGCCCATACTTTACAATACCTCCGTGCAGCTGATAAACATCAGAAAAGCCTTGTTCAAGCAAGTAAGCACTTGCCTTTTCACACTTGATCCCACCCGTACAGTAAGTGACTACTTTCTTGTCTTTCAAAGACTCCAGCTCCCTTACCTTGTCAGGAAATTCTCGGAAATTTTCTATATCGAGCGTTAATGCATTTTTAAATTTACCCAGCTGATGTTCATAATTAGATCGCACATCCAAAATAACATACTCATCGGACTTTTTCTCTAAAATCTCACGCATCTGCGCAGGCTCAACATACTTACCTGTACGTTGATTAGGATCGATATGAGGAAGACCAACATGAACAATCTCAGGTTTAACCCTCACATTGAGCTTATTAAAAGCGTGCCGGTCGTGCGACTCCACTTTAAAATCTGTATTAGCAAAGCGTGGGTCGCTAAGGACATATTCCATATACTTTTCACAGTCCTCTTTTGTTCCTGATACAGTACCATTAAGTCCTTCTTCAGCAATTATAATTCTACCACGCAAATTGTTTTCAATACAAAATACGTGATGCTCCTCACGATATGCATCCACATTCTCAATGTGTGCATAGCAATAATAAAGTAAAATTGAATAATTTTTTTCCATAACTCGCCTTGCTTCAAACAAGATGTTTAGAAATGATTAATTAATAAAGTCACAAATATAAGCCTTTATCAGCAAAGGAAAAGATGACTTTTAGCAGCATTCAAATAATACCATGGAGCCACCAAATCTAAATTTCTAAAAGTATTTAAGTTGTAATGAGGATGTAACACAAGTCATACTAGGTTATTAGCGCTGTATAAATGCTAATTTTCATCACATTGGATACTATTCTATATGCTTATCCGCATAACTACATCAATAGATATACGCATTGAAAAGAAACAGCTTGTTACTTTGTTCCGCCCTTTCAGGGCTAAGTCATGCTGTCTATTTCTCAGAGGGTTTCGCCCTGTGCTTTGATATATAGCGCCTTCAGCGCTTTTAAAACATAGTACTTCCTTTGAAATTTAAGATGCAATTAAGCGGATAAGCATACTATTCTATAACCGATGCGGGATTACCAAATACTGTTTTCCCCTTATCCACATTGGCCACCACCACAGAGCCAGCCCCTATACGTGCATTATCACCAATCGTGACACCCGGAACAATCACAGCGCCGCTCCCCACAAACACATTCTTTCCAATTGTTGCCTGAGAGCCAATAATTGCTCCTGCACCTAATTGTAAAAACTCACCTGCCTTCACGCCATGATCTATTAAGGACTGACTATGCAATAAGGAATGGGCTCCCAAATCAACACCTGAACCGATTTTTGTACCCATGTTGATGAAATTGCCATAACCTATTTGTGCACTCTCAGAAACATAGGCAGTAGCATGAATAGCGTTGATGGGCATTGTTTTCCTTCGATCAAGAAGAAGGTCAACCATCTTCTTACGAATTTTATTCTCATCGCTAGCTACAAAAACTTCGCACTTCTTACCGATATATTTCAAATAGCCATCGTCAGTTGTTTTCCCAAGAATACTAACATCGTCAATTTCAGTACCATGGAGGCTAGCATCATCATCTAAAAAACAAAAAACTTCAATACCATTGCTTTTAAATATTTCCATTGCCGCTCGTCCAATTGCACCAGCCCCAAGTATCATAACCGCCTTTTCCATTCTTTATTTGATTTGGTTTTAGGATGCAAAGTAAATCAAAAGCTACATCTTTAAGAAATACGTGCATGGCTTTTCATTCTAAAAGAAAGACTTTTCTTTATGAGCATTTTCATGGCTATAAAGCGGTGATTGATATAAATTCTTCAAACGATTCATTAGTTTAAATTGAGCTAATCCTAATATCAACTTACAAATGTGGAAGAAAAGACCACTAATTTTATTAAAAAGCCATATCTTTGGCTAAATATTTGATGCATCATCATAAAAAATATAGGCTATGAAAAACAACTACAAAATAGGTCTTGTGCTATATTTAGTACTAATTGTACCCTTTACAAGCACAGAACTAAAAGCTCAGCAATTTGATGAATTTCTAAGAGGAAGTGCAACTGACTCAGAACAATTACTTGGAGCATATGCTAATCCATTTTTACAGTCTTTTGGTGAAGGACTATCTAATGGGTGGTACAATACAGCTAAGCCTCACAGTACGCTAGGTTTCGATCTAACCATATCTATGAGCATGGCATTCATCCCAACATCAGCAGAAACCTTCACTTTTAACAATGTAGACTATTCTACTTTTCAACTAGCGGATGGTAGAAATTCTGCGGAATTACCAACATTACTAGGCCCAAGCGATAGGGGCCCACAACTTATGGTCGAGCAAAATGGTCAAACGGTTACTTTCGACAGCCCAAGTGGAACAGGCTTATCAGACTTTTTACCTTTTATCCCTACCCCAATTTTACAAGCGGGTATCGGTATCATAAAGGGAACAGAAGTGAAATTTCGATATATGCCATCCGTAGGCATTGATGGAGTATCTGTTGGTCTTTGGGGCGTTGGATTGGTTCACGATGTAAAGCAGTGGATACCTGTCGTTAATAAATTACCTTTTGATATGTCAGTAATAGCTGCCTACTCAAGATTTAATACTGACTTTGATTTTACCGACGGTGGATTACCGGGATCAGATCAAAAAGCAGAGTTGGGTACCTCCGCCTTTACAGGACAGCTATTATTGTCTAAAAAGTTGGCAGTTTTAACTTTCTACTCTGGTTTTGGCTTCAATACCATTGGTACATCCTTGGCAATGTTAGGTACTTACGAACTAGAAGGAACTGGAGAAGCAGTAGTAGACCCAATAGATATCTCATCATCCTTCAGTAGTGCAAGAGCAACATTTGGCGCCAGACTTAAACTAGGCCTCTTTACTATTCATGGAGATTATACATTCCAAGAGTTCAACACACTCAATGTCGGATTGGGAATCAGTTTCAGATAGAAGGGTAAACGAGCATACAGTTATTTTTCAATCCGGATTATGCGTTAGGGTTCGTTATGAGAGCTAAAAATACTTCAAAATCAAACGCTTTGCGGCATTTAACCCCTTCACCATAGCGTTGCTATGCCTCAGTCCTTAAATACTTGATTTTTTTGTATTTTTAGCTCGGAATAGAAATTCTAATGCATTTTCCGGGTTTAAAGCCATGAATTCGCTTCATGGCTTTTTTGTTTGCTTGGAATGTGAATAATAGTCGTCTAAGCCGTAAAGAATGGCATCTGTAAATTGATCTAGATTCAATGCTTTGGCAAAAAGCGAGGTACAAGAATAATAGAAATAATTGCAGCAAGAATTAAGGTTAAAGATACCGATACCCCAAGTATTCTTAAACCTTCAAAATGTGAAAACATTAGGCATAAAAAACCAACGGAAAGCAACATACTAGTCGTGAGAATTGCCGATCCTGTTTGCACAAGCGTTTTTTCCATTGCTCTACGCTGATGCCTAATCTGATGATAGTAACTCATCAGATGTAAACTATCATCCATTCCTATACCAAAACTGATAGCAAATACGATCACTGTTGTCAGCTTAAGTGATATCCCAAAGACAATAAAAAAAAGGACTAACGCTGCTGGCAATGCCAGATTCACCAACAAAGCAAACCACATCCATCGGTTTGACTTAAAATACCACCTCACAAAAAGTACTAAGAAGAATATAATTGGGATGATACTCAGAATGAGTCCTTGGCTTAAATCATCAAAGGCCTTGTCGATTTTCAAGCTTGTACCAGTAAGCTGAAAACGCAACTTATTTCCTTTATTAATATCCTTTAAGAATTCCTCTATCTCTTGATACAAGAGAGTAGTTTTTGCAGACCCTATATCTTTTACTAACATCGACACCCTAGCATGAGTCCGATCGGAGGAGCGTACTTGCATCTTTTCTATACTTGCTTTTGGTAGTCTTCTGGCGGTAGATATTGCCTTAGAACGATTATCGGCCTGAATCAGGGCCAACTCCTGAAGTGGTGAGCGAATTCGATCGATCGCATCGAATCCATTCAGAAAGGTTTCTAAAGCAGTGAGATTATCATAAAACTCTTTAGAATAAAGCAAAGAAACCTCATCGCTAATAATGAGTATTTCAAGCGGACGGGTCCCTCCTACCTCCTCATCAATAAGACTAAAAGCTTTACTTATGGGATGCTGATCAGATAATCCATCAATGAGCCGAGCATCTACTGACAGTCGGGGAAAAAGGATGACAGAAAGCAGAATGAGAATGATCATTCCACCCAAAATAAAACGAAAGCCTGTGGCAGATATCAGCCTGGAAAGTCGAAAAACAAAGCCCCCTATCCGCTGAGAAATCGAAGGTGAGCGTGATGAAGCATTTGGAGTCATTGATAGACTACTGATTCGAAAAAACAGAGGGAAAAGTGCTAAGGTAAAAACATAAGCACAAACAATGGTAAAGGCAGTGATAACACCGAAATTCCGCGTCGCCTCCATGGGCATTAAGCTGATACCTAAAAAACCAATAGCAGTACTGATAGAGGTCAAAGCGAGTGCAGGCCCGATTCTTTGATTGACATGACCAATCACCTTCTTTGGTGTTTTTAAAGGGTATTTTACATAATGTGAATAAAAGTGAATAACATCCGAGCAGCCCACCAAAACCAAGGCTACAGGCCATACCACCATCAGTACATCTGGCTGCCAACCTAGCCACCCCATCATTCCAATACCACAAGAAAGAGAAAGTATAATTACAGCTATGGGCCATAAGACCAACCTAACACTTTGAAAGAAAAGCGAGAGCAGGATGATCATAATAATAAGAGCAATGCTTCCTAGCTTTAAGGCATCGGAGAAAATGAGTTGAGCGATTTGAGGAGCTGCAAGGCTCTTCCCTGCAAGATAGTAATTCTGAATTTTCAAATCTTCGGCCAGATCATCTATAGTGGCAATAAGCTGTGACTGCTCACCATTGGATAGATTAGATTGATGATTCAAAATAACGACATGATGCTTTTCAGAATTACTTAAAAACAAATCTCTCCAAGGAGACTGATAGATTTTATCAAAATCATCTAACTCCCTTATCAATCGTAACTTCTGAAGTGAAGAAAAGGTAGACCTTATATAAGTGGCTTCATAAATATTCTTAAGCTCGTAAAAAGAAGACAGGTCAGATAGTGAAGCCATCAAAGCGATTTGGCTGTCAAATTCAGCCTTATTTTCAGGCAATGGCAATAGCAAAATGAGATAATCATCATCATTACCAAATTTATCTTGGAAGCTTTCGAAGACCTCATCATTCTTAGAAGGAATAAGTTGTTGTAAGTCAAAATCAGCATTAAAGTACCTTATACCGGGTAGAAACACCAGCAAAAGTATAGCTGCTACATAATAAAAATATCTTAATTGGAACTTCAAGTAATTGTAATTTATGAGGCCAATGCCGGCGTAAATAAGAATCCTATCTTACCTTGGTTATCGGCCTATTAAATGATTGGATAGCCAGAAGATTGAAGCCTAAAATTTGAATTTCTATAGCTATCAAGCCCCTTATCACCCTTACTTAATTTGACCTTCATGTCTGATTGGCTGTAATTTCGAGTACTCTCTTTCTAATATCTGAAGCAGCAACAAAGCCCGAGGCCCATGCAAAAGTAAAGTTGTAGCCACCCGTGATACCATCAATATCCACCACCTCTCCGGCGAAATACACAGAAGGATACTTATGCGACCGCATTGTTTTCAATTGTAGCTCATCAATACTCAATCCACCCGCCGTAACAAATTCATCTTTATAGGTCGTCTTACCTTTTGCTTTGAGCACGCAATGGAAAAGGTTTTCTCTCAACCTATTCATTTCCTTTTTAGATAGTTCTCCCACTATTTTATCTTCACGAAGCTCTGCACGCTCGAGCAAATATCTCCAAAGTCTCTGAGGTATAGCTTCTGGTTTGATATTTGAAATCATTTTCTTGGGATGAACATCTTTCATAACTCTCAGAAAATCAACAATCTCCTCTTCAGATTGATTGAGCCAATTGACACCAACTTCATATTCATACTCCTTTTCTTGAATTACCCTTGCGGCAAAAGCCGATGCTTTCAAAACAGCAGGACCACTCAAGCCCCAATGAGTTATGATTGCGGGTCCGGCATACTTGAGCTTTGTGCCCTCTATTCTCACTTCCGCATCGCTGACCGCTAAACCTTTTAACTGTCGAAGATCATTATCATGTACATTAAATGAAAACAAAGAGGGTGCGGGGGCTACTACTTCTAGATTATTCTCTGTAAATACATTAAGATGCTCATTTTTGTTTTTACCACCCGCCGCTATTACTACATAATCTGCCTGCAATACTTCGCCAGATGCTAATTGAAGTCGACATCCATCTTTATTGGGCTGGAAGGCTATCACTTCTTCTTTCATGCGAATGTGTACTTGAGAAGGAAGCTCTCTTCTTAAGCAGTCGATGATGGTTTGAGAATCATTAGACTGAGGAAACATCCGTTGGTCGTCTTCTACTTTAAGAGGCGCTCCTCTTTTTTCAAACCAGCTTATTGTTTCTTTTTGACCAAAAATGGAGAAAAGCTTTTTTAATTTTTTTCCACCTCTTGGATAGTATTCGTCAAGTCGATTAAGGTTGAAATCCGCATTAGTTACATTGCATCGACCTCCACCTGATATCTTAACCTTACCTAAGGTCTTACTGGTCTTTTCTAGTATGGTAATTTTAAGCTCTTTTTCAAGGCCGTGTAGATTAGCGGCACAAAAAAAGCCCGCCGCTCCACCACCAATAATCACTAAATGAAGCATAAGTGTTGATTTTGTATGTAATGTAGACAATGTCTAAGAAGTTCTATTAAGGGTATTCATTTAGACTTAAAACTGGAATCAACTAAGATTCAAGAAACTGTTCAAAATATTCCAGAAAGAATGACTGGAAATTTAATTGATCAATAAGGAATAGTATTGAGTCCATACGCAAGATACAAAGATAAACATGGTGATATTGAAAACTTGCTTTATTATAGGGCATGCTTAAAAACAGCTTAATTGTGAATTATGTATCATAAAGTTTATACTTTATTTATTTGAATGCACGGATTTTAATCAAAAATGGTGAAAATGCTTGCACGAAAATGTCTTATA
>JAFIEW010000187.1 GCA_020832375.1 Cyclobacteriaceae bacterium
CCGAGTTCAGCAAAAGAATTTATTGCCTCAAATAGGATTAATTCATTTTGACTTTTTATGGAAAAATCTACCCAAACTGTGTCTTTTGCTTTATATATGGTTTTAACGGGAAAGATTAAAAACGTTTCTTTGTCCTTTTTTAAATAACCTTTTTTGGTCATTTCATTTAAAGTGATCTCATAAAGCTTATAATTAAGCGAAAGCATTATAATACAATTATCAATCGATTTGCCATTCCCTTTTTTTAACAAATACTTATATGCTTTACTTAAAACCTCATCTTCGTTAAAATCAAAGCCTGGAGTTATCATCACACCGGCTCCTGAGAAGCTTAAGGCACCTAGTTTTTGTAAATCAAATAATACAGCAGCAGTATGTGCAAAATCACAAAAAAATTCTCTTTTTGATACTTCTCTGTGAGGTGAATCTGAAAACATTACAATTACTTGTTCTCGGTAAGAGTAAGATTGTTCCGCTTTTGCGTTTACAGAAAAAAGAATCAATATAATTATTGTTAAATTGATGCTATATGAGATTGATTTGAACAGCATATTTTACTTTTATCGCCCTAATTGCAATCTAGACATATAATCGAAGAAGATATAAAACATTGGCCCCCTTGTTAAATCTAAATCACGTGTATTTCCTCTAATGTTAAATTGATGTAAATATCCTAATTCAAAACGTGCCCAATCCCAAACTCTTATTCCAAACCCTGTAAAACTTCTATTTTGAGCAAATATATTATTCCCGTGATCCCTACCGAATTCTACGTGCATTTCACTGTAAGAACTATTATATATTACATTATTATCATAAAAGCTTTTCCCGTTCAAAGGTGTTCTAACTCTTATTCTATATCTTAATCTCCAATTAAAGGAAGTGGGCCCGTTTTGCTGGTCAATGTCTCTCCATCTCGATTCAAGTCTGTATCGGTGAGTAAAGTTTATACCTTCAGCCCACTGGTCAGTATAATACTGAAGTGTTATACGGTATTCCCTTTCAGAACCTGAGGTAAAATCTTGTGTTCTTGGCACCCTTGGTGCGGAATAGAACATACCGAAAGGATTAAGTGTAATCCTAGTGTACTTACTATATTGGTATCCTATCCAAGGTCTAAAGCTAAATCTTAAGGGTTCAGACCAAAACTCCTCATTGTCACCTAGTGCCTGACGTCTATAAACTATATCCATTTCCCATGCCCATTTTGTACTGGACCCAAAAAAATCAGATAGAGTATGTTTTGTATACATAACCCTATTGTCTAAAGTATCAAAATCACTTTGAGCAAATAAGGTGTTTGTATTAAAGATAAGCACAAAAAAAACTGACAAGATGAATATATATTTCAGCATAAATTTGGAATGTTATGATCTAAAAAAACATGTTCGAGTAGAAATATTTTATTCAGGTCTGAACATGGAATGTTTATGTAGTTGCGCAAAACTAAAAGAAGATTAACAAAATACCTAAAATTATTTTATCAATACATCTCCAAGTTTAAAATATAAGATAGTTTTTTTAGCCTTCTTTAATTTTAGTTTTTAATTGTGCATTTTCATAATTGAAGAGGTTGGTTATTTTCTTCTATTAATATACCTTTGTCGCTCTACTCATTAAAAAGTCCAACAAATGATAATCAGATTAATTTTATGTGTCTTTTTGGGTTTACTACTGAATTTGCCCATAACCGTATTTTCACAAGAAATAGACTCTCTCGCAGATAAACGGATAAATCAAAATATATTTGAAAAGATTGAATCAGACTCCACTTTTGTACCAAATCTTGATAGCTTAAAAATTCAACTTTCTCCTTTAGAACTTGATTCCACCCAAATGGATCTAAAAAGAAATGAAAGTGATGAGCCTGTACCCAAAAGGCAAAAGAGAGCGGCAGAGAAATCAAAAGCTAGTGTAGCAAGGCCTATAGCCGATTCTATGGAGGTAAATAAATTCAATGTTATTTTAAATGAGAGTGTTCTTATAAATAATTTAGCTCTTAGAGCAGGATATACTTCCAGTCATATCTTTGTGTCAGACAATAGAAGGAATCTGAGTCATTTTCAGGGTTTTATTGCAGGGTTTGAAACTTACTTTTCTGCAAATGATAAAGTGGATATTGTATTTGGTTCTAATTATAGACAAGGTGGTTTCAATCATGATCTGTATGATGTTCGGTTTAGAACCCACAACGTTGAAATACCAATAATTGCTTCCTATAAATTGCCTGAATTTCAAGAGATGTTTTCTTTGTATCTAGGTTACACAACAGCTTTTGCTTTATCTAAATCTCAAATTGGAGATTATCCTGAAGAGCCTTTTGAAAGGCCTGATCCTTACATTTACGGTAGGCAAGATGATATCCAGTACAGCTTAGAAGAGCATAGTATTTTCGATTTTGGTTGGACATGGGGTGTTAAATTCGAATCAGGCAGATACTATGCAGACTTTAGGGGGATTCACTCTCATATAGCTTTATTCAATAAAAGGTCTGAAATGTATACCAGCCTATCTTTAACAGTTGGATACTTTCCTTTTAGAAAAAAATAAGTTTTATATAACACGATCAATGATTTTGTTGGGTATAGACCCCAAATATATATAATTAGACTTTTCTTAAAATCATGGATTAGATTGAAAAACAAAGACAATAATGGTTATCACAAATTTATTTATAAAGCTCTAAAATTTACTCTTAAGTTATGCAAACCTACCGCTAT
>JAFIEW010000050.1 GCA_020832375.1 Cyclobacteriaceae bacterium
CTTGATTTTCTTGTATTTTTAGCTCTCATAACGAACCCTAACGCATAATCCGGGTCTAATAGAAGGTATGGGTAATGGTGGAATGTGTATTTTTTGATAAAAACAGGGCTTATTGATGTTGAGGTACAAGAATTTCTAGAGTCTAATGATTCACCCAATTTGATTCCTCAAATTGGTTAAAGCTTTTGTTAACGTTCGGTGTACTGAATAATTCTGTATCCAACTAACTTATCATAAAGCAAGCCTTGAGGGCGCTGATAGATGAATATTTCATACTGATTTTCCGTTTGGAAGTAGTTGCCTTCGAGTGCATTTCTATCTTTATCGCTGCCTTCGTAGTGGTACTTAAAGTTGTAGAGTCCTTGTTTCAAGAAAAGCATGCCACCGTAGCCGGGTATATCTTCATTGTATTCCATTTTGTTGAATTCTTGAAGTTGCCAATCGTTCATAGCACCGACTATGTACACATCGCCTTTGAACTCTTGGTCAGTTTCTAAGAAAAAATTCGTGTAAACATAATCTGCAGCTAAGGCATCGTCACCACGGTCGCGATTGCTGATGAGAAACTTACCATTGAAGTCACGGTATTCGCTATAGGCATCCCGACCTCTTATTTGAGATTTTTCGATGAAGGCCTCTAGGTAGTCAGGCCTTACTTCTGTGCGTGCGACATTCTGACCTTGAAAATTGAGTACCCGTGTGTCGAAAATACGATATTCATTGCCTGCTAAAAACGAAGTACTCTCATCGAAGGGCTTAAATTCAATGGTCTTGGTATGTTCTCTTACGATAGATGGTCGCGGGTTGATGATAGCTGTATTCCAATTTTGATTTTGCCTCAGTACCACTTGAAATTCTTCCTGAGGATTGCGCACATCCACATTGTTGTAGCGGAATTCAAAGTCTATCTGGTGGTGGGTTCTGCGATTGCCGGGTACGGTAGGTACTTTTGGTTCAGGCACAACAGTTACCGAACTTTCGAAAACCATAAACCTGCGAGATAAGATGAGGTCGTCTTCATTACCATTTCGGTAGACATAAAGCACGTAATTGCCTGATTCCTTCACCCTCGGTACTCGAGCTCGGTAGTGGACGTACTCTATTTTAGTATCAAAAGAATTGCGGCCGTCTTGGATTGGGAATTCGTTGAATTCAAAGAGATATTCCATGGGTCTGAGTATGGAGGGAGTCCAGTCGAAATTGCAGTGGATGATTTTCATGTCCAATCGCTCGAGCTCAGAGTAAACCTCATCAAATTCAAGTATTAGGCCTCCAGTACCCAATTCAATGACTGCAGGTCTTACCACATCCTGTGCTCTGCCACCAAAAGGGTATAGCTGTACTGAATAGGTGTACTCGTCATAAATCTTGTCCTCATACTTGAGTTGGCTAGGCTGTGCCATTGCTATATGAGCAATGAAGATAAAAAGTAAATGGATGATGAATACACGCATAATTTCTAATTTTCCTTAATCTTTCTGTAAATCGTTGATTGCGAGCCAAGCCATGAGTCCTGCTCCGATCTTAAGCGCATCTTCATCGATATCAAAGGTGGGCGTATGAACAGATGATGTGATGCCTTTGGCTTCATTTCGTGTGCCTAAGCGGTAAAAGCAAGCGTCTGTTTCTTGTGAGTAGTAAGAGAAGTCTTCTGCTGCCATCCAAAGGTCAAGATCGACAACATTTTCTTCACCGAGGTAAAATTGAGCGGCTTGTATGGCTTGCTCAGTTAACTCAGGCTCATTTTTCAAGAAAGGATAGCCTTTTCGGATTTCCAGATCTACGGTCGCACCCATGCTCTCAGCTAATCCATGTACGAGTTTGGTAATTTTTTCGTGTGCTATTGCGCGCCATTCTTCATCCATGGTGCGGAAGGTGCCTTCTACGTACACCTCATTGGGTATTACATTGGTAGCACCCTGTGCAATCACCTTGCCAAAAGAAAGGACGGCAGGCACCTTTGGGCTTAGATTACGACTGACGATTTGCTGTAAGGCTACGATTAAGTGTGAGGTGACTAATACGGGATCCACGTTGATCTCAGGCATGGCGCCATGACCACCTTTACCCTTTACGGTCATGTAGATCTCATCAGCGCTTGCCATATACATTCCTTTTCTAAAACCGACTTTACCCACCGGAATCAAAGGCATCACATGCTGGCCAAGTATATAATCTGGACGCGGGTTTTCAAGTGCCCCAGCTTTGATCATGAGACTCGCCCCACCCGGTGCTGTTTCCTCACCGGGTTGGAAGATCAGTTTTACAGTACCTTCCCAATGATCTCTTAATTCGTGCAATATTTTTGCAGCACCAAGCATGCAAGAAGTGTGTACATCATGTCCGCAAGCGTGCATCAGTCCAGGCTTAGTAGATTTGTAACTTACTTCATTTGCCTCTGTGATGGGAAGTGCGTCCATATCGGCTCGCAGCGCTCTTACCTTACTATCAGGATTTTTACCTCTCACAAAAGCTACAATACCTGTGTCGGCCACCCCTGTTTCATACTCTAAGCCTATTTTCTGAAGTTCACCAGCTACAAATGCCATGGTTTCATGCTCCTGAAAAGAAAGCTCAGGATACTGATGTAAATGATGCCTCCATCCCTGAATGGTCGAAAAGTGACTTTCTGAGAGTTGATGTATTTTTTCTTTTATTTGACTATCCATGCAAATGCTAATTTTATGTTTTGGTGGCTGATTATGGATCAACCAGCTATCTTAGATCCTCATCCCAAGTAAAATAACTTTTAATATCTTATAGTAGTAGGCATCATGCGAGCCGAAGGAATTACATCTCTTACTTCATTGAAGGTTTTTTGTGCATCAATACGATCGGTAAATTTACCGTAAGTCACAATATAGTTGGGTTGATTGTAAGTGAGCTTACCTTTTAATTGTTTTTTTGCCATGAGTACATCTCTAGCTCTTGTGGCAGCCGCACGGTCAGCACCAGAGTACACTAAAATGGAATAACCCCTGATGGAAGTTTGCTTTTTGGTAAAGATGTCTTCTAGGTATTCATCAAGCGAGGCTGTGATATCATATTGAGGCATGACATCTACCCTTTCTACCTTTTCGGTTTTTGCAGGTGAATGATTCGCTGTTCTTTCATTTAAAATCTCACGCTCTTCGTTAGTCAAGATAGGTCTTAGGCTACTAATATCTTCTTGATAAGTGCCAACTTCGGCCTTGCTGGTACCTGTACCTACACCCGCTGGGGCACAGCCAGATAGCTGATAAATCAAAAAGTAGATAAAATAATGTGACACTTTCTTCATGGTTTTATTTGATACTATCCGATCGGTTGAGAAATATAAGATTCTTAGTATAGCTTTTAACGCTTTTGTATCTGTAATGTGGTACAAAGTTACAAAAATCATTCCTTAGAAAGGCAAAGTAGCATGCTTATCTAAGAAGTAGAAGGTGAATTCAATTAGCTTACAGCTTATGTCGACGATTTACAGACTTTTATGCGTTTTTTTGGGCTGATTCAAGATAAAATAAAATGGCTTCAATCATCAGCTTTTTTAGAGCTTCACTACCTATTACTTTTTGCATTTTTCAAAAGTAGTGTAAGCATGCTCTTCGGTCATCAAAGCGATGGTTTTAATTAAAAAAAGTTGGCACAATTTAGAAACAGGGTGTTGGTGAAATGTTAAGTTTCTCCCCGTGTCAAGATTAAAAATAGGTTGCTACAAAGACTAATTTTTTCACATTTACTTAATAAATATATCGATATGTTACGCCAGTATTACTGAGTTATTAATGCTGTGTTTACAAGCTTCTATATCTCACTTTAAACGCAGTTTCAAGAAATATCATTCTTAATCGAATGGTAACGAACTTAACGTAGGCTTATCAAAATATTCATCTTTAATTCGCACCAAAATAATATTAAAGCCTTGCGAATATTCATTCTTATCCTTTTGATTTTGGTTACAAGTGTTGTGTTTGGATCCAATAACGACCCCGAAGAACTAAAGAAAAATAATCCTGATAGCATCACTGGTATGGACTTTAATTCTATGCCTTGGTATGAGCGTGTGTCTTGGCGGGGCTATGCTCAGTTGAGGTATAATCGGCTTTTTGAAACAAACCCTGACTTAAAGTGCGAGCAGTGCGATCGCTCGTGGGGTGATGGGGGTGGCTTTTTCTTTAGAAGGATTCGAATGGTGTTTTTTGGTGATATCCACGAAAAAATTTATATGTATATACAGCCTGATTTCGCCTCTGGGGGTAATAATATGGTTCAAATCAGGGATGCCTACTTCGATTTGGCGCTTGATGACCGGCAAGAGTTCCGTATTCGTCTAGGACAAAGTAAAGTGCCTTTCGGTTTTGAAAATATGCAATCAAGTCAAAATAGGATTCCTCTTGATCGGAATGACGGTATCAATAGTGCTGTCGCCAATGAACGAGATATTGGACTGTTTGCCTACTGGGCACCACGTACTATCCGTAGGCGTTTTGCTTATTTAGTAAGATCAGGTTTAAAAGGAAGTGGCGACTATGGCGTAGTTGGATTTGGGGTATACAATGGTCAAACCGCAAATTCAAGAGAAAGAACAGAATCTCCACATTACGCAGCGCGGGTCACTTACCCCTTTATGTTGAAGTCGGGGCAATTCATAGAAGGTTCTTTCCAAGGGTATAAGGGAGAATTTGTGGTCAACACTAATCTTACTGACAATCGGGTTTTTGAGGAAGCGCGAGTGGGAGCAACCTTAGTGGTTTATCCACAGCCTTTTGGCTTTCAGGCAGAATACAATATTGGATATGGACCCGAATACGATCCATCCAGTAACACCATCAAGACTGAAGATCTTAGAGGAGGGTATATGCAGGTTTCTTACTTTCTGAAGGCAGGCAAGGATATGTTTATCCCCTTTGCACGCTGGCATACCTATGAAGGTGGAAAAAAACACGAACTCGATGCTACTCGTCATCGGGTAAACGAACAGGAAGTAGGTGTAGAATGGCAGCCTAACCCAAATTTCGAGTTAGTTGCGATGTACACTTTTTCTCATCGCACAGCTGAAAACTCTTTAATACCGATGAATAGAGAGTCGGGGAGTTTACTTCGACTACAAGCGCAAGTCAACTTTTAGTAAAGTCAGATACCGATCATTTTGGTACCGAAAAAGCGGTAGGAGTCTTTCTCTCTACCGCTTTTCGTGATTTTACACTGCTGCTACTATTCTCATTCTAAGTAAAAAATCACGTACCGCAAAAGGTCTGATAGCTTTGGTCGAAGGCTGAGGGAGCATACTGCAAGTGAGCGTAAAGAGGCTCGTACTCATAGGGTTTTTTGAGAGCTTCTAGTAATTCATTGAACGGTGTGAAATCACCTTTTTCAGCTGCGCTTTTTAGGGCTTCTTCTACTTTGTGGTTGCGTGGAATGAGGACAGGATTGACCTGCTGCATCAGCTCTTTCCTTTGGAGGGAGTCGGCACTATCTTGCTTGATGCGCTCACGATATTGTTGGAGCCACTCTTGAAATTCATTGCTTTCATAAGCCGATGTTTTCGGGAATTTGAGTGTCTGTAGCATCATGAAGGTATTGGTATAGTCCATTTTGTACTGCTGCATGATTGCTAGCAGCTGCTCAGCTAGGGTGGCGTCGTCAGGCTGTGCATTGAGGAGGCCAAGTTTTTTACGCATCATGGCTGTCCATTTTCTATGGTGAAGTGCAGGGAATGCATTGAGCTGATCTTGCGCTGCTGCGATGGCGGACTTTTCATCTTGATCGATCAGTGGGAGTAAAGCGCCGGCAAGGCATGCTAAATTCCAATGGGCGATGGGCGATTGATTGCCAAAGGCATACCTTCCCTGCCGGTCAATGCTACTGAAGACGGTACCCTTGTGGTAGGCATTCATGAAGGCACAGGGGCCATAGTCGAAGGTTTCACCAGAAATACTCATATTGTCCGTATTCATTACGCCATGTATGAAGCCAATACGCTCCCAATTGACTACTAACTCAGCTTGAACCTCCATGACTTGTCGTATTAGTGCCAGTGCAAGGTTTTCGCTCGAAACCAAGTCGGGGTAGTGTCTATTGACCACATATTCTAAAAAAGCTTGTTGCTCTTCTGTAGATGCAAATTGGCGGGCATATTCAAATGTACCTACTCTTATGTGTCCTTTCATCACTCGGGTAAATACTGCGCCGGGGAGTGGCTGCTCTCGCATTACCTTTTCGCCTGTTGCCACTACTGCAAGTCCCCTTGAGCTTGGGATGCCTAGATGATACATGGCCTCACCCATCAGATATTCTCGGAGCATACTGTAAAGGGTGGATCGTCCATCTCCTGATCGAGAATATTTGGTGATACCAGCACCTTTTAGTTGTATGTCTTTTCGATCACCAGTGGGCGTAATTTGCTCGCCAATCATGATGGCACGACCATCGCCGAGCATGGTGAATCCTCCAAACTGGTGGCCTGCATAAGCCATAGCATAGGGTTTACTTTTTGATAAAAGCTCATTTCCACTCAAAACAGCGGCTACCGCTTCAGGTGCATTTTTCCAGGTTTCTAATCCTAGCTCGGCAGCAAGATCTTCATTGAAAAGCATAAGCTGTGGCTTTTTTACTACAGTAGGACGGGTAGGAGCGAAGAATTTTGTTGGAAGTTGTGTATAACTATTGTCAAAATTGACGTTTTCTTCAAGTGAATGAATCGCTTGATCGATCATAATTGTTTCAATTTAATTTGATGTTTAACAAAACAGCGGCTGAGCTTCATTAATTCAAATTTAAGCGAAAATTACCTGATTTATATTCTTGAAGGTCAATGAGGTCATGTGTTCTTTCCATTGGCTTGTACACTTTACTTTCAGTACTAGCTAATAGCTATTTGTTTTAGTCATTGATAGTAAAGTGTTTAAATGGTGGATTTTTGTTTTTATTCTACTCTTGGATGTAACATCCAATTTTAATTTGAGTATCAAAGGGCTAGTAAGGTCAAGTTATTGATGTAATTAATTACAAAGCTAGGAAACCCCCTTATGGTAGGTTTTTTAGGTAAATTTGAAAATGAGATGAAGTATTTAGCATTAATTTCGATTTATTTTATTGGTTTGGGGTACACCGTAGCACAAGATCTGACAGGCGCATGGCGCCTAGTAGAGCAAGATGGGAAAAAGGTGGAAAGTGAAGAAGTAGTGAAGCTTTACAGCGAAGGCTACTTTGCCTTTGGTGCAAAAGACTCAATGACGGGTGAATTTTTGAGTGCAGGGGGAGGTGACTATGAGCTGATAGAAGGTAAATACACAGAGAAGTTTGATTTTCACTCTCTACGACCTGAAAAAATTGGGGAAGAAATAGTTTATCAGTACAAGTTAAAAGGGGATATCTTAACGATTGAGGCTTCATCAAATGGTCTTAAGCTGAAGGAAAAGTGGAAGAAAAAGACTGCTGCCAAGGATGAATTAAGTGGAGCTTGGGTATTTGTAGGTAGAAAAAATGAGAAAGGAGAAGTCAATACTTATGCACCTAGCGCAAGGCGTACCGTTAAAATTTTGGCTGGGGGCAGGTTTCAATGGATTGCCTTTAATGATGAGGAGAAAACATTTTTAGGAACAGGCGGTGGTACTTATTCAGCTATTGGTGGTTTGTACACTGAAAAGATCGACTTCTTTTCTAGAGATAACAATCGTGTAGGAGATGTGTTAGACTTTAAGTATGCTATTCAAGATGGCAAATGGCATCACTCTGGTAAAAGCTCAAAAGGTCAACCAATTTATGAAATATGGGGAGATTATCAGGAATCTTACAGAGATCAGCAAGGCGATTAATTAAGGTGTTGCTACACGCTTAAGGCTTATTGTGTTGGAATGGAAGATAATATTTTTAGTAGCTTTAAAAATAATTTGTAGAAATATCAGTTATAAATACAATAGATTGAAACCATAATCATTTGTTTTTCAGTCTACTACTACGGAAACCGAGGCTTATTGGCCTCGGTTTTTTAGCTTCTGGTAGTTCTGGACATAGATCGTGATAGTATATTGACTTGCGACTCAATCAGCCTTTTGTTTTTTTAAGGAATAATTCCAAGGATTATTTCCTGCAATAAGCCTTGAACGGGCAATAGCTACAATAGGCTTCGTCTTCTGTCTGCGAAAAAACTAAGTCGTCATTATCAAAAATATCTGATATAAGAGCATCTACTTTTTCAGAGAACCCTAAGTGAAGGTCATCATCGTAAATTACATCAGTTTTGGCACTGTTCATATATTGATAGTCACCCTTTGGAGTAGCCATATTTCGCATTGAGGCTACCCCAGGTAATAGGCTAGTCAGTTGGGGGTATTTTTGCTTGAGTAAATAGGCATAGAAGAAAGTCTGGAAGGGTAGTTTTTTAAATCGCTTCACTTCATAGTCATCACCTACTCGAAAGAGGTCATTTAAACTACCAAATTTAGGGTCCGCTTTACCAGTTTTATAGTCGATCACCCGATGAATAGATTGTCCATCTTTCATTATTTCATCTTGGCGGTCTACAAAACCCTTAAACTGTACTTTTTTACCTTCAGCTGTCATATGGCTAATGAGTAGTCTCTCCTCAGCTCTCAAGAAGGTGAAAGGAGTCGAATCTTTATCGCGAGATAAAATTTGTTTTGCAAAATCGGTGATGATCTCTTTGGCTAATAGATTTCTGCCAAAGCTAGTGTCTACATCGCTCCCCAGTTCTTCTTTGTAAAGTTTTTCTATTTCTGTAGGTAGCTGATTGATCATCGCTTCGATGTTTGCACGGCTGACTTCCTTCTTTTGAAAGGGTTTATATAGGTTCTCAAGTGCATTGTGTAATATTCTACCGAGTTGTGCTGCATCTACTTCCTCGCCTACTTCTTCTGATCCGGTAATTTGCATCACCTCCTTAAGGTAGAATCGGAGTTTGCACTCCATGAAATCGGTAAGAGCGGTGGCAGAGATCCCCTTGTTATCTGCGCTGATTCTTTGGCGGTATTCCTCTAATGCCACTTTTACCGCCTCGCTTTTTTTCACTTTTATCTCTTCGGCTACTTTTGGCATCCCCTCAAAAAGTTTCACTTCATGTTTGATCTTATCCTTTGCTTGAGGATGCTCGGCTTCAAGCTGTAAAATATAGCGGCTTTGTTCTGCACGAACAGTTTCGCTGCTTACATTATTGTAAATCAGATATAGCGTTTCTGCAGAATGTAGCTGTCGGTAGAAGTAGTAAGCATATAGGCTTTCATTATGCTCAAAGGTGGGCATGCCAAATGCTTTTCTGATATGATAAGGAATGAAGGATTGAGAGGGCTTCAAACCTGGGTAAGCATCTTCATTGAAGCCAAGGTAAATTACATTTTTGAAGTTAAGTGATCTTGTCTCAAGTGGTCCCATGATTTGAAGACCATTGAGTGGTTCTCCTGAAAAAGGAATACGCATACTAGCCGCAAGTTCTTTAAAGATGCGAATGAGCTGTTCTGTGCTTAATTTTTCATGCCAACCTGCTAGTAGGTCTTTTATCCTATTGAGGTGACGAATAAAGGCAAATAGGTATTCTGCATCAATTTTACTTCTCTCATCATCTCTTTGGTGCTGCTGTTCGTGCAAGTAGAGTAAGATTTCTTGAAGATATTCTAACAGGCTGTGATTGCTAGTTTGCTTCTTAAAGATCTTTTTGAGTAGCTCATTTTCAATATCCTCCATACTCGGGAATATTTGATTCTTACTTTCTATCTCTTCGGCTAATGTTGCGGCCTCATCCCTAGCAAAAGCTCCTAAGTAAGGATTGCGTAGCAAGCGCAGACAGGGCTCATGATAGAACCGGTTTTCTTTTTCTTTGGCAGTGAGCTGCAAGTCGAGTAGCTGGTTACAAAAGGCGTAGAGGGGAGTATGTCGGAGGGGATACCCCATCGTTACATTGAGTTCACTGATGTTTTCAGGAAGACTATCTAAGAGCGGAAAGAGCATGTTTTGATCGCAGATGACCACGGCAGTATCGGAGAGTTCTTCAGTAGGTAGTTTTTCAAGAATCTCGCGCAGGCTTTGCGTCTGACCTAATACACCAGGAGCACCAATCACACGAGTTTCTGGAAGGTGAGCCGATATTCTGTTAGGAATTTTAGTTGGAAAACCTTTTTTGAGTTGCGGGTGCTTTAGGTATTCTCTAAAATATCGCCCTGCCTCTTGATGGATGTCGGCTAGGTAATATTCATCTACCTCCCATCTTATTTCTGCTTGTCCTGATTCTAGCAATCTGCTTAGAAGAATGATCTCGGATTTACTTAAGATGTTGAATCCTGCAAAGATCATTTTTTTATGGAAAGCGTTCAGCTCAGGAGCTTCTGCAAGCTGCCGAAACATTCTGCCTGGGTAGGTAAGTTTCTCTGCCTTTAGTCGGCTTTGAAAATTTTCGTAAATCAGTCCCATTTGATTCCACCACACGAGAAAGCGCTCTTTGCGCTGACTCCCTGAATCAAAAAAACTTTCCCAAAACCCACGAAACAGCCTAAATTCGTCATCTGAAAGAGGATCAAATCGTTGCTCTATTTCTTTTAGATCTTGTACTTGCTTGAAAACGACTCGCGCATCAGACAGATTTTTGTCTACATCTTCAAAGTCTTTCACTAAAAGGTCTCCCCAAAAGTGAAAGCGGTCAAAGTCCATATCCCAGTTGATATTTTGCCGCTTCATTACCTCCGTTGTAGCCTCGTAAAGATGAAATATTAAACTCAAATTATCAGCTGCCACTTCAGGAGTTTCCTGAGCCACCCAACTTTGGATATCGGTAATTTCAGGAGCCCAAAAGGCAGCTGTACTCTGTTTACTCAGGTATTGTTTAAGGTATAAGCCAGCTCTTTTATTGGGCACTATAATCTGCCAATCACCCAAATCAGGGTAATTGTTGTATAAATCTATGGCTAGAGATTCTAAAAATCGATTCATTATTTCTTTGATTTTGCTTTTAAAGATTAGACACTCACAATTTCAACTCTTTCTGTGTAGAGTAGAAATGCCGATACCTTTTCATAGCCCATCTCTTTGAGTAGTTTTTTATATCCTAATAGCTGAATTTTATGACTTTCTGTTTTTTGACCTGATTTATAGTCAATGACGATGGCTTCTTCCATTTTTCGAGTGCAAACACGGTCAGGTATGAATTCTCTCACGCCTGATTTGAGGATTGAAGCTTCTGTTTTCACCTGCCAATCTTTGGAAAACCATGACCTGATCTGCTCATTTTTAAATAATCGATCAATTTGGTCACGAATCTTCAACTTCTGATCCTCATCGAGCAAACCAGAGATTTGCATTTCTTGGAGTGCCTTTTCCTTATCTTGCTCATATCGACACTTCGATAGCACTTCATGGAGGTAGGTGCCAAATAGAATCTGATTTTTTCTCTCCTCATCTTGAAGAATACCTAAGTCATGCTCTGAAAATTTGATCTTTAGCTTTTTGCTCCAGTCGTGAAAAATCATTTGTAGCCGATCATCCTTCTTATCTTTTTCTTTTTGCGAGGAATGAGGAGGTGACTCAATACCCAGTGCCAGTCGAAGGATTTTTTCACCAGACTCACCCTCCAGCTGCTCGATATGATCATTGAAGTTGACACTAGGATATTGATCAGCTAGGCTTACTGTGTGAGGTACGGCTAAGGACTGATATATCAGGTGTCCGATCTTCGGTGTAGGTGCTGTAGTTTTAGGTATATCGTAGATGGCATGAGCATAAATTCTTTCTTCAGCTCGGGTGAGTGCTACATACAAACTATTCAACTCATCGATCATGCTCTCTACATATTGCATCTGTACTTCCTTACCAAAAGGGGAGCTCACCCCATCACCTGAGGTGGGTACGAGCCAATATTCTGGCAACTTTTCGGGTAAATTATATGCTAGCTTCACCTCTTCTGGTACTTCCACCCAACGGTCACTATGAGCTATGTGGGTATAGATACCCCAATCTAAAAACGGGATCATTACTACGCGGTATTGTAGTCCCTTTGATTTATGTACAGTAACTACAGTTGATGCATCTGGATTTTCAGGGATGACAATGCTCTTTTCAAAGCCCTCTTCATCCCAATAGCGCAGAAATTGGTGGAGATCAGCTTCGTTATTTTGAGCATAATGAATGATGATGTCAAGAAATGCTTGTAAATAAGCTTTCTCATCGGATTGTTGAAGCTCGAAAGCTTCAATAAGGCTTCGGCTAAGCTCGTAGAAGTTCTCTCGGCTTTTCTCCTCAAGCACTTTTTGAAGCATAGTGAGTGCTTCATTGGTTTGCTCGGAGCTAAAAATGGGCGATACCTCCGCTAAAAGATGCTTAGCTGTAAACTGCAGACTCATGTCATTTGGCTTATTGAGGTACCTTAATGATGCCACAATCGCGCCCACTGTTGCAGCCTGATTGATACCCATGCCTGTAGATGAAATCAGCCGTATATGGTTTTGTCCCTCTGCAAGTGCTCTTTGCTGAAAATAATTAATGATCACTTCGCTTTGACGGTTGCTTCGCACCAAAAAGGTGATTTCATTTGGCTGAAAGCCTTCTTTTAGTAAGCGGAGGTACTTCAAGTAGTAGTATTCTAAAACTTGCTCCTGCTGGGTCGTTTCATCTTCGGCCTCACTATGGGTATTTCTCTTGTATTCCATAGCATGGATTTCTACATAGCCATGATCTTCTTTTGTTGCTTTAGGGCCTAGCATCTGTGGCGCACTATGGTAGGTGGAGGTAAACAAGTCCAAATAAACCTCTTGATCAAACCCGTATTTGGTTGTCATGAGGTCGTGACCAATTTTTGGTACCAAAGAAAAGAGCGTATTATTGAAAGCAATCACTTGACGAGCCGATCGATAATTGACATCTAAGTTTTTTGACTGAGTGTGTCCTATGATACCGCCTTCATTGGCCACCTTGCTTAGTAAAAGGTTAGGGTCGCCCCCTCTCCATCGGTAGATGCTTTGTTTCACATCTCCAACCAAAATATTTTGGTTTTGCTCGGCTATTGAATTTTCAATCAGCGGCTTGAAGGCTGCCCATTGTGAGGAAGAAGTGTCTTGAAACTCATCAATGAGGTAGTGATTGTACTTCATTCCCATCTTTTCATAAACGAGGTACCCTTTATCTTCCTCTACCAGCTCGCTCAAAAGCCGTACGGTGTCAAAGTTAAATAGGGTATTATTTTCTTGTCGATATTGTTCTATGGCGGCATTGAGCTTCTGGCTGAGGCCAATGGTGTTGATCTTTTTCTGTAGTAGTTCGGAAACCTTGATTTTAGAATAAGCCTGTCTTAGCTGGCTCAAGCTTCCTGTACTTTCTTGCTCAGCATGCCAAGTCTCGGCTTCTGCATGTACAGCTTTTTTAAACCATTTGTCAAATGTCTTGCTGCTATCGAGTATATAATCCCAGGCAATTTGACTAAATGCCTCGTTCTCTTTAAGTGGTTTGGTCATCCCTACCTGATGAAAAAAACGAGCCGCTCCTCTTGCATTTCCTCCAGCTAAATTATCCAGTTTCAACCCTGAGGCAAAAAGATCTTCATAAAGTGCGCGAGCGTGGTTTAAGGTTGCTATTTCGGCTTTTTGCGTCAAAGCCCTTAGCTCCTTTTTGATTTGGCTAAAATCTTCTGATTGCAACTCTTGAAAGCTAGCTGAGTTTCTTACTTCTTGAAAGCGATCATAGGATAGGAGCTGTGCACTGTCGAGAAGAATTTTTGTAATTTCCCAGCTCTTTTCATTCGCAATCTGCTCTTTTGCAAGTTCTAAAAGCCATTTTGAAACAATTCTCTCCTCCTTTTTCCCGATGCTTTGGGTCAACAAGTCTGCAGCATAGTCTTTAGCTTTGTCGAAGTTGAGATCTAGCTTGTAGTTGCCATTAAGGTCCATTTCCAAGGCAAATGCACGTAATAAGCGTTGGAAAAATGAGTCTATTGTAGAAACAGCAAATTGAGAGTAGGAGTGAAGTAGCTTCTTTGCCAAAGGACCAATGCCTGCTGCATAAAAAGGCTTTTTTTCAGGATAGTCATGGTATAAACTTTGAATCACACTCGAACTCCCTGCAGTTCGATACTCTGCAATCAATTCCTCAGCTATTCTTTTTTTAATTTCTTCTGCGGCCTTATTAGTGAAAGTTACTGCCAGTATGGAGGAAAAACCCCCTTCCAATGCCATGCGGATATATTCCTTAGCAAGGGTGAAGGTTTTGCCTGATCCAGCAGATGCATTATAAATTAAAAGTGGTGCTTGCTGATGACTCATAATGTATGTTTTTTGGTGGTATTAGCCGGTATATAAGCGAAATTAAACTATAGCTCCGTCAAAATTTGACATTCTGAAAAAATTCTAATTTTAACAAAAGCTAAAATACAAGAAATCTACCAACGCTAGCTCATCGTTTGAATTGGATTGAAAAAACGAATATAATAATGAGTAATTGATGTTAGGCTGAGCTTTGAACCAAATAAAGTCAACCTTTGTCCGATAAGGAAAGCTGTAAGTAGTAGACATAGTTTGGATTCATTTCAACTACCTTTTAATTTTCCCTCTTTTCTAGAAAGATCAGCTAATTTTTTAATTCTGTTAGATCGTTTATTTTCAGTTCTTGATAGTTTTAACCTACGCAAAACAAATCGCTTACTGGAATCATTGATTGCATTGAAAATTGCTACTGCTTCCGCATTTTTACTTGGGACTTTTTAAGCAAGCCCTACTTAAAAACAGGGAGCTCTTCTATCAACTTGGCTTGATGGTTTTCGAAATCGTAAGAGGCACAAAAATGCTTGATGCCATTCGTTACAAAAATGTATGGTGCTTTGATTTCTTTATTATAAAGAGCTGCTTGCTCAAACACTTTTTGATCTACCGCCACACTTGGAGCTTTACATTCTACCAACAAAAAGGGGCTTCCTTCACGATCATAAATTAAAATGTCAGAGCGCTTTGCTAATTTATTGTAGGTCAGTCCTCCCTCAAGCTTCATTAGACTGAGCGGGTAGTTCAAATGCTTGTACAGTAGGTGTACAACATGCTGTCTTACCCATTCTTCGGGTGTTAGTACCAATTCTTTTTTGCGTACAACATCATATATCAATCCTTCTGACTCATGTACAATGGTTTGATTGTGGATGGCTGGTAAGGTGAGCTGTTTTAATTCCATGGTACTATCTACGATTTTTCGATCTTACAAGATAAAATTTTTTTGCTGAATTTTGATTCTAGGAGTACTAGAATATATTAAAAAAGTATAATTTAACTTGTTAGAATGCGGTAATCAGTACTTGTATTTTGTTGCGCTCCTCCATTTACAACCGTAACCATTGTATTAGATCACTATCGCTGAGTTTAAACAGGGCTGCCCGTGGGAATCTACCTAGGGTATAAGTTTGAGTAAGCACAGCCAAGCCATCATCGAAAGTATTTCTGATCGAAGCTAACTCAAGGGGGAAATTCAGACGTAAATATTGTGTGCCTAATAGCTGGCCTGAGTTGGCATCGTAGGCCAAGAGTAAAATTTCTTTATTTCGAGTGTCTGCGGCATAAATCAATAGCTCTCGCTCTTTTAATTGCTTAGTGAGTAACTGAACTATGCCGTCATTGTCCACTTCGGGCATAGGAGCGGCCTCTAAGTCAATCGCCGAGCTTATAATCTCGCTGGGAATGCTCGCTTGAGGAGAGAAATATTTATCTCCAAAATTGAAGGTGGCTACTGCCATTTGCTCATTATTGATTACGGAAACGGCGTCTATACCACCCTGAGCCTGCTGGCCCTGTATTACCTTTATTGGCTGGTTATTACCAAAAGTAAACCACACCATACTTAAGGTGAAATTATAAAGACCGTTGAAATAGTATTGATTATTTCCTGCAGATCCTACTAAAAAAGGGAGTTTCCTACCTGTACGGATGAGGTGTTCTACTATAGGACGATCCGTGTCCTGTCCAGCACCAATGTTGAAGCTTGAAGTACGAAGTGTTGTACCATCTGCATCCCACTCTTGCACTATTGATTGTTGAGTTTCTGCATTGTAACCGAGTGCAAGTACCTGGTTTTCATTCAGTTGATCTACAGCAAGTGGGGTTCTTAATCCTAAAGGTCTTTCTTCTGCCAAATTGCCGACCTGGTCTAAGCGAAGCATCCTACCAGCAAGTCCTGGATTCGTCATGCAAACAAAAGCGGGTGCTTGTTCATTATTTTGAATGAAGCCTCTTACTGGATTAACTAATCGATCGGGGAGACTGGTTTTCCTAACAAAGCCACCGCTTGCATCTGCTTTAATGAGATCGATACCTAGAAAATCACTGCCTTCCACCCTTCTGCCTACTACCATCAAGAAGCCGGAGTCTGGTGTATTAACCACGTCAATCGGGTAGTGGTCATAGTTAATATCTTGCTGATCATAGATGCGGAGAAACGAATATTCCGTTAGCTGTGGATTGATTGCACCATCATCGTCCTCAGAACAGGCCGACAAATGTAGTATCATTCCACATAAAATCAATAAAAGCTGGAATCGTTGATTCATCAGGTTACTTAGTTAATGGTCTGGTAGGATCGGTCTAAAAATTTCAGTGGCAGCTGAATACCCATTTGTATGGCAATATTTTGTAAGCGAAATTCATCGGCTACATCTGCGCTACCTGATATGAGCTGGGTATCATATCGATATTTAGTGCTACTTACATCCCCAAAAGTGGATCGGTAGCTGATGTCAAAATTGAGTCTGAAGTTATTGATGTGGTAGTTGGCACCAATGCTACCGGTCCAGCCAAAGTGCCACCGGCGAAATTGATTGGTAGCGTTCATATTCAGCCGCTGTGTTTCTAATTCTCTATCAGCGCCTGAGAGCCCATCTGTACCACTTACTACTACATCCATATTGGTGTTAGTGAAGTAATCAAAAAATATACCGCCACCGATATAGGGTCTAAATTCTGAAGTCTGTCGCTCTAGTCTTAAGCTTAGCGGTAGATGGATGCGCTCAAAGGTATAAGTTTGGAGAAAGTTCATTTCAATACTACCAGCATCCCCCGCAAGATCACTATAGGAGCTTTCATTGGTAAAACTGAGTCGATTTCGGTGAAATCCTGGACGGAAGTTTATTGATAAAAAACTGTAATAATAGGCAATATCGATACCTACTTCTGAGCCAATATCTGCGAAAGATTGATACTCCTTTTCCCTATGTAGCCCTGATTGCATTGGAGTGAAGAGGCTGTGGCTCAGGATAAGGTCAGCATCTGAAACATTTGCGCCGCCATAAATGCCAATCCACCACTGTGTATTTAAAAACTCATTTGCACGGCTCTTGGGTTTTCTTTTTTTGCGGTCAAAGCTTTGCCCAAAGCTGTAGCTACTCGCGATACCGAGTAAGAGAGCAAAAAGGAAGCATCTCAGTAAAATTGAATTCATAGGCGTATTAAATAAAACTTATTTCAGGATTGACCTTCAAATGGATTAGGAGAACTTGATAAAAGCTTGCAGTTTGTATGACGCGGTCATATTTTTAATAATGAAATCGGTATTAATTTCATGAAAATCAGGTTCTTATTATTAGTTTTTTAACAATTTGAAAATCTTCACTTTGCCATCTGATCATGTATACACCTGGTGGGAGGGCTTGTACGTTGATTGTTTTTTGATGCTTGCCGGCATGGTAAAACTCGGAAAATAGCGGCATGACCATATTACCCTTGGTGTCATTGATGCTGATATTAATATGCTGCGAATAAGCACAAACGAAATTAATTGTGGTGTAAATATTCGCAGGATTTGGAAAGACCTGTAACTGATCTATGGCAGTTTGATTTTTGGTCGAAGTGATTTGATCACGTATTAATTCTATGTCTTCAAAAAATCCACCTTGAGGATTCGGTCCATCGAGAAAGTTGCCGAAAAATACATCATTTCGTATGGTTTGCTCATCTACAAGCATCCAATCACGCAAAATGTGAGAATATACCTGTCGATAGTCGTATTGCATGTCAATATTATTTTTCGACAAGTCGGGATTAGTACCTAGTAGTCCTCCTTGCACACCTCTTCCAATCACAAACATGGGAGCACCTGTGCCGTGGTCTGTGCCGAAACTGCCATTCGAGTGAATTCTGCGGCCAAATTCCGAGCTCGTTACAGTTAGCACGCGCTGTTCCAAGCCTCGTTGCCTCAAGTCTTCTTGAAATGCTGCCAATGCTGTAGAGATATGATAAAGTAAGGCCGCATGAGTGCCCATGGTAGGGTCGTAGCCTACTGTTTGTTGTGCATGGGTATCAAAACCGCCAATTCTAGCCATAAAAACTTTCGTTTTCACACCCTGTCCACCTCCATCGAGTAGTTTTGCAATTAGTTTAAACTGATCACTCAAAGGGTTTCTTCTACTTCCGGGGGATGAGGTGAGTGGATATACCTCAGGATAATCGGCACGTGTTTCGGGTGCTCTTTGATATACTTCTCGAAGGCGTGCGGCATAGTCTTCGGTTTTATCTTCTAAACCTAAAATCCAATTGAGTTCCTCCCCATATTGGGTTTGTGAGATATGCTCTGGTGGCTGACCCTTAATGTCGATGCCACGGTCTTGGAAGCCATCTAATGTGTCTACATTGTTGGCAAAGCCTTCTGGGCTGCCACCTAAAGATAGAGAAACAGGGATGTTATCTGATTGATGAAAGATGAGCGAGGTCTCATTACCTAACTCTATTGCCAAAGGATCCTTCATATCTGCATTTGGAAAATCATCGGGATAGCTAAGGCCTGTTGGTATTCTTGACTTTAAGTACCTGCCTATCCAACCTGAGTCAAAGTAGTCATTGGCACCACCACCCATAAACCAAATGTCTCTGCCTCTAAAGTGGCTACCATTGGTATTGGGGTAGGCTACTGCCTGGATCACCTTCATGAAGCCTTCGTCGTAAATGCTTTTAAGTGCCTTCATATCAGGATGGAGGCCCGCTTTGTCAGCATCAGCTACGGTACTGTCTAGCTCGATTATTCGGCGGTTTCCATTGCGGTAGGGCAAGGCAATATTTGCTCTTCTGCTATAGTAGTGGTCATAGTTTGATAGGGGGATGAGGGTGTTGATACCGTCATTTCCGCCATGCAACTGCAAGATGATTAGAACGCGGTCATTGTCGCTAAAACCAGAGAGCCTACTCAATGGCGCAGCAAAAGACGGGATAGAAAAAGGGACACCACCTAGTAATAGCGGTGCAGCTGCTGTAGCTGAGAGGCCTTTTAAAAATTTTCTTCTATTCATAGTCGTATAGTTCTTACTTCAAAAATCATATCAGCTGGTATTCTGGACTCTGCATGAGAGCATTGTAAAGGTTTCGCAATTGTCCATTTACCGTTTCAGGATCTAGATTGCGAGTCCATCGTGTATTCCAAGCTGCTTCTGGATTATCATCGATTTGAGGGTTTTTAAGAAAGGCCTCAAGAAAATAATTCATCCTCATTGCAGTAATGGATGCTGTTGTATCCTCCTCAAAACTGAGGTTGACTGCCAAAGGAAGTAGATACTCTGCTAAGAAAATGACCAGTTGTCGAGCATCTGGTGCTATGGCCGCCGGAACTATCTTTCTTGTAATTTCAATAAGATTAAGCCCTTCCATATCATTGCGGCCTATGGTTTGATCAATGAAACTGTATCGACTTACTAAGTAATTGGTAGTGATCCAACTGCGATTAAAGATGGGGAACTGATGATAGGCATCGTAGCCATTTACATCGAATGGGTTGTAAAAATCCATCCCCGTACGGTTCATAAATCGTAGGATGGGTTCTAGTCTGCCAAGTACTTCATTGTGCGCTGATTCATAGTGTGCAAGGGGCAGTTCAAGTTGCCTAATGGTACCCAAGGCCAACTCTAGTGGTGATTTAATTATTCCTCCTTTTCTAGCAATAGTCTCTTCTCTTGTTTCTCCGAAAAAGTAGGTGCTAGTGGTTAACTGTTTGATTACCGGTAGTATCTTATAGCCTGATTCTTTGAATGTTGCAGTCATCTCAGCTATTACCGTATTTTCAATGTTTTCATCTACTTGATAGTGCATGAAAAATCTGAAAATCCTTCGGCATATATGCTGTGCAGTTTCCTGTTGGTCAAAGATAAGATCAATGAGCTGTCTGATTTCATCTTTTACGCTCGCTAGGGTAGCTTGCCCATTTTGAAGTAATTCTGGATCGGGCTCAATGACAGCCCCGCCGAGCCTTGGCGAAAATCTCTTTACCCCATTATCATGCTGAGTAGCAATTTCACCACCTCTCAGAATTCCCTCCGGCAGATTAGTATCAGGATCTATTTGTGAAAAAGTATCGTCAAAGTTGAAACCTGATAATACTCGTGCAGCTTCTTGAATATCTTGCTCTGTGAAAAATAGGTAGTCACCTTCTGCTAGATTGCCTTTGTCTACTGTTTCAAGGCCTCGGCCTGTGGTATACAGCTCAAAAAGCTCTCGAGCAAAGTTTTCATTTGGATTGCCTCTTACATTTAATCGGCCATCGAGCATGCGGAGCATTGCGTTGTCGATGCATATTTTTTCTACCAATTTCTTGTAGGATGGCTCATATTCTTCATTCTCCTCCGTTCTGATGAGGTAGCTGTCGAAAGCAAATTTTCTGAATAGCCGGTTTTGATGAAAAATTGCTTCTGCGCTTTCTATTTGATCCCAACGGGCAGTTAGGTGCGTATGAATAAAAAGTACGATTCTCTCTCTAGCTGCGAGCTGAGCCTTTTCAATTCCCTCATAATGAGCGCCAGCAAGATGATGCAAGAACCAAATTTTGAAGCTATCAAAACGAGCGCCATTTCCATTAAAATCACCATCAAAAGGTTCTCCTACCCATTGTTGAAAGTTTTCTTTAAGAATAGGCTGAGGGAGATCAAAGGCCTCGTTAGCATAAATCACCTCAAATAATTGATCCGCTGTTTTACCAAGCGCAAAATCTACTAAGTCAGAATCTTTCCATCCGATAGTGCGTGATAAAAAGTGATAAGCCTCTTTTTTTCCAAGAGCCTGTGCTCTTTTTTTAAGTAACATTGTATGCCTAAATTATTTAAAAAATATCGCTAACAATAAGCTTATGAATAGCCTTTCTGGTTATGAAAGTAAATAAACGAAAAAAGTAATAATATTAAAAAAAAAGGATGGTTTTTTTGATCGCTTGTTTGCTACTGGGTTTCAACCGGCTTTATAAAAAGCGGTTTCAAAAGGCTCCTCGTTTTTAAAGTAAATTTTAAAACCTTTGATTGTACCCTTTGAGGAAAGACTAATTGTTTAAATACATAAGTATTTTTTAATGACAGTTTTTTGGCGCAACTTCCAAGAAATTGCGCTTGAAAGCAATAGCGTTCATTTAAATCAGTCATATCCAATGATGGTTTAAAGTCACTTTAAAACGGGTGCCTTTATTTACTTGACTTTCCACAGTTATCTTCCCTCCCATACTTTCCACTTGATTTTTCGTAATGAAAAGGCCAACTCCTCTGGCGTCTTGGTGGCGATGAAAGGTTTTATATAGACCAAAAAGCTTGTCACCATATTTTTCAAGGTCAATTCCTAATCCATTGTCTTGAAAAATAATAGAAACATTATTTTCACTTAATTCTAAATAGATTTTTAAAAAAGCCTCTCTTTCTTCACTTTTGTATTTTATTGCATTGGTTATCATGTTTAAAACAATACTATTGACATAAGCTGATATTCCTTGTATAGATACATTCTGGGGTACTTCGTTAATGATCTTGATGTTTGCGTCACTTATCTGGCTTGATAGACTTTTGATCGTTTCTTCAGTGGAAGCAAAAAGATTGATTTCCTGAAATGTTTCGGTTGTTAAATTAATCTTCACGACTTCGGTAAGGTCTTCAATAGTTTTATTTAAATTTTGGGCACCATTTTCAAGTAGTTTCAAATAATCGTTTTGAAAAAGTTCAGGGTGCTCTAATTTTACTAGTGCCAGCATACCTGAAATGCCTGTGGCATGCGACCTTAAGTTGTGAGAAACGATATAAGCAAAATTCTTCAATCTTTCATTTTGTTCTTCTGTTATTTTTAAAAGAGATCGAATATCATTTTCCACTTTTTTTAGTTTGCTTATATCCGTTGCTACGCCTAAATAGCCTGTAGTAGCATTGTCTAATACAATTTTGTTCATGGATAATAAAATAGGAAAATGATGCCCATTTTTATTGACATATGACCACTCCTTTATGTTGGGCTGGTCCATTCGAGCATCAAGGATTAGGGTTTCGAACTCACTCACGATTTTTCCATGTTTTTCTAGGATGATTTTTTGCTCTTTTTGTAGCTCATCCTGTAAATGGAATAATTCGGGAAGATATTTGCCGATCACCTCCTCGGCTTTGTATCCGAGCATGGTTTCCGCGCCTGAATTAAAGAGGGAGATGTATCCCTTTTCATCTGTGGCGATAATTGATATTTGCCTCGTAGCATCTAGTACGGATTCTAGTTTTGAAATAGCTTCCTTTAGATTTTTCTCCGCCTTTTTCTGATTACTTATATCTTGAAATATCCCCAATATTTTTACACATGATCCTTTTTCTATAAGGGGTTCACCGATTGTGCGAATCCATTTTTCATTCCCCAGGCTCGTGATGATTTCAAGTTCTAGATCATATGGAACTCCTTTCTTTAATGCAATAGTAAAGGCATCAGTTATACGTTGTCTACTATGATTTTTTTTATAAAATTCTATCCCTGTTTTTAAAGAAGGGCTATAATCGTAAGATATTTCGTGAATATCATAAGTCACTTGAGTCCATGTTAACCTGTCTTTTAATACGTCATACTCCCATCCACCTACTTTCGCTACCTGACCAGTTTGTAGGAGAAAATCTTTGGTTTTAGTAAGCTCTTCCTCAGCATTTTTGCGTTCTGTAATGTTTTGATGCGTACCGTACATCCATAGAGGCTTATCCTCTGCAGTCCACTCAAATACCTTCCCTCGATCATATACCCAGACATAATGGCCTTGTTTATGTTTCAGGCGGATCTCGAAATCATAAAATTCGATCTCTTTTGAAAAGCATGAGTTTAATCGTCTTTCCGCCTCTTTTAAGTCATCCGGATGTGTTAAATTAAACCATGTTTCAATATTTATTGGATTTAGCTCCTCTACGGTATAGCCTATTATCTCAGCCCATTTTTGATTGACGATCACTTCCCCTGTCTGCACATTCCATTCCCATGTACCTACATCCGACCCTTCTAAAACTGATTTATATCGATTTCTAGTCGACACAAGCTCTTGTACAGGCCTGCCTTCTGGGATAATATAAATGACCTCTCCTTTCTCATTGATTACAGGTTTTAAAGTAAAAAGAATTGCTACTGGCAATTTATCTGATATCCAGACTGTAACTTCATACTCTACAGTCTCACCAGCCAAAGCTTTTCGGAAGTTTGCCTTCAACTCTTCCTGAGTGGTTTCAGATATTTGCCACCAATAGCAGTCCCAAAAATACTTCCCGATTACATCCGAATGCTTAAGGCCTGCCATACTGACTGCGGTATCATTAGCTTCTAGCAGAATTCCTTTGGTATCTAAAAATCCAATAAAGGAAAAGGTTGAATTGAAAATACCTTTGAATTTAAGTGCTTGCTTTTTTGATTCGGTGATATCTTGGAAACTTCCAATGAGTTTATCTCCTGCCTTTCTTGCAGTAATTCGTACCCATTTCTGAGTGTTTCGAGCACTTTTAAGAAGACACTCTAAATCAAATGACAGCCCTTTGACGCTACAATTTTCCATCGCCTCAGATAGCTTTTCCCTATATTCTTCCTCATATAATGAGATTAGCTGCTGTTGATTGGGATCAAAATCTTTATTTAACTCATGGATTTCATAGACACATTCGTTCCAAAATACCTCACCAGAAGTAATATCATGCTCCCAAATACCAATCTTATTTATTTTATAAGTTTCTTCTAGTAGCTTATTTTTCTTATTTAATTCGGCTATTAGTTGATCCTTGTCAAGGGTGTTTTTTCTTTTTTCGAATAATGCGGTACAGATTCTAGCCAGTTTTTGAAGTTCCTTTACTTGCTGATTTGAAAGCTTTTTGGGTTGGTCGTCGATAATACAAAGTGTACCTAGAGGATGTCCCACCGAAGAAACTAAAGGAACACTCGCGTAAAAAACTACATAGGGCACACCTATTGTATGAGGATTATCGTGAAACCTTTCATCTTTTCTCGCATCTTCTATGATCAATGGCTTTTCGGGTGTGTTGATCGCATGAGCACAAAAAGATATTTCTTTTGGTATCTCTTTGATACTTATTCCATAATGCGATAAAAACAATTGCTTGTCTTCTGTAATGAGAGAAATCAAGGAAATTTTTGTTTCAAAAATTCTCGATGCAGTCAATGTTAAAAAGTCAAAGTCTTCCTTTTCTGCGAGTTCTTGAAGTTGGTAGCTCTCTAAATCTATGAGTCGCTCTTTTTCGTTTTTAGGTAGATCCGGGGTCTTCATTTTTCTATTTTGCTAAAAAAACTCACACACCATCAATATCAACTATATAATACTGTTAGTGTATGTACCATCAATATATGGTCAATTCCCTTAAAATACAATTAAATTAAAGATTGGATTTTTACTTATTTGGCTCTCGTACAATAAGCGGGTTAGTATTTTGGTAGGAATAAACTATAGTGGTGCGTCCTTGATGGAGTTTATAGGAGCAAGGCGTAGGTTGCTTGCTTAGGTAGGACTCAAGTATGCTGTGTTTTACTTTATTTTTATTGTAATCTTATTCATTTCTCCCTCTTCAATTATTCCATTTAAATTTTTATCAATTAGAAATACCAGATAAAACTCATTCAATGTAGTGTTTGCCATTTTCACTTCTACATTTTCGTGGTAAATACTTTTAATCTCAAATTCTAGTCTAGCAAGGTCGTTTACTTCATTTAGGAAGTTTACTCTTTTACTTTCTGAGTTTTCGTAGGGGAGATAATGATGACCACTGTTTTTTAAAATCAATGCTTCATACATACCGCTTCTATCTGGAGCCATTCCTGAGCCTGTTTTAAAATAAGGTATTTCCGACTTAAGCATACCTAATTTTATTTTGTCAAACTCCGATATATCTGTGAATGCCGCAATTCGAGCTGCATAGAACATTTTGTTCTCTGTATCATATTTCTTGTTGTAAAACCTTAATGAAAACTCATCTCTTTCAATTCCAATGGTTTTTGAGGCTTGGTCGATAGTGGTTTTATTTCCATTTTGAAATAATGTCAATTGAGTTTGGAAGTCTTTTTTGTTTGATTCCCCAATTATCGGCGTTTTGCAGCTTTGTGCTAACGCAATCATAATTGTTAAAACAGTAATTAGTATCATTGTTGTCCGGTAAAAGTACGTTTTCAATATTTATATTATTATAGCTCAT
>JAFIEW010000051.1 GCA_020832375.1 Cyclobacteriaceae bacterium
TTTATATTAATCTCACACTTGACTAAAAAGTGTCAACCAAATTCAGGCATCGTCATTCAAACACCATTTACTATTCACGAATCACAAATTACGACAACAATTGGGGCTAAGCTACAATATGTCTATCTCAGACATTTTCGTACAAGCATTTTTACTACTTTTGAATAAAAACTGTGCACTCAAATAAAGTATAGATTCGATGATTTATCAACATGTTAGCTGTTTTTAAACATGCCCTAAGTTTGCCTTAGAGATTTAGTCATTATAAAAAGAGCTTTAAGCTTTATTTTAAGCATTCCTGATTGCTTTTCAACAACTGTTTGGGGCATTTCTTTGCCTATCTATATGATTGATGAATAAAGGTGGTTGTTTTAATGTTTTACAGATCAATTTTTATAAATGATTCTTTCCAAAGTAGAAGTATTAAGAATATCTAAACTTAACCCTATGATCAATTATGCGTTTAAAAAGGAAACAAAAACAATTTAAGATGAAGCGATTATCATATGTTTTGATTCCTTTTTTTATGTTCTTTAGCTTCGCCGCTTGCGAAAGCTCAAAAACGACACAAGGTGAAACCGACGAATTTATGGAAGAGTTTGAAGAAGTGAGCGAAGATCTAGGCGGAGAAAAAGTAGAAGACAGTAATCAATTCGCCAAAGAGCTAGAAAATGAGTTCAAAAAAATTAGCGAAACTCTTAATCAATTAAATGATGAGGCACAGGAAGAGGTAGAAAAGTTAGAGCTGAAAGAAGAAATTGAAAAAGAGAGGCAGTCCTTAGAAGAATTAAGTAAAGAAGTTTCAAAGAGAGCGAGGACAGCTAGCGGAGAAGCTAAAGTAAGACTTCAAAATTTAGAGCGTCAAATTGAAAAAAGATTAAACCCTGATGAGGAATAAAAAAAGGCAA
Organism: Cyclobacteriaceae bacterium; assembly: GCA_020832375.1. GTDB lineage: Bacteria > Bacteroidota > Bacteroidia > Cytophagales > Cyclobacteriaceae > JAFIEW01. Next base: position 909 of record JAFIEW010000051.1, read on the forward strand.
CAAATGTTGCCTTTTTTATTTTTTAGACTTTTAATAAGTCCTCTCTCTTCTTTCTCTTGGCTTAGCTTCTGAAACAGATAACTCTCTTTCATTAACCACCGCTCCATCTAACTCTTCAATAGCCGCTTGACCTAATGTGTCATCGGCCATTTCAACAAAGCCAAAACCACGGCTTCTTCCCGTTTCTCTATCGGTTATAATCTTCGCAGAAGTAACAGCTCCAATTTCGCTGAAAATTTCTAATAGCTCTTCCTCAGTGAGCTTGTAATCGAGGTTGGCAACAAATAAATTCATGATAAGTTAATTTGATCGAATAATTATGCGAAATATAGGGAATAGTTTTTAAAAACAAACATTCTAAACGGTTTTTAACAAAAGTTTAATTGCTAAAATATGTTTCCCTATAATTTTAAATCAAAACACCCCCAGTTATAAATATAATTACCTTCCTCATTGATCGTATATGCCTCCTCTCCCTCTACTAGCGAAATAGATTGTGTACCTTGAGGTAATGATTCAAATACCAATACAAAGGAAAGTATTTCTCCGTAAGGAAGTGGTGTCTGTAGCGGGGCATTGGCTATCCGAAAGGTTTTGATTAAAGGAATTATTTTATTCTCATCGATTAAGAGATTAAATGCATTTTTCTCACCCGCAGAAGGTGTGTAAATAACGCTGCTCTCAGCTCTCAAGGTATTATTGATGAAGCTCATCTCAACTACAGTATATTCTTCGTTGATATAGAGTCTACTTACATACAAGCCTGTACCTCTTCCGTCACATTGTTTTTCAAGCTGAATGGTCTGATAAGCTTCCATTTTACTTAAAAAGATCTCATAACTTTCATATTGTGGAAGACCTGATGTATATTCTATCGATTTAATTGCTACATTTTTCCTCATAGGCCTAATTTCTGTAGCACCAGAACGCATTCCGTTTTTAACTGATATACTTTCTCTTATAGTTTTACCATCCGAGAAATAGCGTATTGCTGTACCTGTAAATGGCTTTCCTTCTTGGTAAAAGGTTTCTGATATCAGATAGTCATCCCTGTATACTTTAATACCGGACACTCTTTCATCATAATGTGTAACCCAGCGACCTTCCTTTCTGTTCATTATATACTTTCCTACTATTTCTGTAGTGCCATTTGGTTTTTGTTGTTCATAATCTCCATCATAAAAATTATACTGAACGCCATCCGACTTTTCATATTTTTTTCTTTTGGCAATGATATTCCCCTCTATGCTCCTGTTGTAAGTGATTTTTTCTGTTGAGTAGGTAGGCCTTTTGTTAATGTATTCAATGGAATAATCTACACCTTCAACATCAGGGTGGAAATAATTGGTAGAAAGGTGATTGCCCGATTGGTATATTTCTTCCGTATTCAATTCACCAAAGGTGTAATAGCTTTGTTTTCCTTCTTTGATGCCTTTAATATATTGTTCTTCCCTTAATAGTGTACCGTCCGAAAGCCATTCCTTTAGTTGACCATTGATCAGACCCTCATCAAAATTAGCTTGAAAATGTTTTTGCTCTGTATCTATGAAGTAAAGTGTGGTGTTTCCATGTAAAAGCTTTCCTCTGTAATTACCTCTATTTTGGGTGATTTTATTTTCATGAACTGAATAATAAAGTAAGCCATCTGATAAATCTACATCTCGGCAATCTGTACAAATGCTAATATGCCCGTCCACTCCTTCTTCAATATTTTGGTATACTTGAGTGATGCTTGGTTGTTGGGCATAAATATTGTTATAGATAACAAGTACTATGATATTAAAGATGATTTTATACATTTGTGATGTGGATTTAATACGATTATAAATATAATAGCTTCAGACATATATTCTGGCAGTTGGTATCAACAATTGTTATTGAAAAGACTTTCGCGCTTTTCAAATTAAAAGCCGGTTATATACAATACAGCTTAATTATATAGAATTTTTTGGATATTAAGTTATATTTAATTTATTTTTGTTTACGATAACATTGTGCCTAACAGAACGTTAGTATTTTGAAAAACTGCTTAAAAATTACATCAAAATTACATTGCCTTGAACTTAAGAATGTTTTTTATTTATAAGCTTACTTTTCTTTTTTTAACTCCAATATTTGGACTATTTGGCCAAGCGACGGATTTGACGGAGTTGGTAATAACTGGTAAGTACCAGGGTAAAAACATTTTCGTTCAGAATCCTTTGGCTGACAATTCAGGTATTTTTTGTATAGAACAAATATACATCAATGATAAGCTCCATAAATCTAAAATTTCAGCCTCTGCAGTTGAAGTGAACCTTTCCACTTTGAGCCAAGGTGAATTTATATTTGTGCGTATTGTACACAAGGAGGGATGTCTTCCAAAAGTAATTAATCCCCAAGTTGTTAGAATCCCAACTAATTTTAAGTTTATTGCTATTCATCTTGATTCTGACGAGTTGAATTGGGTATTTAAAGATGCTCCACCAAATGCTCATTTTATGGTAGAGGAGAGGGATAAGAATAGCTCAGACTGGAAAAATGTTAAAAAAATGAAGGTCGACAGTAAGCCCGGGCAAGTGCTTTATCAGGCATCCATTAATTTGTCAGAGAAACAAGAAAAAAGGTTTCGAGTGTTTTTCGAAAATCAAGAGGGCTATCGTTTATATAGCGATGAAATTGTACATCATGGAGATAAAGAACCTGTTACCTTTTATCCTCAAAGAGTGGATAATAAAATCACGCTATCAAGAGTTGCTAACTATGAAATTGTAGATAGTACAGGTAAGTTAGTTACAAAGGGAGAAGGTAATGAGATTTTGTTAGAGGGTGCATCAAGTGGTTTATACTTCTTAAACATAGAAAACCGAACAGAGAAGTTTTTTAAAAAATAATTTGACTATTTGCTTGTTTACACCTTAAATCTCAAAAGTAATATTTTGGTTTGAAAGCGCTGAGGGCGCTATTTAAGCAAAGCAAAGGGTAAAGCCCTGTGATAAATAGAAAGCATGCACCTAGTTTTCAAAATGCGTCACAACTTAAGAAGTTGTGTCTTTGCAAGGCTTCTACCTATTTATGTAATTATTCGGATAAGCATAAAAAATAATTTTAAATACTTTAGTTTGGTTGTATGTTTTATAAACAAATATCCATACTATATTAATATCCCTAGCTTCCTATTCAAAAGGTTGATTTTATTTAGACCTAGGAGCATCATATATATAAAAGTGCATTATGTCCTGTTGAGCTATTTGAATACGATTAAAACACTTAAGCATCAACCTACACGCCAAATCCCTCTTTTTGTGTTTATTTGTAGTCTTAGCGCCTGACTATCATATATCATAGTTTCTATTTTACCATCTACCGATACTTTATAGATTGGATCATAATTATTATTCTAAGCCAAAATATAATGGATGAGTACCAGCTTGATTTTGTCAAGAACAATTGAGAACACGAGTAATGTATTACCATTATGATTGATACGATATCGTCAGTTAAATAATATTTATTGCCTCTTGTCTTTACTTAGGGCTTGCTTAAAAAGTTCCAATTACTGCAGATTCGAGGTGGCACAAGCTTCGCTTGTTTTAATCTTTTTTCAAATAAATACCGCTTACGATTTGCGAATCACAAATTATGATGATGCTTGGGGCTAAGCTATAGAATGTCTACCTCAGACATTTTAGTGCAAGCATTTTCACTACTTTTGAATAAAAACTGAGCACTCAAATAAATAAAGTATAGGTCTTATAATTTATTTATCAACAATTTAGATGTTTTTAAGCATGCATACTTAGTTTCCAAAATAGATAATTATCTTGTTTTGGTCATTAAGAATGTCAAGCTCCTTTTTAGAAAATGGTCCTACAATAAGTTTGATTATATCTACATAGTTTAATAAAAGTAAATATATGCTCCAATTGGGTGGATCTTCATTTGTTAAAATTAAAGATCTTTAGATCTAGGTCTTAGTAGGTTTATAAATAGTTTGCTCGCTCCAGGAACGCCTGCAGGCATTTGTCGAAAAAAAGACAAGGAGGTGTATACATATGAACCTTTACCATATTCAGCATAAAGAATACTACCACCTTGAGCCTCTTCATCTGGGTCAGACAGTTCTAAAAAATTAAGATACTCCTCTGACCATTCTTCGGGAAAATATAAGCCTCTTTCCTGAATCCAACCATCAAAATCTGAAAGTGAAATAGGGTTTGGCTGATTCAAAATAGGGTGGTCTTCGTTAACAAAAGCTACAGGTGAGGCTTCATCAGTTACTCTTCCAACCCCAACTTTCAATGGATATGGAGCACTTGGCTTAAGGCGATATCCCCAGCTGGTATTGTATTGAATCACAAGATGCCCGCCTTCTTCAACATACTCCATCAATTTTGCTTCATACTGATCGAGATTAGAGTGAACATTGAATGCTCTAATTCCTAGCACTACAATGGGATGATCTTTTGGGTTGATTTTTGAAATATCTTCTACTTTTATATCATTCACTTTCATACCTAACTTAGTGAGAATCTTCGGGATTTCATCACCTGCACCTTGAATATAACTTACCTGCTCTTTTATAAGGTTAATCGGGCTATTGATAAAGTCAGCACTAGCTTTTTTAAAGTAATTGAAATGTGGGATATGTTCATATTCAAGTGACTCCATTGACTGATCGTAAACTTGGTCTGATGTTTCAAGTTTGAGAAAAATTTGACCTTTTTGAGGCTGAATTGAGCTTTTTACTAAAAATCGGTAATCTTGCTTTCCTTTCGGTACATCCGAGAGTTCTATGAAGCTAGGCTCGCTTTTCCAGCCTGTAGGCAGTGTAAGACTTAATTTCCCTTTTACAAGTTCTTGGTTGAAAGTTATCTCTACATCCACAGGACTAGCATTTGTATTTGAAAATATTAAAAGATCATTTTTAAAATCAATCAAAAATTCTGGTTGTAAACGCACAGGGTAGGAGACTTCTCCATCTACTGGGTCTGTACGGAGGTATTGGACAGGTAACGGATATTCAAATAATTCACCTTCAATTTCTAAAATTAAAACTTCATTCATTGGGTAAGGTGATACAGGATTAATTATATCTTCTTGTTTTTGGAAGGCATAAAAATCGTCTTTTAGCGGTTCATTTAAGTATCGAAATACATTAGGAGAATGATTTTTTGATAGCTTTCGATTCCACTCTAGGTTAACCCTATTGACATCAAGAACGCTATCAATGAGTATGTTTTCCTCTTCTAGGCTTACTGATATGGCCTTCACATCCTTATTAGAACGATTCCAAATATTAAGACTAAAATCTATTGAATCACCAATGACAAAGGAGCTTTTGCCGGCGAGTAGCATTGCCTTAAATCCTAGACAATCAAAAATAATTTGATCAATACGATCAAGTTTCAGCTCGATCCATGAAGGAGGGTTGTCTATCTTCAGTATTGCCTTTTTTAATGTTATTAATTGATTTACTGAATTTTCTGGTTGATGGATAGAAAAATCATCAAGAATTTTAAGAATCAAATCGTCAATAGTGTTCATTCCTATAGAACCCCAATGAGTAGGGATGTTTTCTAAAAGTGAGCTTGTATCATGTCCCTTTAAAAGTTGGAAATATTCTTTTATACTGCCCAGTTCTTGTCTTGCTCCGAACCCTTGCGATTTATGCATAGAACGGCTGTCAGCGGCTATTTGACCAATGGAAGACCCCAATTTAGGTAAAAAGTTACCAATCTCTTCGGTGACGAATTCAATTGAATCCATGGCTTGAGGATTTCTACGAAAAAACCAAGGGCTTGCATTCCAATAGATTCTATCTACTTGCCATGTGCCAAACTTTTCAGCTGAAGATTTGAATTGATTAGGGTCGGCGGCTAGTTCATAGGCTTCTACAGCCATAAGGGTTGCGGCCGTGTGATGCCCATGAGTAATTTTAGGTGTTTCCGAAAATCGTGTGATGATAAGCTGTGGCTTCAATTTTCTAATCACGTATACCAAATCTGAAAGTAAACTATCACGATTCCATTTATCGAAGGCTTCATCTGGGGTTTTTGAGTAACCATAATCGTAAGCCCTAGAAAAATACTGATGGGCTCCGTCTACCTTCCTTGCTTCTTGAAGTTCAAAAGCGCGAATTATACCTAATTTTTCCTTTAAGTCCGACCCTATTAGGTTTTGACCGCCATCTCCTCTAGTAAATGAAAAATACGCTGCCTCTACTTTCTTTTCTTCGGCAAGCCACGCTAATAAATTGGTGTTTTCATCATCAGGATGTGCGGCTACATAGAGTATGCGAGCAGTATTACCTAACTTTTCGATCTCATGTGCAATCTTTGAGGCACTAGCATCTCTTCTGTCTGCAGCCTTCTTTTGAGCGAATAATGTCGATGATGCTAATAGCAAAGCAAAAACAAGTGTAAGTGTATATTCTTTCTTAATCATGGAAATCGTCTAAATTTTCCAACAAGTTAGCTTTTACTGATATAATCTATCAAGGCTTATGGTAAATATGGATAATACATCGGAAGAACGGTCTCTTTAATGCAAATGTTATTAGATAAGCGATCCACTGGAAAGAAATTATTCCTCGCTGTTAAGGTAAAAATCATTGTGGTTACAACATTGTATTGATCCAATAAAGGTCCTACTAATTCTTTTCTATCAATACCTCTATTGATTAATTCTCTCATGATTAACTTCAATTGTTAAATAGGCGAAGGAGGATATCAAAATACAGGTAAACAGGTATTCTCCGTAATAAACTAGAATCTACGAGAAATAAATTGTATTTTTATATTGATATCGTGTCATCATTTGTGATAGATTCGCTTTACACAATATAAATCAATTGATTTATGAATATATCTTTACATTATTGGTTTGATTGTAAGCTAAAGTGGATAGCTATATTAGCCTTTTATGTGATATTTTCTTTGGGGAATGAGGGCGTTGCTCAAACCTACGATGATAATATGCAACAGGCAAAAGTAGCTATCAGCTCATCAGATTATACTACAGCACTACAATACATAGAAGAGGCACTTGATCAGGCTAAAAGTCAAAATTCAGAAGAAAGTGCAGAATATATCAATGCCCTCCAACAGGGCATGTTGGTAGGTGCTAAAATGGCCAACAAAAAAAGTATTACCATGGGCAAAGAGCTTCTTGCCCTGTTAGAAAGGCTTAACTTTACAGGAGAGAGCATTTATCAAAATACTGTTGAGAACTTAGCCAACCTGTATGTCATTGCCGATCAACCCACAGATGCTATTCGATTATTTGAGTTATTGATAGGCCTAAAAAAATCCGATAAGCATAATACTGATATAATCGATCTTGCTGACATATATATAGCCAAGGCTAATTTACAATATACATTGGGTAATTATACCGATGCTGCGAAGGGCATGAAGGAAGCTATAGCGATCTATGATGAGTCAGGGATGGCATCGGAGGATTATTTTTTTGCTGCGCTCAGTTTATCCTACATTTACCATCAAGAAGAGAGTTATGGAGCTAGTCAGCAGCTTTTAGAAAGCATTTCACCTTTAGTGGAAGTACTAGAACTAGAAGGTACCTCTCTTGAAGCTGAATATCTTTACAGTAAAGCCTATGCTTATTATTTTGATGATCAAATAGAACCCGCTAGCAGCTATTTTAATGAAAGCATCGAGCGATTTGAACAATTAGGTCTACTTGAGCACCCCGATTTACTTGCAGCTAGAAGATACTTATCTATGACCTCCGCCAAGAGTGGCGATGCTTCAGCAGCTATCAGCGAACTAGAGCAATCAATAGCAAGACAGTTGTCGGAAAGCACTATTGTGTCCTCATCCCTCGCAAAAGAAAAATATAGCCTAGCCAATTTATATGATGGGAATGATAGAAAAGAGGAAGCACTTGCGATTTATCTAGAAATGCTTGGCTCGAGCTATCAAATGTACCTGAACAAGGGCATGCAGCTGACCATCATCGATCAAGCGGCACGAATATATGCTTCCGTAGGCAAACTTGATGCTGCAACTTCACTATTTGATGAGCAAATCTCTTTGTTTGAAGATGAGTATACCGAAATAGCCTTTGAGCTTTTAGGAAAGGCTGGGGATTTATCTTATAAATATGGAAAAAATCGAGCGGCTGCCGAGTACTACGAGCGTCAATATGATGTGGGAAGAAGTATAGGTCAATCTGTAGAAAAGTTAATCACAGCCCGAGAAAAGTTGGCTTATACTTTGCGTAATGCTGGGCGCTATGACAAAGCACTTGATGCTTTAGATGAAAGTAGAGAATTTTTTAATTATTTGAATAAAGAACAAAAAGCCAATATCGAAAATGTCTATTTATTACTTTTATTGGAGTCAGGAGATTTTAAAGCAGCTGACTCTACCTACTCAAGTTTGGAAAAAATCTATCTTCCTCTATCTGATGTAAGCCCAAAAACAAAGATTGATATTTACCTTAATAGAAGTAGGTTACTTCAAGCTAGAGGAGACCTTGGAGCAGCTGAAGCTCCACTTCGAAGAGCACTCACATTAGCAAGAAATGAATTGGGAGAAAATAGTTTTCAAGTATTAAGTGTTACAAATGCACTTTCGGTGTTTAATCAAAACATTGGTAATTTTGATGTAGCCGAACAATTATTACGTGACGCTCAACAAAGACTTTTGACAATAGAGAAAAAAGACAATGAACTCTACAGCTCTATTCTCAATAATTTAGCTTCTATTTATCAAAGAAAAAATCAACTTGATCTAGCCATTAAAACCTTAGAACAAGTTTTGGAATCTGATGAGAAGTATTATGGTAAAAATGCACGAACATATGCCGTGACTTTAAGAAATTTAGGTGTACTTCACAGAAGAAGTAATGATACAGAAACTGCCTTAAAATATTTTGCTGAAGCTACGTCCATAATAGAGAAGCTTTTTGGACGGATGCACCCTGATTATGCATCATTAATTTATAACGAAGCCTTGATTTACCAAGAACAAAATAAGTTGGAGAAAGCGCATGCAGGACTAAAAGAAGCTTATGACATACGTCAAAATCTTTTTAGTGAAGACCACCCTGATTATTTAAGGTCTATTTATTCACTTGGAGTAATTTATGATTTGATGCAAAAGCCTGAGCCTGCTTTCGAGTATTATTCAAATGCAGTGGCAGGATATCAAGGGCAGATTAGAAATATCTTCCCAACCCTTTCGGAGGATGAGAAGGGAGCGTTTTATGCGATGGTAAACCCATCTTTTGATGCTTACAAGGATTTTTTAGTTGAATATGCCTACTATGTCCCAGAAAAACGGCAGGAAATGTTGAAGAGTTTGTACAACCTGCAACTAGAGACTAAAGCATTCCTTTTAAACAACTCGAGTCAAATCAGAAATATCATTAGCAATAGTAGTGATGAGGAATTGCAAGAGCTTTATGCCAATTGGGTAAATCGAAAAGAATCTTTTGTTCAGTATATTAATTTACCTACCTCAGAAAGAGCCGCTTTGGGTGTCGACTTGAAACGAGAGCAAGAAAAAATCAACGAGCTTGAGCGGCAATTATCTTTAAAAAGTACTGTTTTCGCATCTCAAGATGAAAAAGAAGTTCCTAATTGGGAAACAGTTAGGAAACGCTTGAGTGAAGATGAGGCGGCCATAGAAATGTTTCGCATTAGAAAAAGTAACTCAAAGGATTCTGTTATTTATGTAGCACTTATTTTAAAACACGACTCGGAGGCTGGTCCTGAATCAGTAATTTTGGCCAATGGAAAAGATTTGGAGTCTAGGTACATTCGCTTTTATAAAAACTCAATAAAGTTTAGATCAGAAGATGTTTATTCTTATCGGTATTTTTGGAAAGACATTGATGACAAGCTTCAAGACGTAAATAGAATCTATTTCTCTCCTGATGGAGTTTACAATGCCATTTCTCTACCTACACTCAGCGATGGATCTAGCTATTTATTGAGCAAGTATGATATAGTTACAGTTACCAATACCCGAGAGTTACTTAAACGAAAAGACATTAATTTAGATTTTAAAGGTTTACAGGCTAGTTTATTTGGGTTTGCGAACTTCCAATCAGGTGATCAAGCAGACCGCAATAGTGTTCAGGCGAATACCGATCTTAAAAGAGAAATTGATTTAAAGTCATCAATAGGTACCTTGGACCCACTGCCTGGTACTAAAGCTGAAATTGAGGCTATAGGAGCCAAACTTGAAGCTGCAGGTAGTATAATTACTGTTTTCAAGGGTTCAGAAGCTAGTGAATCGAACCTTAAAGAACGGAAAGGGGCGGAAATACTTCATATAGCAACTCATGGATATTTTTTGCCGGATTTTGAATTTTCAGGGGATGAGAAGACCATAAGTTTTGCTCAACGCTCATTCAATAGCAACCCGCTCATGCGTTCTGGTCTTTTATTAAGTGGCGCTCAAGACGCTATAGATGGCACTAAGCCCCCTGGTGCCGAAGAAGGAATCTTTACTGCCTATGAGGCTATGAATATGGATCTTTACGGCACTAAACTTGTGGTATTGTCAGCATGTGAAACAGGACTAGGAGAGGTGCGCAATGGCGAAGGGGTGTATGGGCTTCAGCGTGCTTTTCAAGTGGCGGGAGTAGACAATATTTTGATGAGTTTATGGAAAGTGAGTGATCAAGCGACCAACTTACTGATGGTTTCTTTTTATCAAAACCTTTTAAACGGGAAGAGTCCTCAACTAGCTTTAAAGGAGGCTCAGGAAGAACTATCGGTCACTTATCCTGATCCCTACTACTGGGGAGCCTTCGTTTTAGTAGGTATATAATTTCAACTGTGTTAAGAATAGAAAACTGCGCCATGACTCTTATGAAAAATATTTATTTCTTTTGTTTTATTTTTATTTTAACCTTTGATCTCAAGGCTCAATTAGATTCTACCTATCTCGAAAGAATTCAAGAAGTGGATGTTATTTCAACGAAAGAATTTGTAGAATATGCTCCATCCATTAGTGCAGATGGTAAATATATGATCCTAGAGAGTAATCGATTAGGTGGATGGAAGTTATTTTATACCCGGCTTGGCTCTGATGGTAAATGGTCCGAGCCTTCTCCAATTAAAAAAGTAAATGCTGTTGGTGATTCTCTTGATCTAATTGGAGGGCCAACCATTAGTTACGATGGTAACGAATTGTATTTCTTTGCTTCTTTTAAGGGAGGATATGGTGCTGAAGACATTTATTTATCTAAGCGCGAAGGTGACGATTGGGGTATTCCTGTAAATTTAGGCCCACCTATAAATACTGCTAAATATGAAGGTTTTCCTAGTATCAGTCCTGATGGAAATACCCTCTATTTCATCCGTCAAAATCCAGCCATTGAAGATAGGGTATGCTATCAAATTTATGTGTCGCATAAAGACGAGAACCAAAATTGGAGTGAAGCAGAGACACTTCCTTATCCTATTAATTTGAGTTGTGAAAAGGCACCTCGGATAATGGCCGACAACAAAACCTTAATTTTTGCTTCAGATAGAGAAGGAGGTAGAGGTGGTTATGACCTCTATCAAACACAGCAAGATGAGGATGGCGAATGGTCTGATCCCGTTAACTTAGACTTTGTAAATACACCAGGTAATGATCAGTTTGCTTGTATTTCAGCAGCAGGGGATGTGATGTATTTCAATACGATGAATGGTATTTACAAAACAATAATCCCAGAAGAATTCCGTCAGTTCATGAATATTACCATACAAGGGTATGTAACAGACGCTGATTCTGGTGGTCCATTAACCTCCCAAATAAAAGTTATAGATGCTCTTACTTCAAAGTTGGTGACTACTATTAATAATGAGAGTAGTGACGGTAGATACAGCTTGGTGCTAACCGCAGGTAGATATTATAATGTTGAGTTTACTCAAACCGATTACTCAACAGCCAATTATAGTTATGACCTTAGGAATTTAGAAAGTTATGTAGAATACGACCAAGATGTATCATTATTTAAAACAGTAAAGCTAAAAGTCAATGTCAACGACCAAGATCTTTTTGATCCTATTGCAGCAAAGGTGGAAGTTAGATCTGTGACTGATAATCGCAAAGTGGCTCAAGGTGTTGCTTCTTCCTTCGATGGATCATTGATTCTTGATATTCCAATTGAAGATGAATATATCGTAGCTTTTACTGCTGATAACTATGAAGAGACTTCTTTTAATTTCAATTTGAAAAGTAGAATTCGATATCGAGATTTCGAATTTGATACTGAATTAATTCCTCTCAAGAAAAAAATGAGATTTGATATTAATGATGTAAATAGTAATGAAAAGGTTAGGTCAAAGGTAATCTTAAGAAATAAAGATCGAGATGAGGTTATAGAGGTTTATTCAGACGAAGAAGTTGCGCTACGTGTTGGTGATAGGTATGAAATTGAGGTGCCTGGTGATAGGGGTTATAGCTTTGCTTCTTCAGAAATTACTGTTGGTGCTGACTCTAAATTCGTTCAGAATGTTCAAATGGAGGTGACAAAGCTAGAAAAAGATGTAAGTTTAGCTCTTAAAGACATATTATTTGAAACTAATTCAGCTACTTTAGGTGAAATTAGTTATAAGGAACTCGATAGGGTAATAAATTTGATGCTGAATAATCCTGGTCTCATGATTGAAATTGCAGCACATACAGATGATGTAGGAAAGAAAAGTTATAATCAGCTTTTAAGTGAAAAGAGAGCAGAAAGTGTGCTTGTTTATCTTGTAGAAAATCAAATACCAATTGATCGGCTCCAATCGAAGGGGTACGGAATGTCCGAACCATTAGTTCCTAACATTGATGATGAAAGCAGAGCTAGGAATAGAAGAGTGGAATTACGCATACTCGAATTAAATCAATAATAAGAGACTGCCTATAATAAATTTTTTTAGATGATTTTATAAAAAATGAAAATGATACCTAGAATCAATCTAGTATACCTATTTATATTTTTCTCTATCAGCCTTTTTATGCTTCCTGACTTAGTACAGGCACAAAGAAAGCTTAAGTGGAAAGATGTATACCCTTATCTTGAGTCTGGTGACCTTAAAAATGGACTACCTATAGTGAGGGAGTTTTTGCTATCAGAACCTGATCATTCTAGTGCTAATTTTCAGATGGCTAATATCTATTTGGAGCGTTTTTATAGTATGGACCCATTAACACAGTTTGATACTCGGGTTAAAAACGCGGAGCGTGCCAACTTGCATTTCATTAAGTCTAAAGTACTAGTTGATGAAAAAGAGGCTAAAAGAAATAGTAAGTACTACAGTAATTTCGAAACGCTTAATGACAAAGGCAAAATGAAAGTAGATCCAGAATTTATTGTTCAAATTGTTGATAGTGGATTCTATGCTGTTGATCATTTCCTAAAAAAGGGTAAGATTGTACATTACCACTTTACGAAAGGAGTAGAAAATTATGATCGCTCAGGAAAGTATTACGACCAAATTAATCGCAAATATCCTACGCTCAAGGAACTGTATTTACAGTATGACGATAAAGTGAAGGAATTACTTGACAAAATGATAACTACTTACGATTCAGCGCTATATCATCTTGATCAATTAAAATTAGCACTTGGCGATTATCCTATCGAAGACTATCTACCTCAATATCAAGAAAGGACTATTAAAACTTATCGATTAGATGGTCTTGATACAGACACTAATTTTTTGCAAAATAATTTATCCCTATGGAATTATGGTAAATGGGCAAAGGAAATAAATAGTACTGTGAACGGGGAAATTGATGATCTTCGGCAGAGTATTCAAAAAAACCATGCTAAGTTTCTTTCTACAGAAGATCGAATAAAGGAATTGGATCCTTTGTTAGATTCAATAGCTTTAGTAACATTGGATCGGAGCTTGGTTTTTCGATTGAGAAGATATGATCCTAGTACCTTTTTATTGCCATTGCTGCAATATCAAGAAAAAAAGCAAGACTTATATAAGACCAACTACTTTGATCTTCAGCGGACTCAAGATCAAAACAGGAAACTTAATTTGCTTGGCCGAGGAATTCATCAAAGTAATCAATTAACAGCGTTCTTAGAAGAGACTGAAGAAAGGAGTGATGCACTCGCATTATTTAAACAGCGAGATTACATCAGTAAAAACTTCACAAATGAAGCTGCATACCTCGATTTTCTCAAAAATGAAAAAAAGAAAGTAAATGAATATAAAACTTCATTCGCAGACTCTATTTATGATATTTTGATGACTGCATCTTATGACCCTATGAGTCCTCCTCAACTCCACAGTTTTAAAGAAAGGACGTTTCCCACCAAAGTTGTCGGTTTTAGACAGGATATGCTTATTGGTAATAATGCTATCACTCTTTATAAGCTAGAGAATGCTGAAGGTGCGGAGCTTTACGGGGGTGCCTTCTTCAATCAAAAGAACAGCAGGTACAATGTCTTTATTGCCAAGGTGATATCCGATGAGGTTTTGTGGCTTAAAGAGTTTAATGAAAAAATAGATGATAATGATACCGATAACTATTTAGGAGGTATTACAGCTACATCAGATGGATATGCCTTTAATCTGTTTTTGAGCAATAGAGAAACAGGGGATACTAAAAACCTTATTTTTAGTCTTGATAATGAAGGTGAAATAACCAATAGAATGTCATCTTTTTCATCTAAATTCCCAAGAAGTATCCTTTATAATGAATTCAATAGTTCTTACACTTGCATATATCACGGTGAAGCCTACTACAATCAGCTTGAGCATGAAGGTGAGGCAGAAGTAATCAATTTGAACAAGGATCAATTTGTGTTTTGGAGATCTAAATTTAATCTTAATGGAACGATTGAAGCATTATTTTCTTTTGGAGAGGAAACGCTATTGATTGGCAATCTGAGAGAAATAAGCTTTGAAGATGGGAAGTCACAGAAAAACAATTATATAAGCCCTTTTGGTATACAATTAAGTGCTCAAGGTGAAAGAATTTCATTTCAAGTTTTTGACAGCGGTAGAAGCTATTTTACAAACAATGTTGTTAAAGTCAATAGCGAACAGATTAATCTGATAGGCTATACTGGTTCTAGTAGGCAAGCTGCCTTTATGGCCCAGCCAGATGTACATCATATTATTTCCTCCGATCTAGATACCGTCTATAAGAGAATTGGATTTTAGGATGATTGAAGGCATGCATACCACATAATCACTGTAGAGTCTCATCACTCAAATGATTGATTGAAAAGTCAGTTTTTTAGCGATAGTAAAACTCCTTATGCTTATCTGCTAGTTTTTTAAAAACCGAACTACCTTGTCATTAAGTAATGAACTTTATCAAAATTAATTAGCTTGAAATATGGCAATAAAAATGAGATGTTTATTAGCGCTATTTACTCGATGATATCTTTCAATGAATTTTGATAGCCTGAGAGGCTATTTACTAACATTAGGGTAGGTTGTGAACTAAAAAGCGATACCATTCCGCTCGATTTTTCACGACTATTTCTATTTATCTTGAGATGAATCATACTTTTAATAAAGTGACTAATACAATCTCTTAGATAGGGTTTGCTTAAAAAGTCCCAAGTACTGCAAATTCGATGCGGCACCAGCTTCGCTTGATATAATTGATGAAAAAAAAGGATAAATTTCAAGAAGCTTATTTTAAGCTTATAATTTTTTATAAATATCACTTACGATTCCCGAATCAAGATAATGCTTGGGGCTAAGCTACAAAATGTATGTCTCAGACATTTAAGTGCAAGCATTTTCACTACTTTTGAATAAAAACAGAGCACTCAAATAAATAAAGTATAGGTTTTATGATTTATTTATCAGCAATTTAGCTGTTTTTAAGCATGCCTTAGATAGACATGAAACTTCTTTGCAACTTAACTTTGAACAAAACAAGAGGCAGAATTCTATTTCTGCCTCTTTTTTAAAAGTTATTAATTTAGTTTGAAGGAGTCTTCTTCTTTCTCACTGTTCTTTTCTTCGGCTTTTCTTCTTCAACTTCCTCTACAACATCGGCTAAAATTCTACCACAATGTTCACAAACAATTAATTTTTTCTTTTCTCTAATATCTGACTGTCTCTGAGGAGGCACTGTATTAAAACAACCACCACAGGCGCCTCTGTCTACCTTCACCACAGCTAAACCATTAGCAGCATTTTTTCTTAACTTCTCATATGAGGTAAGTAGACGCTCTTCTATGTCTTTAGAAACTTTATCTCTGCTCTTAATAATTTTCTGCTCTTCGTCAGTGCTGTCAGCTATTACTTTATTAAGCTCATTTCTCTTATCAGCTAAATCGGCTTCTCTTTCCGTTTTAGCATCTCCTGCAAGCTGGATCTCGTTCTCTTTTACCTCAATCTTGATACGAACTTCTTTGATTTTCTTTTCAGAGAGCTGTATTTCAAGGCCTTGAAGTTCTATCTCTTTAGTGATAGCCTCAAACTCACGATTATTACGAACGTTATCTTGCTGTTCGTTATATTTAGTAATGAGTGCCTCAGAGGTTTTAATATTGTTCTTGTGAACTTGTATCTCGTTTTCGAGTTCCTTTATTTCTTCTTGGTAGCGTTCTATACGCGTATCTAATTGCGCTACATCATCCTCAAGATCACTCACTTCTTCCGGTAATGCTCCTCTCAGTTTAATTAGTTCGTCTAGTTGAGAGTCCAAACTCTGTAGTTTTAAAAGACTGTCAAGTTTTTGCGCTACGGTTTTTTCCATTGGATTTTAATAATAATATTTTATTGGATTAGTGATCGTTTGACCCAAACAAAGTGCAATATTACTAAATTTTTCTGATAATCTATCATATATTAGGTTTTTAGTAAATGCTTCTGATTCATAATGTCCAATATCTAATACTAACATCTGCGATGGTCGCTCAAAGTAATCATGATGTTTTAGATCACCCGTAAAAAATACATCTGCTGACTGTTTTGCAGCAGTCTTCATCAAGAAGCTTCCTGCGCCACCGCAATAGGCTACCTTTTTGATTGTTTTTGAAGTTGTATCGGTATATTTAATTACTTCCAGATTTAAGCTCTTCTTTACATGATTCAAAAACGATGTTACCTCCATAGGTTTTGCCAACTCACCGATCATGCCTGCTCCATGGTCTTGGTTTGTATTTTCTAAGGCATGTAAATAATAGGCAACTTCCTCATAGGGATGATGCTTTTTCAGTGCTTTTAAAACAGCATATTGTTGATTCTGTGAAAATATCATCTCAACCCGACATTCATTGACTTCCTCTAGTTCACCACTTTTACCTATATATGGGTTGGATTCGTCAGATGGCTTGAATCGACCAGTACCTTCCGTTGTAAAAGAACAGTCAGCATAATTACCGATGTTACCCGCTCCCGCATGGTTCATAGCTTCTATGACTGCACGCTCATGGCTCTTTGGTACAAAAGTGGTGATCTTCATTAAATCCTTTTTTGGGGATAGTATTTTCAATCCTTTCAACTCCAACATTTCGCCGATCCGACAGTTGACACCGGTTTTTATATTATCCAAATTGGTATGGACACTATACAGAGCTATATCATGGGTGATTGCCTTTCTTAAAGTTTTAGTTACATAATCATCACCACTAAGTGATTTTAGCCCTTTAAATATTAATGGATGATGTGTAATAATGAGTTGGCAATTTTTATCTCTTGCCTCTTCTATCACGGCTTCAGTTACCTCAAGAGCGATAAGTACTCCCCGTACACTTGTTTCTGGATTTCCCCAAGCTAGCCCCACATTATCGTAGGGCTCCTGTAAACTAGGCGGTGCCCATCGTTCTATTTCGGATATTATTTCTTTAATTTGTGTCATATCAATTCTATTTTATCAATAGTGAGTCTTTTTATACTTCGATTTTTGCTTTTCCCTTTTGCGCTAATTTACAAAGTCATCACTGAGCTGCGAAATTTTCTCTATGACAATAAATTGCTATCAAGCTACCGATCTAGCATCCCTACCATACTGATAGGCAACATTAGGGTAGGAGGCACAGGTAAGACACCCATGATAGAATATCTCGTTCGTTACTTTCATAGTCAAAATAAAAAGATTGCTGTACTTTCCCGTGGTTATGGTCGCACCACCAAGGGGCTTTTAGTGGCTCATCCCACACACACCTCTTCAGAAGTCGGTGACGAACCCTATCAGATTTATACTAAATTCCCACAAATTGATCTTATATTATCTGAAAATCGCAAAGAGGGGCTCGCATATATCGAGAAAAACATGGCTCATGTTAATTTAGTACTCATGGATGATGGCTATCAGCATAGGGCGGTAGCCCCACATGTTAGTATTTTACTCACCACTGCTTCAGACCCCTTTTGGAAGGATTATTTGCTTCCAATGGGTATGCTACGAGAGTCACGATCGCAGGCCAGACGCGCTGACATTATCATAACTACAAAATGTCCAACAAGCCTTCTCGACTCAGAAATACAACAAGATAAATACCTAAAACAGCTGCAAAGATACAATAAGCAGGAGGAATCATTGCATTTTTCATGGATTCAATATGCTACTCCAAGACTAGCTTTAGGTAATTTTTCTTTGGCGTGGAATGAGCAACAGCCCCATGCATTGGTGACTTCTATTGCCAATACTGCTGAGTTGACACTATTCTTGGGCGATCAAATGCAGCAACATTTTAATTTTGCCGATCACCATTCTTTTACCTTTAGCGATCTTGATAAAATTCATTTCAAACTCAAAAATAGTGATGTAAAGTCCATCTTGTGCACTGAAAAAGATTTTACTAAGCTAAAAGTATTTGAGCGGCATCCTCTTTTTCTTGATTACCCCCTTTTCATTTTACCAATTGAAGTTATGATACAGGAGGAAGCGCTATTTTTTAGTTATTTACAACAACTATTGAAGAAATACTGGCGCTAATTCCCTAAATTTTTCTTTATTTTGCAGCGATTCATGAAAAAAGTAATTCCTTTATTTTTAGTTGGGATGTTAACGCTCTTGGGGCATTATAGCTTCGGACAGTTTGTAGATGATTCTACTGAGATGGTCTATGGACCAGAGACAACAGAATATTTTTATGAAAAATATATTCGTCAAAATCAGGAAAAACGACATATAGTTGATAGTATCATACTAGGGCAGCATCGATGGGATTATATCAGCGAGCTAGATTATGAGTATCAAAACCTCGGAAACATGGGCACTCCAATGTTTTCTATTTTTTACAAAACCCCAAATGCCGTAGGAAGGAGATCAGGCTTTAATCATTATGATTTTCTTTTTCATGATGCTAATCAGGTTAAATATTACGACACTAAGTCACCTTACAGTAGGTTTCGCCTTACCATTGGTGGGGAAAATAGGTCCCGTACAGAAGCCGAATATGCAGTTAATGTTACTCCACTATGGGGATTTAGTGGTTTCTATCGACGTACACAGTCAGACCGACAAATGGGAGCCAGAAATACGCGAGGCGACCGATCGCTTACTTCTAATATGTATACTTTTAATACAAACTATCGGTCGAATGATGATAAATATAGGCTTCTTGCTCATTTTACAAGGCTAGGAGTAGTACACAATGAGTCTGGAGGTGTGATCTTGCCGCCAAATACAGAAGGTGATTACAATGATTTCTTTGGCTACCAAGATGCGTTGATTATGTTTAGAGATGGCGTATCTGGTGAAATAAGCACCAATTATCACGTATATCATGAGTACAGTTTAGATGAGTTACTTCAAGTTTATCATACCGTAGATAGGCGTAAGCAATTTAATTACTTTAGAAAACCTATCACTAATGCAGATAATGCTGTATTCATTCCAACTTTCGGCATTAATCTAAGTCCAGAGCAAACCTCGGATCGAACGAACTTCACAGAATTTACCAATGAAGTCGGACTCAAAGGGTACTTTGATAAAGCTTTTTATATAGCATATCTTAAGCGTAGAGATGTTGCCATGCGATATGCTCACCTACCTACCCAGGGTTTTTTTGGTGAAAATTATTTAGGTTTTGATCTCGGTTATGTACTTAATGAAGGCAATACTCTCAATGTGAAAGGGGAGTACCTTATTGGTGAAGCTGCATATACCATTGGTGGTGACCTACAGAGTACTTGGTTTAGTGCTTCTTATGAGCGAAATCAGTATATGCCATCGTTTATGCATACTTTATTTGTAGGTAACCATGGTGAGTGGTTTAATAGCTCAGCCACTACTTCCGAATTGGTTGCCTCAGACGCTTTTCGATGGGCAAACCCTGAGGCTGATATTTTAAAAGGAAGAGCTAATCTTAATACAGGCGCTTTCACTTTTCAACCTCATGTTTCCATTACTAATTTGAATAATCACCTTTACTTCGATCAAAACTTCAGGCCTGCACAAGCTGATTATAATTTACAGATTTTTACGCCAGGATTGGATCTTTCTATTCAATTATCAGATAATTGGAAGTTTGCCAATCGATTTAAATACACTCAAGTTACGGGAGACAGAGATCAGGTGATTCAGATTCCAGAGTTTTTTGGAAATGCAAACATCACTTATACAAACACTTTTTTCGAAAAGCTATTTATCGAAACAGGTATTGACTTAC
Source organism: Cyclobacteriaceae bacterium (assembly GCA_020832375.1). Classification (GTDB taxonomy): domain Bacteria; phylum Bacteroidota; class Bacteroidia; order Cytophagales; family Cyclobacteriaceae; genus JAFIEW01. Next base: position 21,447 of record JAFIEW010000051.1, read on the forward strand.
ACTATCGCTCTGATCATCAGCAATATGGTTGGAATCCTGGAATTCAACAATTTCATCTGCAGGACGAGGTAGTTACACCCGCCTTTTTTGTCGCAGATTTTTTCTTAAATTTCAGAATCAGCCGTATGAATGTATATACTCGTTTGAATCATCTTAATCAAGGTTTTCCAAATGACGGCTATTTCATTACCCCATTTTATTCGGGTATTCAGCGCACCTTTGATTTTGGATTAAATTGGGCTTTTTATGACTAACCAAAATAAATAAACATCATGATTGCATTTCTTTTAAGTTTACTCGTTGGTGGTATAGCCATCATTATTACCGCATGGTTATTACCAGGAATTAATGTAACTAGCTTCGGTAATTCAATCCTAGTAGCGGCTGTATTGGCTCTCTTGAATGCCACTGTCAAGCCTGTTTTAACATTATTAACCCTCCCAATCACTATTTTTACACTTGGCATTTTTATGCTTGTAATCAATGCATTAGTGGTGATGCTCGCAGGTGCTATTGTGCCAGGCTTTAGTGTTGATAACTTTTGGTGGGCACTTTTATTCAGTGTAGTACTAAGTATTGTAATGGGGGTCTTTACCTCTTTGATGAAGTAAGTAGGCTTATTTCCTAAATTGAAAAGCTCATATCATATATGATTTGAGCTTTTTTCGCTTCAATAACAGGGCATTATTGATTTGCAATGAATCATTTCTAGTGTTGGTTGGATAGGTTAAAAATCAGATAATTCTACTTTCAGAAAATAAGTCATAAGCGGCCACCAATGATTCCCTACCTGTAGAGGATTCATATGGGTCGAATCCAAATATGTCTTCTCTGTTTTCTTTATAAGTTGGAATATAGTTTTCTTCAAAAGCGTCCCAAATCACACAAAGATAGCGATAGCTTATTTTACTGTTTCGGCCGTTTTCTAGCCACTCATCAAAAGTTTCCTCATCTAGTGACTTTGGGAAAGAAGCACCATCAAACATATCGGTTGTTTTTTTAAGAATAGAAATTTGTAGTCGTACAATGCAATGTCAATACTGATTGCTTTAAATATTCAGATTGGCAATTAAATAAGGCTTTCTTAAAAAGTCCCAAGTACTGAAGATTCGAGGCGGCACAAGCTTCGCTTGTTTTAATTGATGAAATAAAATGATATATTTCAAGTAGCTTATTTTAAGCTTTTAATCTTTTTTCAAATACCACTTACGATTCACGGTAATGCTTGGGACTAAACTACAAAAGGTCGATCTAAGACATTTCGTTGCAAGCACTTTCACTATTTTTGATTAAGAACTCTGAACTCAAATAAATAAAGTATAGACTTTATGATCTAATTTATCACCGATTTAGCTGTTTTTAAGCATGTCCGAAATAGGTCGTCATAAGTTAAGAAGTTAATTTAGCTATCTCAGTCAAAAGAATAGTCTAAATATCTGATTATTGTAGTGAAAGACAATTCAAAAATCAATTGAAATCGTATTCTTCCATCATTTTGCGGCTCACAAAACCTTCTTCTCCTCGATACCAAATTCTTATAACATTCCTATTCACCCTATCAATTACCCAAAATTCTTCACCCACTTCCATTTGGCGTCTCATATCTTTAAGTTTTTCATCCGCAAATACTGGAGTTTGAGAAGCAGCTTGTCCATAAAAACGATATGATCCATCATATGGCTCATAAGTTTCTCTTTCTCTAGCTTTCAAACTTTTAGGGATAATACTCTCTTTTAAAAATTCTAAATTTGAGTCAGTGGTGATAATGATTTTTTCCTGATTATTCAAAGGGTTTCTGGTATAGATAATCAAGGACTTATCTCTCCTGAAAACACCATAGGTATCGCTATCTTCTGTTTGCAAATCTGCATTTTTATTGATGAAGGCCTTAGCCTCAGAAAATAATTTACTCCCTAACTCAATAAAAATAATTTCGCCCGTTTCCTGACTAATTTCTAGCCTAAAGCTCTTGCCGTTAATTGGATTTTCAAATCCCATCAATATTGTTTTACGAAAATTATTTCTACTTTCTGATTCTAGGAAATAGTTGCTAGAGGCTAATTTTTTCTCTATAGTGAGTGGATCAAGCTTCACTAATTCCATGACTAGATCTAAGTCTTTACCACTTGCATGTCCATCAGCAAAAGTAAAAACCATGATCATTACAATAAGTACTTTCAATGGCTTTATCATAAAATTGTAAATTGTCTTATTTTTGACAAATATAGTCTGATTATTAGAAAACTGTCAGTTTTAGTGTGTAGAATTATATAAAACACACTGAATTTCTTGTGTATTTACTTAAGTAAAGCGTTTAAAAGAATTTAAATTTTTCAGCTAGAGCACCATAATAACAGTCCTTATGCTTAATTTTTAGAGATATAATTTTCAGCGATTAGGTGCATTTTCTTTATACAAAAATGAATCAGAACGCTTATACTATAATGTTAATTTTGCCATTCTGAAGCTTAGACTCAAGCATAATCGTTATTTGGTATTCACCATATCGTAATTATGTTTGTCTGTAAGATTTTAACAGTCCCTTTACCGAAAGGTTAACAACGTAGATATAAGATAACTAGGAACCATTGTAAAACATTGAGTAACATTGTATGAATTTTCAGGTCACAGAGTACCCCAATGTTGGCACAATATAATCATTTAGGGCTTGTTTAAAAAGTGCCAGCTACAGCAGACTCGAGGAAGTACAAGTATCGCTTTTTTGATTTGATGAAAAAAAATGATAAATCTCAATAACTTATTTTAAGCTTTTAATCTTTTTTTAAAGACTACTTACGAATCACGATAATGCTTGGGGCTAATCTATAAAATGTCGATCTAAGACATTTTCGTGCATACATTTTCACTGTTTTTGGTTAAAAACCGTGCACTCAAATAAATAAAGTATAGACTTTATGATTGAGCTATCAACAATTTAGCTGTTTTTAAGCATGCCCCATTTAGAAATAAAAACGGTTACATTGAGCAAATAAATAATCCTCTTTTATTGCTATGTTTCCCGCTAATTGACTTTAATGAAATGCGTTACTTAATGACAAAACAGCCCAGTTTTGTAAACAAGCGGATAAGCATGATTTTTGGAAAGAAATAGTAGATATCTTTCAAGTTCATTCATTTTCACTATCGATCTGTCTCATAAAAATATTCAAACAAAGTTATTTAAATCGACAAAACAGTAAAGCTGCCAGATCCCGAAGGGGTTACATGATAAAAAATAGTTCTCATCATTGATCCATAATGCGGTCTTATTTCAATAGATAATAGTCAAAATACCATCAACTGAATCAAAAATTGATGGCTTATAGGTTTTGATTTTTTAGATTTATTAAAGACCGTCAGTAATTGATAATCAATCTTTTTAGCCTCATAATTAACGATTTTATTCATAGAAAATCTGTCTTGAAAATAAAGCTGATGATTTCACCTTATGAAATTTAATTTTCTTCTGGCTCAGGAATAAAAAAACGCTGCTGATCTTGAAATCTAATATAACTTATAGTAATACGGCTAGGCATATGCCTAATGGGTATTTACATAAGCAAAATAAAATTTCATAATAAGCTACTTAAAGTTTATCTCGTTATCTATCCTTATTAACAGAAGTTTATGCCGCGTCGATGTGCCGATGTATCTTGAATGCTTTTTTGCACAACCTACCCATGCTACCTTCTAATTTACAATATAAAATTCTGCATTAAGGCTGGTAAGTGGTTTTTGTTTGTTTTTAGAATGTTATATAAACTAAATATTCTGGATAAGCTTTTCTAGTCCTTTTATTTATTTGATTATATCAGGAATAATGCAATATTCTACGTTTTGCATATTATCTTTGCACCC
>JAFIEW010000052.1 GCA_020832375.1 Cyclobacteriaceae bacterium
CCATTGGAACAGTCAACTTTTTGACCTATATTCACCATTCAAGGCACACACAGCGCATAATAAAAATGGCGAGATTTGTGCTAAAACGAGAGTTTAGTGTATTTTTAAAAACTTAAAGTTAAACCTAAAAATTTGTGCATTTTAAGTCGACACTTATGCTATGCGCAAGACGTTGTGCAGCATAGTTTCAGCCCCTTCAGCCGTTTATATTCAGGGAAAAAGGGGGAATATTTTGACCATAAATTCGTATCTTTCAACATTAAATGATTGAGGCTATGAAAACTAAGGAACTCATAAAAGAAATACAGAAACTACCTGTCAGAAAGCGGATTTATATTATTGAGCGTTCAATGCACTTTATACGCAAACAGGAAGAAGAAGACCATATGAAAAAGGCAGCAGACGTATTGTATGAAGACTACCTCACAGACAAAGAACTGACTGCATTTACGAACCTTGACTTTGAAAACTTCTATGAAACAAGGTGAAATCTGGCTGATAAATCTTGACCCGACCGTGGGAGCCGAGATTAAAAAGACAAGGCCAGCGATAATAGTGAACGACAATGCGCTGGGGAAATTACCGCTGAAAATCATTGTGCCGATTACAGACTGGAAAGATATATACGGAACAGCTCCTTGGATGACAAAATTGGAGCCAGGCAAAGAGACTGGATTAACAAAGGTTTCTGCGGCGGACAGTTTTCAAGTCCGGTCAGTTTCGCAGGAGAGGTTTATTAAGCAAATAGGAACAGTTTCCGAAACAATTATGGAAGAAATCAGGATTGGACTTGCGAAAGTCTTATCCATAGACAGTGAATAACTACGCTGAACAATCGAGTATCCGACAGTAAGTCATCAACCCACAGCTTGCCCCGATTAATTCTACCGGGGTGCGCCTCTCACATTTATCCCGTATCGAAAGATCGGAACTACCAAGCGTAGAAGAGCTACGTTCGGGAATTTTGCAGCATCCTGCTCATTCCCATACTTGGCGGTTCATTAGATGATAGCTTGCGAGTGGAGATAATAGGGAAGTTTACCGAATTCAAGACCAAAAAATAGCACACGCGACACACATGCGCTAAGGGTGAATATCGCATAGAGATTTTCGCAGTCAACTGCTCAACCCCATACTTGGTGATTCATTGATGATAGCGTGCGATTGGAGTTAATGGGGAGGGGTAAATTTTTAGTTTCTTGGGTTTATTAAAGCAAAAGCTAACGTATTCCTTATAATGCCGAAGTTATTATGGTGTTATCGATCTCGGTCAAACGGTGCCATTTTGAAAAACGCTTAAAACATACAATTTAATTGTTTTCAGAAACTTGTTTTTCAATGGAAACAAAGGCTCTGCTTACTACTCATTCCTATAAAATTTTATCAGCATGTGCTGCATAAAGCCTCAATGTACCTTATAAAAGATAGATTGGCAAATAAGCAAAAAGGCTGTAATGATACACCCTATAAAAAATATCCCTCCAGGTACACCGCCGAAATTAGAAAGCATACGAACACCATCGATCCCACCCATCGCAACTAATGAAGTGGCGACTGCCGTAATCAACACCCCCCATACCAATTTTAATGCAATTTGAAATCGACTGTTCTCAATAGTATTATCCTTTAAATGAAGATCTACAATCGCATCGGTGGTGGAGTCGGCTGCCGTCACAAAGCTGATGAACATGAGAATAAGAAACAAAACGGTTAGAATTAAACTATAGTCACCGAGATTGATGACGCGATACAGGATGTTTTCTGCAATCTGCTGATCAGGGAAATTGATAAATTCATGTGGGTGATTTGATAACTGAACTAAAGTGGCAGAGCCAAAAATAGCCATCCATAACATCACAAAGAAAGAGGGTAAAACCCACACAAAAAGCAGGATTTCAGAAAGGCGTCTACCATAAGAGATTTTAGCTATGAAAATAGCTGTAATGGGTGCCCATGCCATCCAGTTTGCCCAGTAAAAGCCAGACCACTCTTTGGACCATTCGCTATTTTTAATTTCATCGAGCTGCAAACTCACTGCAATATGTGACTTTAGCCAATAAACAACGGCACTTAGGCTGGTTTGTAACATTTCCAAAACAGCTTGGCCCAGTACAAACAGCATCCCAAGTAAACAAAAGAAGAGCAAATTGATCATTGAAAGGTACTTAATTCCTTTCTGAATGCCTGTAATCGAGGAAATGATAAAACTTATCCCTATAGCAAGTGCAATCATCATCAAGCCAATCGTTCCCGAATCGATACCCAATAGCGCATTGACTCCCCCTCTGATGCTCAACACCCCTGCACCAAGCGATGCTGACATTCCTAATACCAAAGCGAGCAAACAAAGAGCGTCTAATACATTAGGAATAAATTGGCTTTTATTTTTATGAGGAATGAGGGGGTAAAAGGCAGCGCTAAGTCGAACACTTCGTCCATGATTGTAAATTCCTAAGCCTAGCAAGATGGCAGGCAGTGTGTATAAAGCATATGGGTTAAACGTCCAATGAAGAAAACTCATCGCTAGCGCAAAGTCGTTGGCGTTTCCACCTGCAAAACTAGGAGGGTCTGTAGCATGAAAATAAGGCTCTGCACTTCCCCAAAACAGAATACCTACTGCAACTGTGGTGCAAAGTATGATTGCAAACCATGAAAATAGATGAAGAGATGGCTTAGCCTGAGGTCCACCCATCCTAATCTTCCGCATAGGAGATACCGCTATTCCTATACAAGCGAGGAGTGAAAGAAAGGTAATCAGTGCAAAAGGATAACTTAAATAAGTCTTAATCCATGTCAGTAATGCATTACTCGCCAGCTCAAATTGGGTTTTCTTGAATATACTGAAAATAAGTAGTGTTAGTAAGCTTAAAAAGACAGGTAGAAATAAGCTAAGCCTGATGCATTTCAATGATTTAATCGCAACACTGATTACCTTCTGATTCATATTTGAGATTTTGTGATCATTGCAGCATCTATGATGATTTGAACCTTATTTTGCAGATGATTGATGGTTAATAAATTAAAAACAAAATACGGAAAAACGAAGCATTTTAAGCGCTATCTATCTATAAACCTGAAATGCTCATAATAGTTGGTATCTTAACTCATTCCACAAAAAAGCCACACTGCTTACGAGCAATGTGGCTACTATTCGTTTATGATCAAAGATTATTTAAACAAATAGGTCAAGCTAACTCCAAATGTACGATCTCGAGTACCTATAGGGCCATCGAAAGCGTCTGTCAGCGCATACCTATAGTGAGAAGAGAACATGAACCCTTGAATTTCAAAGCCTACCCCAAAGCTTAGTCCCCATTCATCACCATTAAGTCCGTCCGCTTCGAAGGGTATCTCCTCACCTGAGAGTCGAGAGGCAAAAAAGTTTCTATAGTATGCACCCGCAGAAATAAATGCACGCTCAGTGGTGGAAAACTTTTCATTAGTAACCAATTGTAGTTGGAGAGGCAGTAAAACACCAAATCGTCTTAATGGAGCAACTTCTAAGTCGGCATCTGTTGATTGCGATCCATTCATTTCTACCATTACATCTTGTTGCAATCGCAAAATACTGCTCAATCTGAAAATAGAGTTCACACCCAATCCAAGTGTAGTCGCGCTGTTGGTTCTCAAAGCCTGATCTCTAAAATCGATATAAGACCCACCGATAAAGCTCGTCGCGCCATACCTTATAGCGCGAGACTTTCCTTCACCAATACCACTAGCTGCTAGTTTATCCATTGAAGAGCTTTTCTCGAGTTGCTGCTCATTACCCAACTGAGCTACAAAGGCTTGCATGAAAGCATTGATTTTTACCATACCCTCATACTCCAATAGGTCATATTTGTCTTCAGGCTTATGGTAAGGACTTACCAAACCAGTAAATACATGTGCCGAAGGGATACCAGCCTGTCCGAAGGGATAGGTATCTGTACGACGCTCAAGATTGGAAGAGATACTTTTTAATTTTATATCATGATTAGCCGCAAGACTACTCGCCATATCTGCTCCCCCCTCTAAGAGGCCTATTCCTTTCAAAACCAAGCCCTTATTTGTTTCCAGCATCCCCACCATGTCTAAACTAAACATCAGCTGGATCTGATCGATAGGCACAGGACTTTCTTTCACAAAATGATTCGCCCCAATAAGGCCACTTTCCTCAGCATCGAACAAGATGAAAATAATACTTCGCTTGGTTCGATTCTCCTCTTTGGCAAAATACCTCGCTAGCTCAATGGTCATAGCGGTGCCTGAAGCATTATCATCTGCACCTGGATAGATCACTTTTTTCCCATCGCTACCCATCTCATAGCCAACATGATCATAATGTCCGCCAATCACGATATATTCATCCTTTAGTTTTGGGTCTGTTCCTTCTACATATCCCACAATATTTTTTCCTGCCGTCCAAGTGATGCTCTGCTTAAAAGCAAAATCTTGGGTATAATTATCAAACCAAGTGCTTAAGCCAATTTCTCGAAACTGTCCTACCAAATATTCATGAGCGAGTGCATGCCCCTTTGTACCTAGGCCCCGACCCTCTAGTGAGTCAGCTGCAAGTATTTTTACATGGCGTTCAAAATCTTGAGCTGTTTGAGCATGTAGCCCTACAAATGCCAGCATGAAAACCACCAGCAAAAGTAGCTTATTGAATGTTAGACCCCGTTTCTGAGTAATGACTTGTTTCATTTGTGTTTATCTTCAAGATGATTAATTAATGCCTTTAAAAGTAATAAACTTCTCCAAAAGAAGCATCTGTTTAGGCATAAAAGCTTCCAAAATGAGCTTTTTTCACTAAAGCGTATTTTTTTCTTGGAATGAGGGGGTAACTGAACCAATGAACGGTGGGTCAAACCTATGACTTCAACTTCAGATGATGCCGCTCATCTTTGGTGATATTGAGCGTAGACCAACTAATATTTTCCTCAAAGTCCTCTTTTCTGTATTCACATCCAGCCACCTTACAGATCTTACAGTTTTTACCAGGCTCGCAAGGGTCAGTATGAACAAAAATCTCAATTTCTCGGCCCAACTCCTGATTAAGCTCATTTTCCAAGGTACGCACATGCCGATGTACCTCATTGAGCTGCAAATAAAAGGGTAAGGTCATATGACAGTCAATATGCCACATGCTCCCATAGCGCTGCACTTTCAGATTGTGTATGTCTATCCACTGATCGCGCCGAAGTTTTCTGAGCTTTTCTGCCAAGTGAATGATCACTTCAGGACTCTCCTCATCCATCAGTCCCGCAACTGACTTACGAGTTAAACCATAGCCATTGTATATAATGATAAAAGAAAAAATAATACCAAGAACACTATCTGCCCATAGCCACCCTGTGAAGTGAATAATAATTACCCCTAAGCCAATGGCTAGGCTACTGGCAGCATCGGAAAGCAAATGCTTACCATCTGCTACCAAGGTGAGGGAGCCCAACTTCTCTCCTCCCTTTACGAGCCAGGTACCCAGTGCCAAATGCACAAGCATAGTAGCTAATACGATATATCCTCCAAAATCTAAATTGATGAATTCCTTGGGTTCAAAGAAAAAATAGATACTTCGCCCCATGATAAAAAAACCAGCAATAATGACGAGAACCCCCTCGATACCCGCGGAGAAAAATTCTATTTTGCCATGACCATAAGGATGGTTTCTATCTTTAGGTAAGGCTGCAAGTCGAATACTATAAAAAGCAAAACCTGTTGCCAAAACATTGATAACAGACTCTAAGGCATCAGATAAGATGGCATTGGACTTGGTGATGAAGTAAGCATAAAACTTGACCCCCACCAAAAAAATACTCACAAAAAAAGCGATACTAATTAAAAGAAGTCGTTGTTGCTGATTTTTCATGATGGCTTTAACCAGGTAGGGTTTAGAAGTTTTAGATATAGATAGCTAAGAATCGTCACGCAGTACATATCCCATACCTACCACAGTATGAATTAATTTATTTTCGTGTTTGGCATCGAGTTTCTTTCTCAGGAAGTTTACATAGACTTCAAGCACATTGCTCTCAGCATCGTAATCATCGCCCCAAACTTGTTCGGTAATATAACTTTTACTGAGCACTCTCCCTTTATTGCGTATGAGTAGCTCGAGTATCCCAAATTCTTTAGCTGTCAGTTTTACAGCATCATCTGCGCGAGACACTTCTTTTGTTTGAGAATTGAGTGTTAGATCTGCAACCTCATATACTAGCTCCTCAAATTCACGATGTTTATACCTTGTCAGCACACGAATCCTAGCGAGTAATTCCTGAAACTGAAAAGGCTTGACCACATAATCATTAGCACCTCTATCGAGTCCGTCTACAATATCATCGGTAGAATTGAGCGCCGAAACCATCAGAATAGGGGTGTGCTTATTGTTTGCTCTTATTCGCTCACAAAGTTGCAAGCCATTCATTCCAGGCAAATTGACATCGAGCATAATGACGTCATAATCTTTGCTATTGGCTAGTTTGAGACCGATTATTCCATCAAAGGCTAAATCTACCTTATAGCCATTATCCTCCAAGACTCGCTTGACCGAACGCCCTACTTTTTCCTCATCTTCGACAACTAGTACCTGCATGATTGATATTTCTATTGCTTTTCTGAACCCACAAATACAAGGCTAAAGTTCAAACTTTTAGCTGGCTTTCTAAAATCAAATATCATTTTAAACTAGACAATTCCTTAAAGCCATTCAAATTCAGTTGAAAAGTTTTTCGTGGAATGAGGTGAATAATCAACTATTTTGATGAGTAAAAGCACCTGATTAAAGGATAGTTCATCTATATATCACTAGTATGATGTTGCTTTCAGATACTTTATCTTATTTCACCTGATAAAATAAAAAAGCATACTGTGTTAATGCCAGTATGCTTTTGAACTCCGTGCTAGCACCTAAACATCCGTTCAAAAAAACAGCGCACGGAAAAGGTGAAAAAGCTTAAAAACTGATAGCCTGCTGATCTTACATCCTCATCTCACGCAAAACTTATAAATGAGAAGCGATCAATTCAGCTGTTTCCTGCAGCTCCTCCTTGCTCGGTTTCATTTTAGCTCGTGTAAAGTTGATATCTTCCATGCTATTAAGAGGTACAAGATGGATATGCACGTGTGGTACCTCAAGCCCAATAACAGCAACACCTACCCTTGTGCAAGAAATAGCGCTATCAACAGCCTTAGCGACCTTTTTAGCAAAAAGCTGCAAGGAAGCATACTCTTCATCAGATAGGTCAAAAAGGTAATCGACCTCTCTTTTTGGCACAACCAAAACATGACCTTTAACCAAAGGCTGAATGTCTAAAAAAGCAATATGTTGATCATCTTCCGCTATAATGGCGGCAGGAAGTTCACGATTAATTATTTTGGTGAAAATAGATGCCATGATTAAAATATTTTAGAGCCAATTAATAAGATATTTCTAAGATTTCGAACTCCATCACACCAGCAGGTGCTTTTATCTCTGCCTTATCGCCTTGCTTTTTACCAAGTAGTCCTTTACCTATCGGTGATTTTACCGAGATTTTATTCTGCTTTAGGTCTGCTTCTTCCTCTGCTACAAGCGTATAAGTCATCTCTTTATTCATCTTGACATTGCGGATTTTAACCGTACAAAGTATGTTAATCTTGGAGGTATCTAAGTCAGAGCTTTTGATCACTCTTGCATTGGCTACAATATCCTCTAGCTTAGAAATCTTCAGCTCTAGGAGACCTTGCGCATCTTTGGCAGCATCGTACTCGGCATTTTCACTTAAGTCACCTTTATCACGTGCCTCAGCAATTTGCTTTGACATGTCAGCGCGACCTTTTGTTTTCAACTCATGAAGCTCATTTTTTAATCGCTCCAAGCCTTCCTCAGTATAATATGATATTTTTGACATAATAGTATTGTTTTGCTTTTTGTTACTTTCGTGGGTATATAACAAAAATAAACGGCCTGCAGGATAGTAAGCCGTTTATCAATGCTCTTATAACGAAAAATCCGGCTTTATGACCGGATGTTTTACAAAAATATGAAAAATACTCGAATTATAAAATACCTCAGCTTAGGACAGTCGTCTAAAAAATATGAACTTAATACATTTTAATGATTCCAACTTTTCAATATGCCTACATAGACTAAAGCTATGATCACCCATTAGTAAGGAATTAATATACAATCACTTAAGATATCTAGAGCAACAGTATTTAATAAAGTCGATAGCGCTGCTTAAGGATGGCGAAAAGGATAAGCAAAACAACATAAAAAGAATAACTAATACATCTTTAGGCTTAAACCAACTGAAAGACTTATCTTAGATTCATAGATGATCAAGACCGTATGCAAAGACTTATAACGATAGCAGCATTTCTGTTAGTAATTACCATGAGCTCCTCCTTCAGTACACCGCTAGAGGACAGTCTGAAAAAGCTCCCTCCTGATCAAGCCCTAAGGCTTGCCGACGAACTCATACGATCTGGAGAAAGTAAAACCAATAAATCAGAGATTTTACGGTTTATGGCTTTTATCAATTTAAAGTATCTAAAAGATTATGAGAAAGCTTTAGAATATAGCTTAGAATCACTCATTGAAGATGAGCGAAAAAATAACCGAAATGGCATCTTACAAAACCGCAGAAACCTTGCTGAAATTTACCTTGAAGTAAATGACTTCTTACAGCATAGAGACCAGTGGAGAAAAATACTAGAACATGCCAATGATCAAAATGACTTTGAGCTGAGGGCTGAAGCGTATTTTGTACTAGCCCAATCAGAAGTACGCCTAGAAAATCAAGGCAATGCACTCGACTTCTATTACGAAGCGCTAAGAATTTACGAAGAACTCAGTAAAAAAGGCAAAGAAGCGCTAGTTCATGCTCACATCAGCTACCTTTGGATAAGGATGAACGAGGAGGAGCAAGCACAAAAGTACATGGAGTTGGCAGTTAGAAACCTCCAGCATGGTGAAAACAGCTACGATAGAGCTATGACCATATTTAAAAAAGCTCAATTTCACCAGTACAGGAGGCAATATGATGCTGCAAAAAGAGATTTTGAACGAGCAAAAACACTCTTTGAAGCTGGTAGAAATGTAGAAGATCTCACCAAATGCTATCTACAGTTAGGTAGGGTTTACTTTGAGCTCAATGATAACAAAAAGGCACTTAATGAGTGGCAGCAGGGCCTAAAGATAGCTGGTAAATCAGGAAATAGACGTGATTTACGACAGTTTTATGATCAACTATTTGGGTATTATGTAAAACAAAATGATGCAGCTAAAGCACTTGCCTACAAAAACCTATTTGTCCAAATCAATGAGTTAATCAACTCAGAAGAGAGTATCAACGAGCTGATACAACTTGAAAATAAGTTTGAAATTAAGAAAAAAGAAAATGAAATAGGCCTTCTTCTTAAGGACAAAGAAATCAACGAACTGCAATTACAAAGACAGCAAACACGCCTTATCTTCACCTTTTCCCTTTCTGGACTCCTCTTGGTTTTCTTAGTTATCGGTGGTTATTACTATAGAGACAAAGTAAAAAGTAAAAAAGAATTAGAAAACCTAAACACAAAGCTTCAAGAGTTAAACGACACAAAAGATAAATTCTTCAGCATCATCGGACATGACCTAAAAGGACCCTTAAATTCATTAAGCTCATTTACTCATTTACTATCAAATCATAGCGAGCATTTAAGCAAAGAAGAAATCAAAAAACTATCAGCTGATATCGATCACAGCTTAAAAAACTTAAAGAATTTACTCAATAATCTTTTAGAATGGGCTAGGTCTCAAACAGGAGGATTAGTCATGAGCCCAGAAAAACTTGACATCTTGCCAAGAATATCGGGGGTAAAAGAAACCCTTGCAGGACAAGCTGCGGAAAAACAGATAAATCTTGAAATCCATGGAAAGCCTGACATTTATGCGCATGCGGACCCCAATGCGTTTGATACTGTTATTAGAAACTTAGTCTCAAATGCGATAAAATACACCCCTGAATCAAACAAAATTGCCATTCATTTTTGGAAAAAGGGAGATTACATCCAAGTAAGCGTAAAAGATTCAGGTATTGGCATGCCAGAAAAGGTACAGGAATCTCTTTTCAAAATTGACAAAGTTCAAAGTAGAGAGGGCACCTCAAAAGAGAAAGGAACTGGCCTCGGCCTTATATTGTGTAAAGAGCTAGTGGAGCTTAATGATGGTAGGATTTACTTTGAAAGTAAGGAAGGAGAAGGAAGTACTTTCTTCACTGAATGGAAAAGTGCTTAGGTGATACAGAAGCTTACAAAAAGTTGGATACAAAAAAACCCTCATGCGAGGGTTTTAATATTTTGATCACCTTTTAGGCAAATTAAGCATTGTCGGAGCTCGCTTTAGCTGTAAGGAATTCTCTGTTCATTCTAGCAATATTACTTAGACTGATACCTTTTGGACATTCAGCCGAGCAGGCTCCTGTATTGGTACAAGCACCAAATCCTTCCGCATCCATTTGAGCGATCATCTTTTCAGCTCTCTCTTTACGCTCCACTTGGCCCTGTGGTAAAAGCGCCAACTGTGAAATTTTAGCACTTACGAAAAGAGATGCAGATGCATTTTTACATGCAGCTACGCAAGCACCACAACCTATACAAGTAGCTGCATTGAATGCCTCATCTGCAATACTTTTTGGAATCGGTATTTCATTAGCGTCAGGAGTACCCCCAGTATTCACTGAAACATATCCTCCAGCTTGTATAATCCGATCAAAAGCTGATCGATCCACCATCAAGTCACGTAGCACAGGGAAACCTTGTGCTCTCCATGGTTCGATAGTAATAGTATCACCATCACTAAAGCTACGCATATGTAACTGACAGGTAGTAACACCTTGCTGAGGACCATGAGGTCTACCGTTGATGTGCATACTACACATACCACATATACCCTCACGGCAATCGTGATCGAAATGTACAGGCTCTTCGCCTTTAGTTTCTAATTGTTCATTTAAAACATCAATCATCTCAAGAAAGGACATATCCGGAGAGATATCATCTACATCGTATGCCTTAAAGTTTCCTTTATCTTGAGTATTTTTTTGTCGCCAGATTTTTAACTTAAGCTTCATGGTTAAATCTTTGTGTTATTATGATAGACATCATTTCTACCGCACTCATTTGAAAATGATAAAAGTAGAAAAAGGGGGTATCCTTACCCCCATTAATTCATTTTATTTGTAGCTTCTCTGAGTAAGCTTTACATTTTCAAATTTCAATTCTTCCTTATTCAACTTCTCAGGATTATTTGGTCCCTGATATTCCCAAGCACCTACGAAAGCAAAGTTTTCATCATCTCTCAACGCCTCACCTTCTGGCGTTTGATACTCTTCTCTGAAGTGACCACCACAAGATTCGTTTCTCATAAGAGCGTCATCAATCATCAACTCACCCAATTCTAAGAAATCACTTACTCTATTGGCTTTTTCAAGAGATAAATTAAGCTCATCGGCAGTACCAATTACCTTAACATTTGTCCAGAACTCATCTCTAAGTTCTTTAACCATATTTTTGGCCTTTTTCAAACCTTCCTCGGTACGGCTCATACCACAGTAATCCCACATGATTTTACCTAACTCTCTGTGGTAGTGGTCTACTGTCTTGGTACCATTGATATTCAATAAGCGATCTAAGTGTGCTTTAGCGTTATTTTCGGCTTCTTTAAATGCCTCGTGATCTGTTGAAATTTTCTCGTAAGAAGAACCAGCAAGATAATCACCGATGGTGTAAGGAAGTACAAAATACCCATCTGCTAAACCTTGCATCAATGCACTAGCTCCTAATCTGTTGGCACCGTGGTCTGAGAAATTAGACTCTCCTGTAGCATATAAACCAGGAACTGTAGTCTGCAAGTTGTAATCTACCCAAAGGCCACCCATGGTGTAGTGTACTGCAGGGAATATCTTCATTGGGGTTTCGTATGGATTTTCCCCAGTAATTTGGCGATACATATCGAATAGGTTTCCGTACTTAGCCTCAATGGTATCTCTACCATCTCTTCTGATAGCATCAGCAAAGTCAAGATAAACAGCCAACTTGGTAGCACCTACTCCTCTACCCTCATCGCAAACATATTTTGCATTTCTAGAAGCAACATCCCGTGGCACTAGATTACCGAAAGCAGGATATTTCCTTTCCAAATAATAGTCCCTTTCGTCCTCTGGTATATCTTCAGGCTTTCTTTTTTCATCTTTTGCCTTAGGAACCCATACTCTACCATCGTTTCGTAAAGACTCAGACATAAGAGTCAATTTAGACTGGTGATCACCAGATACGGGGATACAAGTAGGGTGAATTTGCGTAAATGAAGGATTAGCAAAGAATGCACCTTTCTTATGTGCTCTCCATGCCGCCGTCACATTGGATCCCATAGCGTTGGTAGATAGGAAAAAGACATTTCCATAGCCACCTGTAGCTAAAACTACAGCATGCGCTGAATGAGATTCAATTTTTCCCGTTACTAGATTACGCGTTACAATACCTTTCGCTTCCCCATTTACAGTCACAAGATCAAGCATCTCCGTTCTAGGAAACATTTGAACTTTACCATTGGCAACTTGACGACTCAAAGCAGAATAGGCACCTAGCAGTAATTGTTGTCCTGTTTGACCTCTGGCATAAAATGTCCTAGATACTTGAGCGCCACCAAAAGAACGATTAGCAAGCAAGCCACCATATTCACGCGCAAAGGGAACTCCCTGAGCAACACATTGATCTATAATATTAACACTCACCTCTGCAAGACGGTGTACATTAGCTTCTCTTGAGCGATAGTCACCACCTTTAATGGTATCATAAAAAAGACGGTAGATAGAATCACCATCATTTTGATAATTTTTCGCTGCATTGATACCTCCTTGAGCAGCAATACTGTGTGCTCGCCTGGGGCTATCCTGAAAACAGAAAGCTTTTACATTGTAGCCAAGCTCAGCAAGGGTAGCGGAAGCCGAAGCTCCAGCAAGTCCCGTACCTACTACGATGACATCATATTTCCTTTTATTAGCTGGATTAACCAGCTTAACATTAAACTTATGCCGAGTCCACTTCTCTGAGAGTGGTCCTTCGGGTACTTTTGAATCTAGCATATCGTTATAATTTTCAAAATTCTAAGTAAGAGCGACTTATTAACATAAATCGAAAATGCGTTCAATTGTTCGATTTATAAGCTACAAATTCTACTCTTAAAATGTACTCGATCAACAATATAATCGAATAGCAGGCTTACTTTAAACTCACCCCCTCATCTCAACTTAACTATAAAAAGAACATATAAATTGGAATAGAAGCAAATGCAGCGGGCACTAAAATACTAAATGCTAGGCCCAATTTCTTGATAAATGGGGTATATTTCTTATGATTGATTCCTAAAGTTTGAAAAGCACTTTGGAAACCATGTGATAAATGTATGCCTAACATTATCATACTAAAAACATATATGGCTACATACCACCACACTGAAAAAGCTTCGGCTACGATTAGGTACAAATTCTTGTACTCGACTCCATCGCCATAATTCACCATCGGCATTTCACCAAATTGCATTTGATACCAAAAGTTCTGCATGTGAATCACTATAAAAATAAGAATAAATGTACCTAAAATACCCATATTCCTAGAATTCCACGGACTATTTGCCGAAGGATTAGCTACTGCATAATTTACTGGGCGAGCTTTCCTGTTGTGAATCTGTAAAATAATAGATACCGCTACGTGACCTAAAATCGCAACATAGGTAATAATTGATAGAATTTTCACGATCGGATTGGTTGTCATAAATAGGGCATACTCATTGAATGCCTGACCCCCATCATTTTTAAACAAAAGAAAATTCCCTGAAACGTGGCCTACCAAGAATATTATCAAAAATAAACCTGTAATAGACATCATCACCTTTCTCCCGATGGTGCTAGAAAATGTTGCAACAAACCAATTCATATGTTATTTTTCGTTATTTTGGAATGATAAATGTACAAATTTTAAACTCAAAGTTATTACTGCGGAGCTTAGTAAACAAAACCTAGATAGGATTTTAGACTCATTCTAAATTACACGAGAAGCAACATGATGCAAACGATTGAAAAACAATCATCTTTATGCCACTAACCAATCCTCTATGAGCTCAGTTTAATAACAAAAAGAATGATCGGTTGGTAAGCTCCGTGATAAACTATATTAAGGATATTCTCTACTTTTCCAAAGTTAGTGATAAATCGCTACGATTAGTTTGTCTGTTTTTTTGTAAATTTCGATTAATATTTTAATTCACTGAATTCCTATCTACAGAATCATACTATTATGGGGAGATCCCAATATTTTTCAGTCTTAAAGGGAAATGCTTCAATATTAGCTAAGAGAAAATCCTATTTGGGATACTTAGCACTACTCGCAGCCTTTACTATTTTGAGCATTGACTTCGCAAAGGCTACCCACATAAGAGCTGGCGAAATCACAGCAAGAAGAGTGAGTAATGCTTCGCTTACTTATAGAATTACCCTCACCGGATATATTGATATTGAAACGTCTACTGTCGACTTCGGTAACGGATTCATTGATTTGGGTGACGGTACCATCATTGAAGACTTAGATTTTGATGCTGATTCTAATACCACAGAAGTACTTGTACCCGGCAGGATAGAAAAAAGAGAATACACTTTTACTCATACCTTCAATTCTCCAGGAGACTATCTTATTAACTACACAGAGATCAACAGAAATGCTAATGTTTTAAATATGAATCGCTCTGTTGAGACCCCCTTCTACATAGAGACACTTATACGAATAGACCCTTTTTTCGGGGTTAATGACACCCCTGTACTACTAGTACCTCCTATTGACAATGGAGGTGTAGGGGTGGCCTTTTTCCACAATCCAGGAGCTTTTGATCCTAATGGAGACAGCCTAGCTTACCGAACAGAAGTCTGCAGACAAGGTGTCGGTACCTTCGTTCAAAATTATCGATTCCCAGACAACCCAGAATTTGGTCAATTCCGTGAAGATGGTTCGTCACCAGTAATTTACGATTTGAATTCAACAACTGGAGATATCATTTGGGATGCCCCTGGTACTGCAGGCTTATTTAATATAGCCTTTGCAATTGAAGAATGGCGCCAAATAGGTGGCGAATGGTTCAACTTGGGTTATGTAATTCGAGATATGCAAATCATTGTAGAAGATGCTTGCAATGAAAGGCCTGAACTAGAGGTACCGCAAGAAATATGTGTGATCGCAGGTGAAACCATTGAGGAAGTCATAAGAGGTTTTGATCCTGATGGGGATGATGTAATCATTGAGGCATTTTCCGGTGCTTTTGACCTCTTGAGTTCCCCAGCTCGAATGATCCCTTCAGAGCCAAGTTTTATGACCCCTCCTGCAGCGGTTAATTTTGAATGGCAGACCAACTGTTCTCATGTAAGAGCTCAGCCCTATGACGTACAATTTAGGATCACTGACCGCCCAGTAGGACTATGTCCAAATCAATCAGGTGCCAGAGGCCCAGCTTTTTCTGCTTTTGACAATTGGCAGATCCGAGTGGTGGGTCCACCCCCCAATCTAGCAGCCGCTACTCTAAGCGACAATAGAACGGTAAGTCTTAATTGGGATGAGTATTCATGTCGCTCTACCGCTTCACAAATGCAGGTATGGCGAAGAGTAGGAAGTAATCCATTCGAACCAGAAAATTGTGATATCGGTATGCCTGAAGGAGCGGGATATGAATTAATAGATCGGGTGGGGATCAACCAAACCAATTATATCGACGAAGAAAGACTTGCCCCTGGCGCTACCATTTGTTATCGATTGGTGGCAGAATGGGATGAACCTGGTGGTGGGGAGAGTATTGTTTCTAATGAAATATGTATAGAAGTTGATGCAGATGCTCCTGTCATGACTGAAGTTTCTGTATTGGAAACAAATGGTAATGAAGGGCGGATTTCTATTAGTTGGCTTCCACCTTTCGATCTTGATAATGAGGTATCTCCTGCGCCTTACAGCTATGAATTATTTAGAATTCAAGGAGAGCAAAGAGTATCAATCGCACAACTTACAGATGAAGACTTCAATGAGGACGGCTTTCTCAACGTCATCGACTCTGGTATTAACACCCTAGTTGAAACTTTCCGATACCAGGTAGAAGCCAGTGATGCTACACAAACTGCCATAGACCCCTCGGCAATAGCTTCCTCAGTGCGGCTTACACTAATTCCTGGGGTAGAAAATATCGTATTAAATTGGTCTGCAACTGTACCTTGGTCTAACCAAGCATTCGACCATCCTATTCATGATGTATACCGATTGATTAAAAGCCCAGAAGACCCAGCGCCAACGCTTATATCTGACTTCGAACCTCTTGACGCCCCTTACGCTTCAGTTAATGTAGTTGAAACTGGCAATTTCAGGTTTGAAGATGATGGGCAAGGTACGCCTTTATCTGACGAATTTGAATATTGTTACCTTGTTTTGACACGTGGCACCTACGGCAATGATAGCATCCCTAGTCCTTTACTCAATTATTCGCAGATAAGCTGCGTACAACCCAACGACACCATTCCTCCATGTCCGATTGGTCAAATCAATTTTGATAATTTCCAAGGAGACGCTGGTTGCACAGAGTTTTTATCAGGTCGCCCTTGTGGATTCAATGATTTTAGAAATACTTTAAGCTGGGATGAGGATATAATCGATGGCTGTGATGAACAGATTTTATTCTACGAGATCTTTTTTAGCCCAAGTGGAAATGAAACTGACTATGAACTGATAGCTACGGTTAGTGAAAACCGCTTCACACATGAAAATCTCTCTTCGTTTAAGGGTTGTTACCGCATAAGGTCAGTAGATCGCTCTGGAAATAGAAGCGAACTATCTGAGGAATTTTGCAATGACAACTGTCCTCAAATCGAGTTTCCAAACATTATTACCCCGAATACAGATGGTAAAAACGACACTTTTAGGCCTTTTGAAGATGCTGAAAATGATCGATGTCCGCGGTTTGTAGAAAGCATTGAAATAAATATTTACAACCGTTGGGGTAAGAAAGTTTTCAGTTATAACTCTGAAGATGCCGATAGCGAAGAAGGCATCTTTATCAATTGGGATGGAAGAGACTTCAACGGAAACCTACTCAATCCCGCAGCTTATTATTATGAGGCCTTAGTAACTTTTGACGTGCTCGAACCAAGCCTAAGAAGACAACGGTTGAAAGGCTGGGTTCATGTACTCTATTGAGTTTAGATATGAAGAAAGCGGAAGTATTTGAGCCAAGAAGTAAGCCTATATTGCTATTTGACGGTATTTGTAACTTGTGTAACGGTGCAGTGGATTTTATCATCAAGAGAGACCCAAAAAATCATTTTCTTTTAGCCTCTTTACAATCAAGAAAAGGCCAGGCTCTTTTAGACCATTTCCAGTTAGAGAAAAAAGAGTTTAGTAGCCTAGTTCTTATAGAAGGCGAAAAGGTCTACTTAAAAAGTACTGCAGCTTTGCGTGCAGCTAAAAAACTGAATGGGCTATGGCCCGCTACCTACATTTTCATAATTGTCCCTAGCTTTATAAGAGATGTCGTTTATGATATCATAGCGCGTAATCGATACCATTGGTTTGGCAAAAGTAAGAGTTGCAGGCTACCAACAGCAGAAGAAAAAACACGGTTTTTAGATTAGGAGATCCATAGGGCTTGCTTAAAAAGTCCCAATTTCTGCATATTCGAGGCGGCATAAGCTTCGCTTGTCTCATTTGATGGGAGAAATGATACATTTCAAGAAGCTTATTTTAAACTTCTAATCTTTTTCCAAATAAATACCACTTCCGATTTACGAATGACAAATTACGATAATGCTTGTGGCTAAGCTACAAAATGTTCATCTAAGACATTTTCGTGCAAGCATTTTCACTACTTTTGAATAAAAACTGTGCACTCCAATAAATAAAGTAGAGATGTTTTTTATCATGCCCTACTTAGCTCTCTAACGGATTACATTTACCTCTTCAAACCCTCTCATAGGCTCTTTTCAACTTTCAGTAAGCTTAAGTATTGATTTTTTCTTTTTTATATTGCAATAGCGGGATGAACTCAGCTTCTAAATCTATACCCCAATTATGCTTTTTTGCCTCTATTCCTAATTAGCTGCATAGAATTCAGAAAGCTCCGATCTATATGAGTTAAAGTCCTTTTAAGCAGCTGGTGTTATGAACAAGTAAATTTGTATTTAAGCAGGATAGCTTTTGTTATAGCAAACAGTGTATCTATTTTTAGAGTGATATAGGGCGAAAATAAAAATAGCTGAATACTGATAGTTAAAGTTTAAGGTCAATTTCAAGCTTTACCTGGTCTATAGATTCTATCCATAGTAATTAAACCCCAATCTTCTAAATGTCTGAAATCACATGTTGAAGCTAAAACCCATAGACAATATCTTCTTTATTGGCTGCAGCTCGAGGTAATTGAAAGCATCTTCGCTTTACCGTCTCATATTGGCTATAATTGAAACTTTATAGGCCGGCCCTCCATCAAACCTTGCAGCAGACCTCGAAGCCGTATTAAAAAAAAGACCCTGTGGTAAAGATCGTTTTACTAAAAATAAAATCTTAACCACAGGGCTCTATCAAAACATTTATTCATGGCCTTAAGAACTTTGAAAAGGTATTTACCATTTTCTAAGGTATAACTAAAACATGTCTGCAATAAGTTTTTCTTCTGTAATACCCTCAGCCTCAGCTCGGAAATTCTTTACAATTCTATGCCTTAGGATGGGTACAGCAACTTCTCTTACGTCTTCTATGTCAGGGCTATACTTTCCATTTAACAGAGCATTGCATTTTGCAGCAAGAATCAGGTTTTGTGAAGCTCGAGGTCCGGCTCCCCACTCGATAAATTCAGAAAATTTATCTTGAGATGAAGAACTATTTGGGCGTGTTTTATGCACGAGTGACACCGCATATTCCACAACGTTATCAGCTACAGGAACTTTCCTAACCAATTGTTGGAACTCCAAAATTTGATTCGCATCAAGTACTGCATTACATTGGTTCAATACTCCGGAGGTAGTATTTTTGACAATGGCGACTTCTTGCTCATAACTTGGGTATTCGAGTTTCACCTGAAACATAAATCTATCAAGCTGTGCTTCGGGTAGTGGATAGGTACCCTCTTGTTCAATAGGGTTTTGGGTAGCCAATACAAAGAACGGATTAGGTAATGGATATTTCTTACCACCTATGGTTACATTTTTTTCTTGCATCGCCTCTAAAAGTGCAGCTTGTGTTTTGGGTGGAGTACGGTTAATCTCATCAGCAAGAATAATATTAGAGAAAATGGCTCCTTTGTTGAAAATAAAGTTTCTGTCCTTATCTAGCGTTTCTGCACCCAAAATATCGGAAGGCATCAAATCTGGAGTAAACTGAATACGGTTAAACTCCAAATTAAGTGTAGAGGATAAGGTTTGAATAAGAAGTGTTTTCGCTAGTCCAGGTACTCCTACAAGCAAGCAATGCCCTTGTGTAAAGATACCTGTTATTAATAGTTTAATCACATCCTCCTGCCCTACAATTACCTTTGAAAGCTCGGAGGTAAGCTCTTTATATTTTATTGTCAAAGCATCAGCTGCTTCTTTATCACTGCTATATTCAGCCATTATTATTGATTTAATAAGTTACAGTCTTGATATTCAGGGTCTATATTAATGTATACTCCCTTTTGTGCTTGTTCAAACCATTCTTCAAGCCTTCTGTTTCGTTTTTCCGCTAAAGCTGCTATCTGTATCTTTTGATAGTCCTGTTTTAGATTAGCACGATGAGGTTTTATTCGGTCTTTATACCATAGAATTCTTACATGCTCAGTTCCATCTCTTTCTTTATATCGTATAGGTTTTGTAATACTACCCACCTCTAGCGTATCAATAGTAAAAAAGATTACTGGATCGAGCTCTTCTGTACTTACAAAAATAGATCCGTCACCATCGGTAAAGAAACCGCCAGAACCTGAGGTTTCTCTTTCTGTTGAGTATTCCTTTGCCGCTTTCGTAAAGGAGATATTTTTATTTTCTATTTCAGTCCGCAAGCTATCCAAATAGCGCTCAGCCTTTTTTACATCAGCCTCTGTGGGTTCTGGTGTGACAAGAATATGGCGAGTTCTAAATTGATTTCCTCGTCTTTCCAATAACTGAATAAGGTGAATTCCGAATTGGGTTTCTACAGGTGCTCCAATTTCTCCAGGCTTCAAACTAAGAGAGGTGGCCTCATATTCAGGCGCTAATTCACCCCTATTATAAAAGCCTGGCAACTCACCTCCATTAGCGGCAGAACCAGGGTCTTTAGAATACTTACGAGCAAATGTTCCGAAATCTTCACCATCTAGTACTCTTCTTCTTATATCATTGAGTAAATCAATAGATTTTTGTTTTTGCTCTCTACTTACCTCAGGTTTTTTTACAATCTGCGCAACAGATACCTCGGTTGAAAAGAAAGGTAAAGAGTCCCTAGGAATCTTATCAAAAAAGCGTTTTACCTCAGCTGGGGTAACACTTAACCCCCTGGTAATTTCCCGTTGCATTTTATCTGCAATCAACTGTTCCCTTACCTGATCTTCAAGTTCATCTTTAAATTGATTGACACTTTTCCCGTAGATTTCCTGCAGCTTTTCTTCACCACCAATCTGCTGAAGCATCATGCCCATCCGCTGTTCTAAATTTTGTAACACTTCAATGTCTGATACCAAGACAGAGTCAATCTCAGCATGGGCTACCATAAGCTTATTGATAAGCAAGTTTTCTAGTATTTCACAGCGAGTCACACCACGTCTTCCTTGAGCCCTAAAATCCAAATAGGTTCGCTCAAGTTCAGATTTCAGCACAATGTAATTATCTACCTTCACAATAATTTTATCGGCAACAATATCTCTACTTTTGTCTCGTGGCTTTGCAGGCTTTTTCTCCTCTACCTCTAGCTGAGGCTCATCTTCTTCTTGAGCCCAAGAGTTTTGTGTAGCAAAAGCAAAACTTAAAACCCAAACCAAAAATAAGCTAGTTAAATATCTCAAAATCATTATTATTTTTTGCTTTTTCGTAAATTTCGTCGCGCAAGTTTCTAACGATCTCTGCCTTGCGCTTATTAATTAATATATTGCGAATATCGTCACTCACAAATTCAACTGGAGAAACTTCCTCAGAAATTTTATAACCCTGTATTCTAATAAAGTAATATTCATTTTCATCCTCAGATTCCGCAAAACGATTGTTTTTCAAAAACTGCACCTTGTTGGGTATTGACATGAAAGGGGTATTTTTGATAACTTCATCAAACTTATACCAAACACTATCCTCCAAAATATAAGAAGATGCAAATCGATAGGCATAAGACTTTAATTCTTCCTTATCTTGATCGGAATATCTCCGCATGATTCTTCTCAAGTTATTCAGCTCAGGTGCTTCTTTAGGTACTTTTATAAAGGTGCCCTTTACAATATTTTGCTTTAACTCAAAATCATCTAACCGACTATTGTAATATTCTAATATTTCTTCTTCTGAAATATCAAAGTTAATATTAGCATCTACCTCTTGTCGCTCAAATTCATAAGATATCAAAGCAAATCGATAATCTAGGATCCTCCTTTCTAACTCAGCTTCATCGATCTTTAAATTATTACTAGCCTCAGCTATCATCAATTGCTTTTTCACCCAAGAATCAATATAGCGGTCTACCAATACTACACTATCTTCATACGAATATCCTTCCTCTACCAAACCGGCCAATGATTCAGCATAAAGATAGTTATCTTTTACCCTAGCAATGGGCCGTTGTTTTTCACTATCTGCATCCTGTTTTGTTTCAAATGCATCGCAAGAACAAAAAACGACTAGAATTAAACTATATATGAT
This sequence comes from Cyclobacteriaceae bacterium, assembly GCA_020832375.1. Taxonomy (GTDB): domain Bacteria; phylum Bacteroidota; class Bacteroidia; order Cytophagales; family Cyclobacteriaceae; genus JAFIEW01. Next base: position 21,870 of record JAFIEW010000052.1, read on the forward strand.
AAGTCTCAAGGTTGGTATGTCGCTTTAAAATTTTGTAACTCCTTTTCATTGATGCTTGGGGCATATTTTTTTCTCAAGTATTTTACCCATTCTCTTTCCAACTCGTCTTGATAGTCAGAAATTACCCTTCCTCTTATATTTCCTAAGGATTGCTGGCCTTCTGGTATTAACTCTTCAACTACCACCACAGCAACTCTACCATTATGATCAAATCGCTGAACGCCCTCCTTCCAAGCCATTTGATCCGGCAGGCGATTATCTCCCCACTCAAATTCCCCTTCATGAAGACTTAACGCTAATTTATCAGTTTTATTCAATAATTCTACTAGCTTATCTGCTTGGCTCCCCATTTTGAAAACCGAGAAATTTCCTTCATCCATTGATTCATCCGCTACAAAAATGAGCTCCCTAACACTAGAAAATGCAGCAATGAATCCTAATTGCTCCTTTATTTTCTTTTCTTCGTCAGAAGCAGAATATCTTACTTCTAGGTCAATTCTTTGTCCTTGATCAATTTGATCAACATATACCATCAATCGATATCTCAACCTATCTTCATCGAGACTAAAAAGATTACTTTGAGTAGTAGGATATGCCCCCTTATCGATGTAATTCATCAATTGATCGGCAATCTGCTCGTTCTTGGCAGAAAAAATCTTCCCTTTTATCTTTTTAGGGTGCTTGTAACTAGCTCTATTGGCATCAAAAAACCTCCTCAAACCGGTAGTGTCTTGCGCAGCTTTGCCCCATACTTGCTCTTCCATAACCTGAAAAAGAATAATACCTTCATAGTATTCTTTTGCAAGTAAATCAAACTCTGGATACCTATCAGCAAGCATACGCTCTTCAAAATCGATCAGCTTTTCTTTTTCAAACGCTTTTATGCTTTCATCTAAAGACTTGTTTTTATTTTTAGACCTGCGCTCTATAAGTTCCTCTATACCGGTAGTTTCGTTCCCGCCAATTGTAAAAAGTGGATAAGGTATTATATCGTCATCTTTTTTAATAGATAGCATGGCATCTTCCTTGAGATGATTTTTTACCCACTCATACGCGGCTTCATTCTTCACAAACTGGTTTTCAGCTTTTAGCTTACTCAATAGCAATTCCTCATTCAGCTGCGCATTGCGACTCACCCTACTTTCTAGCTGTGACTTCATTTCGTCAAAAGACGCTAGCTCTCTAACCTCGATGAGTCGAAATAAATGCCATCCGAAATTACTCAATACTGGCTCTGATATGTCTCCGGTTTCTTCTAAGCCAAAAATTGCATCTGAAAAAGTATTTGAAACATTGGAAATACTAATCCATGGAAGTTCTCCACCTCTATCTTTCGTAGAGGCATCATCTGAATGCTGCCTAACCATCTGATCCCAGTCAGCACCTTGCTCAAGCTCTGCATAAATTTGATCGACCTTTTGCTTTGCCTCAGTTTGCTTTGCCTCACCCTCATATTGAACCATCAAATGACTCACCTTGCGTTCACCGCTCGCAGGCCTTTTGTCTTCTACACTAATAATGTGATAACCGTACTGCGTGCGAATGATATCTGATATTTCACCCACTGGTGTAGCAAAAGCAGCTTTTTCAAAAGGGGTGATCATCTGCAAGGCCGTGAAATAGCCTAAATTTCCAGAATTAGCTCGTGCACTAGGATCTTCACTATACTCTTCAGCCAATTCGCCAAAATCTGCACCACTTAGTACCTTCTCTCTAATATCCTGCATGCGCTCATAAGCTGAAAGTGTATCAGAAGCACTAGCATTTTCGTCTAATCGAATCAAAATATGAGAAGCTTTGACTTCTTGCTTCAGTCGCTCATAGAGTGCTCTTACCTCCTCATCAACAAGCGTACTTTCGGTCATATAGGGCTTAGCAATTTGCGAACGATACTGTTCAAACTCTTGCTTGAATTCTTCCGTTTCATGAATTCCTAGTCGCTTTCCTTCTTGTACCTTCAGCTTGAAGTTGAGGTATAAATCCAGATATTCGGCGATATCCTCTGTCGAGCCAAACCGTTCACTTTGCGGATTTTTTTCATATACATATTGGAATTCGCTGATCCTTACCTCCTCATCCCCCACAGAAAATAAAATAGGATCGTTTTTAGACTCCCCCGTTGGAAAAATACTACAGCCGCCTAGAGCGACCACACTAAACCCAAATACCACCAATCGAAAAATCGACATATGTCTCCTTAATATTATTAAAACCTTTTACCCTATTCATGCATCAATCAAAATGCATGTTACTTTATAAAACAGTATGCAATTTTACGGATTTTTTTTCTTAACCCCATGAATGAAGATGGATAACATCTGCTATATAATTGCGGTTTAAAAGAGGATATCAAATCAAGCAATATTTATTTTATACAATCGATCAAAAATATGGCCAACAAAATCCAAAATGATAGAAAAGAAATCTTCTCCTTTTTAGAAAGACTCAACCGAAATAATAGAAAAGAATGGATGGACGAGCATCGTGATGAATATCATGCTACAAAAGAAATCTTTATCAATTTGATGGAAGATGTTTTGCGTGGGATGAAGGAAGTAGAGCCTTCGATCATTCAAATGAAGGCCAAGGAAGGAGTCAACCGGATTAACCACAATAAAGTATTTAGACCCAATCTGCCCACCTATAAAGACCATTGGGGTGCCAGCTATCATAGGGGAAAGCAATATGCGGATTTTTATATGCATGTCGGCATCAATGAGTGCTTCTTCGCTGGTGGCATCTATTCCCCTGACACAGATCAGCTGCATAAAATCCGTCAAGAAATAGATTATTGCGGGGAAGAGTTTCTAGATATCATCAATGAAAGCCGCTTTGAAGAGTACTATGGAGATCTTTTAAGGGAAAGTGAATTAAAAACATCCCCAAAAGGATACAGCAAAGATCACCCCATGATAAAGTACCTCAACTTAAAAAGTTTCGCTGTGGTACATCCCTTGAAAAAAGAAGATATTTTGACAGACTCTTTTGCAGAAAATGCCATTGAAGCCTATCGCATTATCAAGCCTTTCCACGACTTTTTAGATCGAGCGGTAGATGGATAAGTGTTAATTAGTCATTTCAGCTCGATACATACCGATAGGTAGGTTCATTAACCCATTGTAGGCTAGATCTTGTTATAAAAGAGCTAAAATACTGACAATCAAACTTCAGTATTTAATTTAACCCGGATTCTATGACTTGAAAAATAAGTAACGTAAAATAGCTAACTTTTGATTGTAGCATGAAAGTGCCTATGTATCAAATGGTGATTTTATCCCTTCCCGGATTCTGGTAGAAATGTAAAAAACCAACTGCACAAGTTAGGGTTTTTGAAAAAAAAAGATACTTTCATTGAACATGTC
>JAFIEW010000053.1 GCA_020832375.1 Cyclobacteriaceae bacterium
CAAGATTAGGCAACAAAAACAACTATTGAAATATGCAGACGGGCGGATGCTTACTATTAAACCGCTTGCTTAGGCGTATTTTTTTGAACAGTGCCCAATATTTTGAACATTGAACTATTATTTTACATAGTTCTGACATAAGCTTTTATTAAACCATCAGTGATAAGCTATCATTTTGGAAGGTGCTTGCCTACGTATCATCTTTCGATTAGTGGAATCCCAATTATGACATTTATAAATAGGCTTATGATTTGGGTAGAAGCGCCTTGAAGTGTAATATTTATTCTTAGTTGTAAGGAAAATGTGTTTTATGCTTATTGGCTAGTTTACAAAAATGATTTTTATTGTCATCAAGTAACGAATTTCATCACTCAGCCTGAAATACATCAATACAAGAGGGGTATTTGTTCGCTCAATGTAACCGTTCATATTGCTCATTGATTATACCCTGGGAGGTTTTGCGCCACTCTGTTATCTAAAAAAATAGCACAATGTTGCTCGATGTTTTACACAATGTTTCACATTGATTGCTAGGCATTTTAAGGTTGACTCAAGCTTTTAGTGAAGTGACTTCTGCAATCTTGGGGAGAGGTATAATATATTTTTTTAATCTCTTGATTAACAGTGGCTATCTTTCGAAAATTTGTGTAATTCTTTATTCCCCGCACCCATTAACGACCTATTCATTCATTGCCACAACAAGGAGATTATCATCGATATGATACGTCATTTCCGAAAACAATATAGTGACGCGAATTATTAAATATGTTTAGCGAGGAATGGATACTTTCCTCATCCCTCGCAAATAATAAAAGCGAAAATTGCTTATTCGCTCTTGCCGTCTTTTTCTTTTTCCTTTTGCATGGCGGTTTTCACAAATGTGATGAACCCTCCTATCACAATTGTTAGGATGATGATCATGCTGATAATTGCATTGGTAGTCATATTTACGCGGCTTTTTGTTTTACAAAGTACTTGTAGAGAAGGTTGTTGAGTAATAGGCCTGATACGATAACAATGGCCCACTGAGTGACCACAGAGGCATTACTATAAATAGAGAAGAAGTTCCATGCTCCATCATCATTCAACCAAGGCGCATCGTTATCATACATCAACCAGAACACTAAGAAAAGACCTAGAAATAGGTTGATGTAAGTACAGATTTTGAAATACCAGTTGCTAACGGTGAAGTCAGAATCTACATCAATATATTCTTTTTTGAATTTTATAGGGCCATGTTTTACTACAGCAATGGTGATGATAAAGCCCGTAAGTACCAATCCTACTCCCCAAACCCAGTCTTGGTTATTAAAAAAGTTAAGTGACCATGCAGATGGTAGTCCAAAACCCACGCAGCATGCAGTTGCAATGATACCAGCTGTTCTGCGCTTGATGTTCAAATCCATTAGATTTTTAATAAACATCTCTACCATGGGTAGTAGTGAGGTGAAGGCCGCTACTGTAAAAGCCGTAAAAAAGATCATGGTGAGGAAGTAGCCTCCGTTGATGCTACTGAAAAGTTGAGGGATGACAGTAAAGGTGAGTGCCTGACTTCCTGTTTTTAGAAATTCTTCTGCTTCTGCTACGCTAGGCGCCATAGCAAATACACTTGGCAATATTGCAAATGCTGCCACTAAGCTGGCTGTATTATTACCAAACGCACTGATGAGTGTATTTAAGGTTACATCTTCTTTATCACGCGAGTAAGAGGCAACGGTCATCATGAGCCCCCAGCCAGCACCCGTAGACCAAGCTGATTGCGTCAAGGCTTCTAGCCAAATGCGATAATCTTTAAAATGGTTGAAATCAATCTCAAAGATGTAGTTGAGCCCTACCAGACCATTTTCCATACTCACAGAGTGAATGGCAATGAAAATAAGTAAAAGAAATAAAGTAGGAATGAGGATCTTATTGATCTTTTCAAGGCCATTTTGAATTCCTTTTGATAGTAAATATCCAGCTACTACTACTGCAAGTACGTGTAGTCCTACCGTTAGAAAGCTACCATTGGAGGTTGACATCCAGAATTGGTCGAGGAACTTAGGCTCGTCAGCGAGGGTGTCACTTAGGGTAGGGGATCCACTAATTCCTAGATATAGATTTTCTACCGCCAATAAGAAATATCGCAAGGCCCAGCCCGTGACTACTGAATAGTAAAAGGCGATACCTAAAGTACAAAGGGTAATAAAGTAACCTAGCCAGGTGTATTTTTTACCTGCCATACTTCCATAAGAGCCTATCACTCCTTTCTTATGCTTTTTACCGATTGAAAACTCTGATAGTAGAATAGGGATCGACCAAACGAGTAGAAAGAAAATCCACAATACAATAAATGCTCCCCCGTATTGTCCTGCCATTTTTGGGAATCGCCATAAATTTCCCGCGCCAATCGCCATACCAAGGGATGCCAATATAATTCCCCATCTGTTACTGAATGTTTCGACTTTACTCATTTATCTTGATTCTCGTTTTTATTTCGACACAAAATTTTGAATTTACAGTTTTACGCTGTCAAATAAAAAGAATATCGTGATTAGATTGATTTGATTGGTTAGTATGATACAATATTTGTTTTTTGCTCATTTTTTACCAAATAATATTTTGCTCAACAAAACTGTGTCTTATTTCACGATTTATATTGATAGCAAGCCTAATGCGGGGTGATTCTGATCATTGACACAACAGAGACAAATACTAATAAGCTTAAGTTTACTGCTGTTTGAGGACATAAAATGAATGCGCATAAAGTCGAAACATTATTATTTAATATTTAAAGGGTTGTGTTTAAGCTCATCGAGTAGTGCTGCTATTAAAGCATTAAGTAATCGAGACTATTCTTTAGCCATTAAAGCGATCGACTTTTAATGAAAAAAGCCACCTGACTATGATGCAGTAAGGTGGCTTTTGATTGTTTAAAATGCAGGCATTTCAGGTCGATTATCGAGTATTTTTTCAATTTCCTCCATAATTCCCGAAGTAAGTCGATCGGTAAATTCTGTGGCCTTTAAGTTTTCTTCTAGTTGAGAAAGCTTTGAAGCTCCTAAAATTACTGTGCTTACATTATCATTTTTCAAACACCAATTAATTGCGAGGCAAGCCATGCTCATTCCCAGATCATTGGCTAGCGAGGTGAGCTTTCTTACTTTTTCAATGCTTTCTTCTCTAAGAGTGGCATCCTTGAGCCATTCCATTCCATCGATATTAAGTCTAGTGTCTTTTGGCATTCCCTCATTGTATTTTCCTGTTAGCAAGCCTGAAGCCAAGGGAGACCAAATGGTAGTGCCAAGCCCTACAGTCTTATAAATTTGGCTGTATTCTTTTTCCACTCTGTCTCTTGCTAGCATATTGTACTGTGGTTGTTCCATGGTTGGACCAATGAGATTATATTGTTTGGCTACCATATGAGCCTCCATAATTTCCTGAGCACTCCACTCGGAGGTACCCCAGTACAAGATTTTACCTTGCTGAATGAGGTTATGCATCGTCCAAACCGTTTCTTCGATAGGGGTCTCTTTATCGGGTCTGTGGCAAAAGAATAGATCAAGGTAGTCTGTATTTAGCCTTTCGAGTGCTTGGTGGCAAGCTTCAGTGACGTGTTTTCTATTAAGCCCTTTTTGGGTAGGACCAAGATCGCCACCTAATCCAAAAAATACTTTTGATGATAGTGCATACGAATCTCTTCGCCAACCCATTTTTTTTAAAATGTCTCCCATCACCTCTTCAGACTTCCCTCGGGCGTAGATTTCAGCATTATCAAAAAAGTTGACACCACTATCGTAAGCCATTTTCATAAGGTCTTCCGCAATATTATTTCCAATTTGCTTGCCGAATGTAAGCCATGATCCAAAGCTTAATCTACTTAGCTGTAATCCCGATTTACCCAATCTTTTGTATTCCATTTCAGTCGTTGATTTTTAAAAGTTATAATACCAATACAGTACCATGATTTTAAGTGCAGCGTACTTGAAGTATGCTATATAGTACCTTACCTTTAAAGGGATTTCAAATGCTTTTGTTTCAATGTTCTCGAATCTGTTCGAGATTTAAGTGTCGATTTTGAGTTTTGTAAAACAATAAAAAAAGCGACCAAGTTGTTGATCGCTTTTTCTTTTTCTTGTGGGATGATGATTGCATTTAGAACCCGCCATCATCATCATCATCATCGTCTTCCTCTTGTTTTTCGAAGGTGTCAAATGTTTCCGTATCCTGCTCTGGTGCTACCTGTCCCGACCCAATGCGGAATGGGGTGTCTATTTTGTAGTACTGACTTTGGAAACGGTTACCAAAACTCATTACATCAGCTATTTCACCTTGGTAGAAGGCAAATTCATTCATCCTAGCTTTAGAGATATTACTTCTCTTTTTAATTTCTTGATTTACCTCGTCGCTAGAGGTGATAATGTTCATTCTGTTTTCTTCGTAGCTGATGAACATCCAAAAGGTCGATCCTAGTTGGGTATAAAGATTAATTACATCGCCTCTTTCTGTTTTTCTAAATTCTATGAATCCGTCAAGTGCAGCATTGATATCCATATTGGCGATATTAGCAATGCCGATTTTACTTTTGGAGAACCATGCTTTATTTTCATTGCTCCATTGCATTTCTACCTCAGATATGGTAATTGTTTTGACAAATTCAGATGCAAAATCACTTAGTGACACATAGTCCATTTTGGATCGCTCCTCATATTCTTTTGCTTTTTCCTCACTAGTAAGCTCTGCAATACGGTAGGTTAGGCCTGTGTTATCTCTAGTAGCGGGAGGGGCTCCACGGTCCTCCACGGCATCTCTCAGCCTTTCGGCAAGTAGCTGTGCCACCGATCGATGAAGGTCAGTATCAAGGATTAGGGTAGATTTTAGCTCAAATTCTTCTTTCTCATAATTCCCTTTGCCTCTAGCTGCCGCCTTGATGTCCATACCAAGGTTTTGCTTGTTGTTGGTGAAGTTAACATCCCCTTCAAAAAAGATACTCTTCTCGTTTTCATTATACCTAAATATTTTCCCCTTGTATGCCCCTCTTATATTCTTGTCTTCGTCGATGATAGTGTATTCGTCTTTGAAGCGATTGTAGGTCAACATTCCAGACGGCTTAAAGAACTGCTGATCGTTTTTACTTCTCTCAAAATACATGAATACTGGATATAACTCATGCACTTGATGGTCGAAAAATAAACCAGCTCTTGGCGTCTCATTATTTTCGGTTTTGGCAGTGTTAAAGTCAAAAGTTATTTCTTCGTCTTCGGCATCGCTCTCGTATCTAATCCATGTGTCATAATAAGGGACCTCTTGTAAATCTAGTTTTAGAAAACCTTTCAACTCCATGAGTTCCTTATCAGCATGTACGACTACATCTCCTTTATAATAGATTCCAGGTGATAGTAATACTTCATCTTCTTGTAGCATTTCACCTACAGCGACCGTATGATTAAACTCTCTAGAGTCAAGGCCTTTTGCGGGGCGACGTCTTCCGCTATCTTCCTCTCTGGTAGGCATGATAAACCGGTTAATTGCAAATTCAAAAGTGTCCTGCACCGCATTTACAAATAAGTAGGTAGCGGTACCCTGAAATTTATGCCTTGACTCTATAGTAATATCAGCTTGGTAAAGTTTATGGAACTGTTTTTCAGCGTCCATAAAAATACGAGCGTTGGTCATCTTTTCGAATGTTGCATTTTCTTTTACGACGAGTGTACTATCACCCGGTATTATTTTAACATCTGCAATTAAGATTTCAGGAATACCTCCCACAGTCATTTCAAGTTTACGAATATCATACTCCGCCCGAGAGGCATTGAAAGCGATGGAGTCTAATGCTTTGCGTGTAGTGAAGAAGTAAGAGTTTTCTAGCGGTACATCTTTAGGTTTTTCCATATATACCATTTGCTCATCCAAGTCCCAACTGGCACTGTTGATAGAAGTACGCATTTGCGAATACGGAAAACTCAAAACCACTCTACCTTCTTCTTCAGATATGAGCTGTGCTTGGCGTTTATTAACGTTGAAATCTACCTTAACATCTTCTGCAAATAAGCTGGGTTTACGGGGATCGTCTGATTGAATTTCAAATTTTGCATTTCTCGCACGATAATTCTCTTTTAGAAAAGTGTATTCATGGCTCTTAGTTTGACTTCCCTCAGTACTTAATACCCCATTGCCGCTCACTCCACCTGTAGTAAAAACAGTCGAGCCTTTCATCCTTGCAAAATTATCATAAAGGTTGAAGGGGGTGGCAATTGCAGTTATCCTCATGGTGTCTTGTTCTGGTACCCAAAGCATGGAAAACTCCTTGGCTTGGATAGGAGGGAATTCTATACCTGCTATTAACTCCGCTCTAGAATCAAATAGCGTACCTTTTTCAGATGTTACTGAATCTTGATAAAACACAAAGTCAGTGGCGCTTATGTCAGCACTTAGGTGATGAATGGTGCCTTCTACACGTATGCCGTCATTGCTCACACTGATGAATCCATCTAGATTGGCGGTTTCATCAAAAATTGGGTAGCCCCCTTCAGGGATTTCATGTTTAAAGCCCATAGACTTACCTTTTGAAACCGGGTTGTCAATGATTCCCATAAATTCATCGAATACGGGAAACATACCTCCAGAATGAAAGCTTCCTTCGAATTTAAAAGCACCAGGATCACTCACACTCAATGAGTCAATCTCGAAAGGGGGAATTTGATGATAAATGTCTCGATCATAGGTTCCGTTGAGTATTTCTTTTTTGTCGAAATAAACAAAAGATTCTTCTTCTGCTATAAAAATGGGGAAATAGCCAAATTCTCTAGTATTTGACTTATTGTTAACATAATTCAGAAATACAATTCCCCGAGTATCTACTAGTTGGTTGTCGATTGCTACCTGCCGTACCTTACCGTCAGCCCCAACTTCTTCTATGATGAACTGTAAACTATCAATTTGCCCAAGTCTTACAGAAAAATCAGAATAGTTGAATTCGTAGTCTTTGCCATAAAAATTGAAGTTTCCAGCTGAGGTGATTCCGCTATAAAAGAAGTTCCGATCTTTTACCAGTCGAATCTCTGCGCTATCAGGTCGGATGGATACATTTAGGGGCTCTGATATAAAGAATTGATTAATACCTCGTACAGTGAGCTCATTTTTTTCAAAATCCAACAGGGCATTACTTCGATCTTCAGTTACAGAGGGAATGAGCATATCATCATAGTCCACCTTTTTTGCAGCCGCATCCACATAGTGATATCCCTTTCTGTTGATTTGCACTTGATCGAGTAATGGATCATAAGCCACATATCCGTCCTGTCGCAATGTTTTTACACCCCCTCTGATGTGGTTGTCTTTTAACTTTAAGTCTTTTGCAGCTTCGCTGACATAAAAGCGATCACTTTTTCTCTTTCTTCCGTACATCACAGAAAGCTGGAGTGGGTGAAAATCATATAATCCACTTAAAGAAGAGTACCTTCTTCTGCTAAAGTAATCTTTTGACTCGAAAACAGCTGGAACTTGGCTACGGCCTACCAATATTTGAATCTCCATACTATCGGCTGGGATATTCCACTCGATTAGCTCTGCATTGATTTCCATGGCATGATAACTCGCTACAAAAGGTGTGTTCTTAAAAATACCTTTGTCTTTAAGTATCGTTAGATGGCGATCTGCTATGCGATATTTGAGTTCAACAGCAGGGTGTGTGATGGAGTCTTCGTCCTGATCAATCAAGATTTTGGCTCTATTGGTAGTCAAAAGACTATCACCAAACCTGAAGTTATCTGAGGTAGCTCTAAATCGTCGTCTACCATCGTAACTCATTTCAATCACCGACCGACCAGGTACCACCGATTCACTGCCTTGTTTTATGCCGCGAAGGGAAAAACCACCCATAAATGTAATGTCAGGTCCCGCAATTCCTTCTGCTTTTACTTGGTTGGAAAAGGACTTGAAAGAGGGGTAGTTTGCTGCTTCGCTGTTAATTCTACTACCTACTTTGAATTCAAACAAGCCCTCTATCGGGTCGCTCAACACTTCAGGGTAATGAAGTATGGCATTTGCAGAATTGAATTCTGCCTTTGATACTTCAATATCAAAATAATCAAAACGCACATACAGGCTGTCGGGATGTTTTCCTGTATTTTCCCAAGTAAAAAGGCCAGATTCAGCAATGAATTTACCCTGATCAACAGAAAAGTATCCTTTTACATCCTTTATTGGGAAGTCTCCATCTCTATTGGATATCAACAATTCTGCATCCTCAATGCGTATCAGAAGTCCCGTTGGAATGATATTCTTTGAGCGAAGGCTTCTTTTAGTCATTTCTAGCATGCCTTCATTGGCAGCTTTCACATCCTCTGCAGTATTCCATTCTTCACCTGACTCATCCTCCTCATCAGAGAACCAATTATCTGCATTACCCCAACCGTCATCGTCCCAGCCCGTGTTGCCCCAGCCATCATCATCCCAACTATCCTCTTCTTCTTCTTCAACCTCTTCCTCTATCACAGGTTCAGGCACGAGGTTTACATAAGCAATTTTACCCTCAGATAGCACTAACTCATTGGCGTTGGATGTAAAAAGTAGATTTGATTCATGAAGAATGGCACCAGCTGCCCAATGCCTGTAGGTTAACTCTCGGTTTTTATTAGCTGAAAGCAGCTGAAGATAATCCATCAAATCATCCATTTTCACTTCATCAAAATCTTGCCTTTCCTTGGCGAAATAGATCATTTTCAAGAAATTGATGGTGTGCGGTCTTATGGCTACCCTTTGCTTGATAATATCATCAAAAATTTCAATAAATATTCTCTTTTGATCTAAGGTGAGCTTATCTGAAGTCCAAAAAAACGTCATGTTTTCAGACATAGTAGCCGCATCAGTACTTGGCGATTGACTGAGGTACTGTTCGATTTTAAGATGATATTCACTCATATCGGCCTCTTGGGCATGAAGCGAAACTGATAGCCCATTGACTATCAATAATACCAGCAACACTTGCTTCATGAATGAGGGATGTTTTATTATGTTCATAATTTGAATTTCAATAGGATAGTTGCAAAAGTAGCCACACGATAAGTAAAAATACAGATCATTATTTGAAAACACTAAAATCAATGCCGAGCTTAACATTAGTTTTTACTTGGAATGAGCACTCATCTTAAAGTTCAAGACATGGTTTAGGTATTTTTGAAGATGCGAAATTCATGCGATACTAACGACCAAAATTCATCTAGCTGTATGATTCGGGGTTTTAAAAAACCAATAATAGAAGCTTGATCTTCCGGCCGAAACATGTTGACCTCTTCTAGTGATTGGTAAATCCGGCTAATCGGCTGTCCGTTTGGCATAATGTATTCTTCCTGCCATACCCAATCCTCACCAGCCACAGACTCAAAAACCCGACGCAGTTGTACAAACTGCTCGTATATCATGCCGCTTATTTCTGCATCTTTTCGGCTTATTTCTACCGCTATCCATGCGTTCTTTTGATCTGCATCCATTCGGAATTGGATCCCCTTCACTCCTGTTTTGTAATTGATCCAGTTTGTACGGCCACCATCAGCACCCAAAACGGGTTTCATGTATTGACCAAACTTGGTCCAGAATTCTTTCCTCAGCTGCTTGGCTTCTTCTTTTTTATACATCTAAAATTGTACGTATATTTATTCTAATATAGCTTAAGTGAATTAGATTCAAATCTAGGGCTCACTCCTATGGTTTAGGCAAATTTATCAGTGTCGATGACAATTATCTATATGGGCAGAGCTTTTCAATCACTCCTTCAATTTATATTTTCAACACCTGCCTTCATCATACAAAGAAAAATGAAAAGAGTAGGCGTCTCTTAGCGCCTCATCTCAAGCAAAAATAATGAAAAATAGATGAATTCGCCTCTTTGAACTGAGCTTGAACGATTAAATCAATCCATCAAGTAAAAAGCTTCATGGCTATCTGGATTTTCTGAGAATAAAAGAGCCTAACCACTTAAGCTTGAGAAGGATTTAGATTGTGTGCATTTTGATTGGATTGAAATCCCGCTGTACGGCTTGCCTGCTGCTTAAATTGAGCAAGAGCCGCTTCATAAGAACCATCAGCAGCAGAGCCAAAGAAAGCGTTTATAGCTTCTCTTACCTGATTGGCTTGCAGTAATCCTGTAGCAAGGCTATTCTGTGGCAATCCGATCATATCAGCAACCTCATCTCCCATCAAATAGCGTGAATAATAGGGAGCACCTGTTTTATAGGCCGCATTGGGTGCGCTTGCCTGAATGTATTGCATCAGCTCAGCGGTTAGCTTTTTACCATCCTCACTTGCGTGAAACTGTCGCTTTCTAATCTTGCGCTCCAGTTCGCTTGCCTGAAGTTGATTGGCAGGAAGTAGGTCCGGCTGTATACCCAGTCGAGTACCGATCCATTGCCAATATTTAAGGTAGTGGTTGGCAGTATGAGAATCGATAGGGATTTGCATTTTACGAAAGGCGCGTACTACCAGCAAAGAAAAGGCGAGGTGGGTGCCTAGCAAATCTTCTTGATTGACAGGCATTTCGTAGTAATTGGGATTTCCTTGTCTGTGATGATAGCGCACCGCAGCATGAATTAGCCTAACCTTGGCGATTTGCGCAAGGGCACAACCCTCAGCTGAAAAAGCGGCAGGATCGCAAAGTGAAAGTACAAACTCAGCCGTCTCTAAGAGGCGCTTTCCTGGAGTATAGCTCAGCCTTTTGGTGTACATGAGTACCTTGGCGCCTTCAGCCGCTGCATAGCAATAGGGTAGGGATAAAAGCCCCAGCATGGCCAAAATCTCACCAGTATGCGCTTGCATAAAACTCATTCCAAGCTTCATTTCATTGATTTCCTCTTCGCTTGGTGCGCTAAGAGCCTCTTGCATGTAAGCTTCAAGTTGGGATAATCCTGCAGGGGAAGCTTCAGGCAAATGATTGGTCTTTAACTCCGATAAGTACTGAAAAAGTGCTTTTTTACCATTAGCACTATCGAATGCCTCCGCAATCACTGCATCAGCTAGGGGGTCGCCTTCTTGGCGAAGAGCATCAAATGAAATGTTTGTATTGACCATCAAAGTTAAAGTTTATTCATGCTGGTAGTAAGTGTTTTCATCCCAATAAAAGAACTTAACTCACTGTCAATTAGTTTAGTCTTTCTGCATCAAGTGAGGGAAGTTTACTACCTTTGCAGTCCGTTTTTGTTTTACGTGGGACGATTATATTATTTAAAGCTCATGTGAAACTAAGGCTGCGACCCCTTAGCATGCATCTGAATGTTGGATAGGGTCATTAAAAATTAAAGCACTTGCACCTATGAAAATACCTAAATTTCAGGACATCATTCTTTTTGAGAATGATGATTATATCATTCTCAATAAACCCAGTGGATTTCCTGTGCTGGAGGATAGAAATCTTCCGCCATCTCATAATCTATTGTCATTGATTCGTCAAGAACGTCCCGACGCTCAAGTGGCTCATCGCTTGGACAAAGAAACTTCTGGCGCACTTGTTGTGGCTAAGCATGCTGAGGCCTATCGTAATAGTAGCATTCAGTTTGAAAAGCGACAAGTAGAGAAGGAATATCATGCAGTGGTGGAGGGTTTGCAAGAATACGAAAACCGCAAGATCGATATTCCACTACGAACCACCAATAAAGGTATTGCAGTAAAAGACTATCAGGGAGGTAAAAGGTCAGAAACTATCGTAAGTTCACTTGCAGCCTATCGTAGGCATACTTTGGTGAAATGTCATCCGATTACTGGGCGAATGCATCAGATTAGAGTGCATCTTGCGTTGATAGGTGCTCCCATAGCAGGGGATGAGATGTATGGTGGTCAATGGGTGTATCTGAGTGAGCTGAAGCGGCGCTTTAATCTCAAGCAAGGAGAGGAGGAGCGGCCGCTTATGCAGCGAGTTGCCTTACACGCCTATGCGATTAAAATGAAAGGTTTGGCGGGGGATGAGATTAGCGCTCAGGCTCCTTATCCAAAAGATTTTGCTGTGCTGTTGAAGCAGCTGGAGAAAAACAAGTAAGTGGTTTCGGTATTAGAAATTAGTGTGCTTTATACTTCACTAAATGGCATTGACGGTTTTACTTGAACGATTACTATATTATTCCCATCGGATAAATATGATCCAGAGATTTTTTTCTTGGCAAAGATCAAAGGGATGTTTTTGTGATTTCTTGGCCACGAGCTTGTGTTGAATAATACAGTCTTTCAGAAAAGGTATTTTTTTTGATACATGGATTTGAATTTAAGCTGCAGATAATTAAGAGTATTTTATAGAATCAATGAGATTCCTTGCAAGGACGTGTGATTGAATTATTGTGCATTAGCTGTAATTAAAGGAGTCATGATCAGCGCTTTCACCATATTAAATTACTGATAATATGGGGCGTAGTTTGCAAAAGCGAAAATGAAGTCCTATCTTTGCGCTCCTTATTCAAACGAATAGAATCAATTAAATTTTAAGTAGTGAATACACTTAGTTACAAAACAGTATCAGCCAACAAGGCAACAGTGGAAAAAAAATGGGTGGTGGTAGACGCCAAAGACGCCATTTTGGGACGATTGTCCTCTGAAGTTGCCCGCATTTTGAGAGGTAAGCACAAACCAAGCTACACACCTCACGTAGACTGTGGTGATAACGTAATCGTTATCAATGCCGCGGGAGTAAAAATGACCGGAAACAAGATGTTAAAGCGAGAGCTTTTTTCACATACGGGTTATCCAGGAGGTCAGCGTAGAAAAACTCCACGGGAGATCATGGAGAAAAAGCCTGAGATCTTGATCGAGCACTCTGTAAGAGGTATGTTACCTAAGAACCGCCTTGGAAGAGCTATCTTCAAGAACCTTTACGTTTATGAAGGAGCAGAGCATCCTCATGAAGCACAGCAACCTACAGAAATTAAACTATAATTGAATATCCGAATGGAAGTTATCAATACATTAGGAAGAAGAAAGACAGCTGTTGCCCGTATTTATGTGACTCCTGGAAACGGTGAGATCAAAGTAAACGGCAAAGAGCTAGCAACATATTTCCCTACAGAAACACTACGTACTATCGTGCAGCAACCGCTTGCATTGACAAGTACCAATGGACATTACGACATCAAAGTAAATGTTGATGGTGGTGGCTTTAAAGGCCAAGCAGAAGCAGTAAGACTTGCTATCTCTCGCGCTCTTTGTGAGATCGATTTAGAGCACAGACCTGCATTGAAAGCCGAAGGTTTCTTAACACGTGATCCAAGAATGGTAGAGCGTAAGAAATACGGTAGAAGAAAAGCGAGAAGAAGATTCCAGTTCTCTAAACGATAATCTTCCCACAATTAAATCAGCATAAAAAATTCTAATTTGATGAGTAATTTAAAATATAAAGATCTATTAGATGCTGGTGTTCACTTCGGACACTTAACGAGAAAATGGGATCCTAACATGGCGCCATATATCTTCATGGAGAAGAATGGTATCCATATCATCGATCTTAACAAGACGCTCGCAAGCATGGATGAAGCCTCTGATGCTATCAAGCAATTGGTAAGAGGTGGTAAAAAAGTTTTATTCGTAGCTACCAAGAAGCAAGCTCAAGAGATTGTAACTGAGGAAGCAAAGCGATTGAAAATGCCTTTCGTGACGGAAAGATGGCAAGGTGGTATGTTGACCAACTTCGCAACGATCAGAAAGTCTTTGAAGAAGATGCAAAATATTGATAAGTTGATGAAAGAAGAAGCTTATCAAAATCTTGCGAAGCGTGAGCGCTTGATGATTTCTCGTGAGAGAGATAAAATGGAGCGTGTATTAGGTGGTATCGCCGACCTTAATCGTTTGCCTTCGGCTCTTTTTGTAGTAGATGTAAAGCGTGAGCATATCGCTATCAAAGAAGCTCAAAAATTGAATATCCCAGTTTTTGCTATTGTAGATACGAACTCTAATCCAGGCCCAGTTGATTACCCAATACCAGGTAATGACGATGCATGGAAGTCGATTAATATCCTAGTAAAAGCATTCGGTAAGGCGATTGATGAGGGTCTTTCTGAGCGTAAGAAGGATAAAGATGATGCTAACCTAAAGGAGCAAGAAGCTGAGAAAAAAGCAGTGGACAGCCCTGAAGCAGCTGAAGATGCAAAATCTTAATTTAAGATTTTCCTTATAAAAAGAATACGAGATGAACATTAGCTCACTATGGCTAATGTTCATTTTTTTGTTTTTGAAATTAAGCACAACAACTAAAATTAAATAGATAATCATGGCTATTTCAGCAAAGCAAGTAAATGAGCTAAGAAAAAAGACCGGTGCCGGAATGATGGACTGCAAGAAAGCTCTTGTAGAATCAGATGGTGACATGGAAGGTGCAATCGAAATTCTTCGTAAAAAAGGTCAGAAAGTATCTGCTTCTAGAGCAGATAGGGAGACTACAGAAGGTGCAGTTTTTGCAAAGACTTCCTCTGATAACACTTTTGGTGCAATCATAGGATTAGGCTGTGAGACTGACTTCGTTGCTAAAAACGAAGAGTTTTTGGCTTTAGGTGAGGCGATTGTTACTCAAGCATTTGAAAACAAGCCCGCTACAAAAGAAGATCTCTTGAAATTGAAAGTAGGTGAGCTTGCTATTGAAGAGAAAATTGTTGAGCTAGTAGGTAAGATCGGTGAAAAAATCCAAATCACCGCATATGAGACAATGGAAGCCGAATCAGTAGTGACTTATATTCACGCAGGTAGCAAACTCGGTGTCTTGCTAGCAATGGCCAATGTAAACGGTGCGGATGTAACTGAAGCTGGTAGAGACGTAGCGATGCAAATTGCCGCCATGAATCCAGTAGCCGTGGATAAAGATGGCGTTGATGCTTCTGTAATCGAAAAAGAAATTGAGATCGGTAAAGATTTAGCTCGTCAGGAAGGAAAGCCTGAAGAAATGCTTGAAAAAATCGCTCAAGGTAAATTGAATAAGTTCTTCAAAGAAAATACGCTTCTTCCACAAGGATTTGTTAAGGATAACAAATTGAGCGTACAGCAGTACCTTGACAGTGTTCAAAAAGGACTAACTGTTACAGAATTTAAACGTGTAAGTCTTTCTTAAGAAATACGACCTTTTTTATAAAAACCACTCATTTTCAGTGAGTGGTTTTTTTATGTCCGTTTCGTCCTAATTTTTACAAGTTAGATTATTTCCTGATGGAAGTACTGGTTAATTGGATTCGACATTTTCTAACCGGAATCCCAATGGTAGCATATCAGCCACTTTATATTCGGTAAAAGCGCCTTCCATAATTAATTTCTCAGGGTCAAGAAAAACCCCGTCTGCTGTAAAGTATATTTTTTTACCCTTTATAGGTAATAATGAGGTTGTTTCCTTTGAATTTTGTCTGTAGGTTATCAATAAAAAATCGTCACTTGCTAAGTAGTAGCCGCGCTCATCCTGATGAACAAAATCATCACTTGTGAGCGATTCCTTACTTAAAATGTCAATAACTTTCGGCTTTTTTGATTCAGCTACCCAGTTAGTTTTATTCAAATCAGTGATACGCATAGTATCTGCACCACCCAGCAATGATTTTCTGAGTTTTTCTATTTCATCGTCTGAAATCCGATCAGGGTTTTTAATTCTTTTAAGAGTCCGGACTTCAAAATTATTTTCGATTAGTTGGTCTTCAATACAGGCCATTAAGAAGTGGGTGGGAGAACCTAAGTAAGAGCTGTTTCTTTTTTTTAGAGTGCCTTTTTTGTTGTTCTTACCAACATCTTTAAAATAGGCATATCCAAAATACATATTGGTTTGGTTTTGATAATCGATGGTGAATTCCAATAAATCAAACGCGATTTCATAATCCAATCTTCTGTTTTTGATAATAAGAGGTTCGTAGCTCTTCGCTTTTAATTGTTTATTGAGGGTGTCATACTCAAAAATCAGTCTCTTTTCATTGACTATTTTTGTTTGTCTAGCATTTTTGCCGCTTCCTAGAAAGTATTGCTTGAATATTTCCAGGTTCTGATACCACTCTGGTGCTCTTGTCGACACAATATTGATTTCTGGTATTGCTATCTGAAGAGGGCGAAGTTGAATTTTTAGTGGATCATTGGATTGAAGATCGTCTTCGTTCAAGGCAATGGTTGCGTATCCTACCGCGCTGATAATAATATCCGTGGGGTACTTTGGGAGAGGAATAGTAAAATACCCTGAAGAGTCTGATCGAGTACCTACTTGAGTATTATTATAATAGATTAAAGCGTAGGGAATGTTTTCGTTGGTTTCGATGTCCGTTATCCATCCTTCTATTGATATTTTTCTTTCTTGGGCCAAAGTCTCCAATGATAGTATAAAGAAGAGTGGTAGTATCGTTGATACAAAGAAAATTCTTAGCATGCCAATATAGCTTAAACCTGAGTTGCTATTAAAAATAAAACCTATCTGAATTAATCACAGCCTTAATGCAATTGGATAAATGTCCTGTTTCGTTTTTACCGTAAACATTCTATGATTAATATCTTTTTTATACTCATTTTCGATTTAAATGTTCATAGTCAAAATAGGATTGCAGTGCATCAGCTTTTATGATGTATTTTTCGCATTGAATAAATATGGCCGACCTAAGGTGCTTTTAATTTAGTTGGAAGCAAGATAATAATCTATGTGCTTCAGTTCGGATTGATAGTCACTTTAAATGCTAGGTAAACACCAATTATGATTCCTAAGATACTGAAAACATGTTGTCTTATGATAACCCAGAATTAATAAGGTGGCATATTTGAGTATCAATATTTTGATTGTTTTTTGAAATTAGGCAGGTTGATAGGTTAACATGATCCTCTAATTATTGAATATTCAATAATAAGTTACTTTTAGCTAGTCGCGATCTAGCTTTAAATCAATTGCTAGATATTTGCTGCGTTTTTTAACATTCAATTTTAGGGAACGCAAAGATTAATTTTTTATGACACGATGACTTTTTGCTATATCATTAATCTTAAGTAAGTATACGCCTTCTTTTTGCTGGCTAAGATTAATATGGGCCTTTTTGTTATCATCAATTTTTTCATGTAAGATCAATCTTCCTGCCAAGGTATATAAGGTAATTTGGTAGATGGGCTCCTCAGATTCAATGTATAGTTGATCTGTCGTTGGATTAGGATATACGCGGCTGCTCCAATTATTGCTCTTATTGTTATTACTTAAAATAGCTGCTACTTCAAGAGATCTAGTAATGTTTTCTGCTGGCTCCCAAAGGTCGTTTCCTTCTTGACTGGCGATAATTTCTACCGTTCCAGAGCCTAGAAGAGTGACTATATTACCAGCTATTGTTGCTATGCTTTCATCAGAGCTTGTAAACGTGACAGGTAGTCCAGAGCTAGCCATGGCCACTATTTCAAAGTCTTCATCGCCGAGGGTTCGAGTTTGAAGCTCTTCAAATTTTATTTCTTGAGTACAGTTCTGCACGGCTCCTACTATCATCCAATTCCAATTGTCTATGAGTAGCTGTTGCTGATCACTTGACTCACAAAAAGTAAGGCCTTGAGCTCCAAATGTCACCCCCTCTACCAAAGAGGGAAGCTGACTCCACCTATCAAGTAGGCGGTCAAAATCTTGGGTGCTAATGCTAACATTGTTTAATAGATTGCGCATATCTGACACATTTGAAATATCCCAGTTACTGATATCTTGATCAAAACTTATGGCATTATTAAGCATTGAACTCATGTTCTTTACAGCGCTTACATCCCAATTTCCGATCGCTTGATTAAATGCTTCAGCATTGTTAAACATGCCTCTCATATTTTCTACTCCGCTCACATCCCAATTGCTAATATTTTGGTTAAATTCTAGTGCGGTATTAAACATATTAGCCATGTTGGTAACCTTACTTACATCCCATCTACTTATGTCCTGATTGAAAACTCGATTATTAGAAAACATATTCCCCATATCTTCCACATTGGAAACATCCCAGTCTGAAATATTGCCATTAAAGAACATCAAATTCCCAAACATATCATTCATATTGGTTACTTGACTGACATCCCAATCATTTAAATCTTGATTGAAAGCAAAGGCATCAGAAAACATCCTTTCCATATTGGTGACTTTGCTGACATCCCATCCGTTTAGATTTTGATTAAATTGCAAGGTTCGTGAAAACATCCGCTCCATATTGGTGACATTTGATACATTCCAGTTACCGATGTCTTGGTTGAAGGCATTGGCTAGGAGAAACAACAAACTCATGTCTTCTACATTCCCGACATCCCATGCAGTGATATCACCATTGAAAGCACTAGCCTCGTAAAACATCCATCTCATAGTGGTTACATTCCCAACATTCCAACTATTAAGGTCTTGGTTGAAAGCACTATTTCTACGAAACATCAAAGACATATCCCGCACTTCACCTACATCCCAATCATTAATATTTTGGTTGAAAGCGCTCGTCGCAAACATATTGCTCATGCTTTCCACCTTACTCACATCCCAATCACTCAATTCTTGATCAAAGGCAGAGGTGGAGGCAAACAAATAGTCCATATTTGTAATGTTACTCACATCCCAGTGGTTAATATTTTCATTGAAGGAGAAGGCACGGAAAAACATAAAACTCATGTCGGTGACACGACTGAGGTCAGGTGCATCTTCAGCCAAGATTTGCAAATTTTGACAATCATTGAAAGCGCCTGACATATTACTCCACTCAATGTCACCCCATTGATCGATACTTTTAAGCTTCCTTTTATTGTTAATATCAGAAATTCCAAAAAATATTCTGTTAAACTCACCACTTATTGTCACCTGATAGGTAGCTGGACTTGTATATGTATGGTTGGCATTTTCGCTTAGTCCTTCTTCAATGCTACCGTCTCCCCAGTCTACGGTATAATTACTACCTGACCCTATGATTGGGATAACAATTTCTTCATCGGCTTGCGTAGTTTCCCAAGTTGTGATAAATGGCCTTTTCTCTTGAGCATGAATGTTGGATACATGCAAAATGGTAATAAGTAGCATTAAAAAGTAAAACTGATTCATTTTGGGATGTTATTTAAAGTAATTACTGATGGAATGATGAAATGCTAAAGGTAAGGATACTTTTGGAAGATGAAAATTAAGGCTTAAGCTATTCTTTGGTGTGAGTAGAGATGAGGAGATAATGCTCTAAATAGGATATTCGGAAACTTCTTCCGTACTATTATCAAGGGTTTCGGTTGATTCTTGCTGTGGAAATAGTTGGGTGCAACATAAAAAAGATGAAGTTTAGATGGGGCTTGCTGAAAAAGTCCCAAGAACACGGCTAGAAAACGGAATAAAGCTTCTAGGTGGCACTAGCTTCACTTGTATTGATAAATTTCATGTAGCTTATTTTAGCTTTTATAGTTTTATCCGTGTGATTCACAATTTCGGTTTACGAATCTTAAATGCTTAAGACTAAGCTCCAAAAGGTGGTTTAATGACCTTTCAAAGCAAAGGTTTTAATCACTTTTGCTCAAAAACTATTCATTACTTAAGGTTTATATGTGTTTATCCGTATTTTAGTGGTTTTTAAGTACGACTTTACTTTGATAAGCTTCTGTAGTCTCGAACTGACGATTCATAGGTATTCTTTTTAACTAAAGCGTTCTTTATACCTACCTCTCCTGCTCTTCCTTTTTCTTTTCATATTCAAACAGTTCGTCTCTGAGGCTGGCGGCTAACATGAAGTCCATGTCCTTGGCTGCCTTTTCCATCTTCTTGCGAGTCTCTGATATTAGCTTGTCAATGTCTTGATTCATCATATACTCAACCACCGGATCCGCTGCCGCTTGTCTGTCAGGCTCTGCATAGTACTTCTTCTCCGTCCCGTCTTTTTTCTTAGAGTCGGCAACTTTGGTAGATCGCAATATTTCATCTTGGGTACGATTTACCGTCATTGGGGTGATGCCATGCTTTTCATTGTAGGCTTGCTGAGCGGCGCGTCTTCTTGCAGTTTCCTCCATGGCAAATTGCATAGAGTCGGTCACCTTGTCAGCATACATGATGACTTTACCACGATCATTTCTCGCAGCTCGTCCGATCGTCTGCACGAGTGAACGCTGATTTCTCAAGAATCCTTCTTTATCAGCATCCATAATGGCAACTAAAGAAACCTCTGGAAGGTCGAGTCCTTCTCGAAGTAGGTTGACCCCAATGAGCACATCAAATACCCCAAGTCTTAGCTCTCTCAAAATTTCTACTCGATCGAGAGAGTTGACCTCCGAGTGGATGTATCGACAGCGCAGACCTGCATTCTCGAAGAATCGATGTAGTTCCTCTGCCATTCGCTTGGTAAGGGTTGTCACAAGAATACGGTCACCCATGGTGATGCGCTCGTCAATCTCATTCATGAGGTCGTCGATCTGATTACCGCTTGGTCGCACCTCTATTTCAGGATCTAGAAGTCCTGTAGGTCGAATGATCTGCTCGATGATCACTCCCTCGGATTTATTCAGCTCATAGTCAGCAGGGGTAGCACTGACGAATACCACCTGATTCATCTTGCTTTCAAATTCATTGAAAGTGAGGGGGCGGTTGTCAAGTGCAGAAGGTAATCTGAAGCCATAGTCGACCAAGTTGACTTTTCTGCTTCTGTCACCTCCCCACATGGCGCGTACCTGTGGCACGGTCACATGGCTTTCATCAATCATCATGAGGTAATCGTCGGGGAAATAGTCTAAGAGGCAGAAGGGTCGGTCACCCGGATTTCTGCGATCAAAGTAACGCGAATAGTTCTCTACGCCTGAACAATAGCCTAATTCGCGGATCATTTCCAAGTCAAACTCTGTCCTTTCTTTCAATCGCTTAGCTTCTAAAAATCTACCTTCTTCCTCGAAATAGGCTACTCGCTTGACCATATCGTCTTGAATTTCATAGATGGCTTGCTGTAGTACGTCCTTGCCAGTCACGAAGAGATTAGCTGGGAAGATGCTGATCATGGTTTCACTAGATATTTTTCGGCCTGTTTCGGGTTCTATGCGCTGTATCTCTTCGATCTCATCCCCCCAAAATAAAAAGCGATAGGCAAAATCAGCGTAGGCAGGAAAGAGATCAATGGTGTCGCCTTTCACTCGGAAGGTGCCTCTCTTGAATTCAGCCTCCGTTCGATTATAAAGAATGTCGACTAATGAAAAAAGGAATTGATTTCTAGGTATCTCATCCCCCACCTGCAAACGGATAATGTTTTTACCGAACTCTACCGGATTTCCAATACCATAAATGCATGAAACGGAGGCTACTACAATTACATCCCTACGACCGGATAAAAGCGCAGAAGTGGCGCTGAGTCGCAACTTTTCGATCTCTTCATTGATGCTTAGGTCTTTTTCGATATAAACATTGGATGAGGGGATGAAGGCTTCCGGCTGGTAATAGTCGTAATAGCTGATGAAGTATTCCACCGCATTATCGGGAAAGAATTGCTTGAACTCACCGTACAGCTGTGCAGCCAAGGTTTTATTATGACTGAGAATGAGGGTAGGTCGCTGCGTTTGAGCAATCACATTGGCCATCGTGAAGGTCTTACCCGATCCAGTAACTCCCAGTAGTGTTTGATACTCCTCCCCTGAGATAATGCCTTCGGTCAACGACTGTATGGCACGTGGTTGATCTCCCGTAGGTGAGTAATCTGATATGATCTTGAAATCCATGAATTAGCTTTCGGGTTGAGTATTTTGCCAAATCTGCCATGCGGCTTCTGCTTGTCCATACAACATAGGAAGACCGTTGAGAGTTTTCGCTCCCTGCGATTTGGCAAGCTTTAAAAATAAAGTTTCTGCAGGATTGTATACTAAATCGTAGGCAAAGTGTTCTTTACCTATCGATTGGTAGTCGATTAGCGGCTTGCTTTCGACCTCAGGAAACATACCTAAAGGGGTGGTATTGATGATTAAATGGTGGGATGAGAGGACTGATGCGTCTAGTTGCTCATAAGTATAGTCCAAGCCTGCCTGACGACTGACTTGAGAGTAGGGGATGTCTAAATCTTCCAAAGCGACTTTTACTGCAAGTGCCGCGCCACCATTCCCGAGGATGAGGCCACGTTGTGGTTTTGCATCACCCAAGAGGTTCAATAGGGAATCGCGAAATCCGATGGTGTCTGTATTGTGTCCGATCCATTGATCGCCTTGTCGCTGAATGGTATTCACCGCACCAATGCGCCGAGCCTCGGGACTTAAGTCGTTTAAATAGGGAATAACCGCCTGTTTATAGGGAATGGTGACATTGAGTCCTATCAAATCGGGTGTTTGGAGCAAAGAAGGTAATTCATCGATTGCTGCCAATTCGAAAAGTTCGTATTGGTAGTTATCAATTTTTTCTCGCTCAAACTTTTCTGTGAAGTATCTTTTAGAGAATGAATGCTTTAAGCTTTTACCGATGAGTCCGAGTAGCATATTCTTTGGTTGATGGGAGAATTCATTGCGCAAATAGGATATCATTACATTTGATACCCCAATACGCAAATTTACAGAAAAATCTTGTGAGATGAGTGAGCTTAGTTATTGATATTCACATAGAGCGAAGAGTCGATGCAAGCCATTGGTTTTTTAGTTATAAAGATGACTGAGTCACCCTCTCATCCCACGCAAAAAAAAGAATTGAGATGAACTGGAAAAGTAGTTTTTATTGAGTAAAATCACTCAATATCTCATTTTGTAGTACCGTTGATCACAGATTTTTTAACTAAAATTAGTTTGTGGCGTGATAACTATAAACTAATAATTTATTTTTTTATGAAGCATACCATTGCAATAGTGGGGGGTGGGGCTTGCGGCGTTGCCACTTTTATAGAGTTATTTATTAAAATCCATCAGCTGGGAATAGGGCATAAAGTACGACTCGATTGGTTTGAAAAAGACGAAACTTTGGGGCATGGGTTAGCATTTGGATCCGAGGAAAAAGGGCACCTACTCAACACGCCAACCGATTTGATGGGTGTATACGCCAAAGAACCTGATCATTTTACGGATTGGGTAGCCGATCGAAAGTCTAATGATTCTGAGCTTGTGAAGGGCGAAGGCGGCTGGAGCGATAAGTACACCGCAAGATTTTTGTATGGCGACTATCTGCAAGAGCAGGCGGATGAGTACTTGGCGATGGCCAATAGAACAGGATTTGAGGTGTGTGTGAAGCGCACGCGGATTTGTGAGTTGGATCAGGATAAGAGTACTTATGTACTTCACGATCAATCGGGGGGAGTGCATACCGCTGATTTTGTTGTGTTGGCGCTCGGTACGCCTAAGCCGCATAACTTTCTAGAGCTACGAGAATATGAAAATTATGTCCCTTTTCCTTGGCCGAGTAAGCCGATTACCGATAGGCTTGAGGGTAAAAAACATGTGGGTGTATTGGGCTCTAGCTTGAGCGCTATTGATACGATCATGACACTTGAAGACAATGGCTATAAGGGCAAAATTACGCTTTTTTCACCCGACGGCCTTCTGCCGAAGGTGCAGCCAATTGAAAATAAAGGGATAGATCGGAAGTACCTGACCGTGCCTAATATCCATAAAATAGCACGTGAGCAATTGAAAAGAATCAGAACGGTAGATTTATATCATCTTTTTGAGAAGGAATTCGATCATCAGACAGCTGGCTCTCAGGCATTGTCACGTTTTAACCGTATAGGAAAGGATGCCGCTCAATGCTTGGATGAAGATATCGGAAATGCAGGCAATGGCGGTGATATGCTCATGAATATTGCTTATGCCTTAAGGTACGACTCATCTACCATCTGGAATGATATGAGTCGTCGCGAGAAAGTTAAATTCATGAAACACTTGGGGCCACATTGGGCGACCAATAGGCACGCTATGCCGCTACCTAATGCCAAGCGGCTACAAAAGCTTTTTCATGAAGGTAGGCTTCGGGTCATGCCATTTTTTGAGCGGGTAGAAAAGCTTGACGAAGGTTTTAAGATGCACTTTCAAGAAGATAAAAACCAAGACAGTCAATCGGTAGACCTATTGATCAACGCCACCGGTAGTCCTTCGCAGCTCAGCCTGATGGATGACCCGCTGATTCAGTCCATGCTGGAAAAGAAAATTGTGGAGGAATACCCTGTAGGCGGTGCATTAGTCAATTACCGCACGCTGCAGGTGATGGCGCCGCAATCGGGCAATGGATTATTCGCTACAGGGCATTTGGTAAATGGCATTCTGATGGATGTCAATGCGGTTTGGTTCAATGTCCGCACCATCGAAACTTTAGTTGAAGAGCTACTCTTTAAATTGCGCCATCGTGATTCTATTTGAGTTTTTTAAAGGGATATTTCCCTACTTATTGTGTGTTCCGCTCGGTTATTTTGTGAGTAAAAAAGGGTGGCTTCCTAAAAAGTGGGTCACTATACCTATGATTTTTGTGTTGATGCCGGTGCTCATTGTCAATCATGTGCTGAAAGCGGATGCAGAGAGCCTTAAATTGCTGCCTGCTATAGGCTTTATCCTTGCGCTTAGCATGCTCATACCCGCCGAAATATTCAATCGCTACTTCGGAAAGGGAACCGAGAAGGGTTTAATTCAAAGTTCATTTTCATTTTACAATGTAGCTTTTTTTGGCATTCCCACGGTAATTGCACTTTTCGGCAAAGACAGCGTGACCCTCTTGATTTGCATTTACATCGGTACTGCGCTCTACGGCGACATTATCGGTTATTATCAAGTGGCGAAGAGCAAGTATGGCTTGCGGGAATCATTGATGAGAGTCTTCAAAATACCTTTCATCTACGCTTTCATCTTGGCTGCATCCCTTCGTATTGGGGGTATTGAAAGTCCTGATTTGCTTGCGGATGTATCGGGTGTTTTTGGGATTTTGGTTTCCGTAGGTGGGATGCTCATTATTGGGATGAACGTATCATCTGTTGATTTCACTAAACTACGCTATCGCTTCTTATCAGGTATGATGAGCATTAGGTTGGTATCAGGGGTGATCTTTACCGCTATACTGCTAGTGGGTGAGTATTATTTATTCGACCTTTTGAGTACTGAAGCAAGGCAAATGATGGCGATAGTACCTTTATTCCCTATTGCAGCTAATGTCACGTTATTCGCAAGTTTCCTCAAGGCCGACGAAGCCGCTACGGCCACATGGATTTTAGTATCCATGTTGATCTCCCTGATCTTAATTCCCTTGGCAGGTTTGTTTTTTTAGTTTTGCGTGGGATGAGAGGGTCAGCTAGTTTCACGCAAGAAATTATAGTCTTGGTTGAACCCGGAATATGCATTATAATTTCTATTCCTAGCTAAAAATACTTCAAAATCAA
>JAFIEW010000188.1 GCA_020832375.1 Cyclobacteriaceae bacterium
TCTATTCTATATACTTTAAGAACTTCTGCACCTGCTTCTTTAACAATGAGATCTCCGGGCTTTACATCGTGATAGTCGTAAAGTACAAAACGCTGTAAACTTAATTTATTTTGATCCTTATCATAGAGAATAACCCTAAAAGCTGGGGTTATTTCAACTTTTGCTACTTTAAAATTAACATCTAAGTTTCTTTCGTGTTCAATTCTCCACTCGGAGAGCATGAAGGTTAAAATAATTACTATTGTAACGAAAAATACCAAAAACACAATCGATTTTCTTTTCATTATATATTACCTTTTAAATTGCCCCGGGATAATTGGCCAGCTGTAACTTACTCCGCCTGTTGCCCCAATTCCGATAGATGGTCCAATTCCAACTCCACCTGACACCCAAGTCGGAGACGACACTAATGGCCCTTTTTCAAAACCGATCGACCCAAACACCGAACCTCCTAATCCAGCTCCAGCACCGGCACCGCCATAAGTACTCCAACCCAATAAGTCTCTACTTGCTTTTCCCTTTGGTAAAGTCCTCATATCTGTTGTAGCATAAAACCCAGTACTAAAGTTGATTAATGCGTCACCCATCACTTTCGTACCAACTTGGCCTCCAACTGTCATAACAGCATAAGGTGAAAATTGAGCATCGTGTCCCCTTGTAATCCAATTAAGAGAAAAATCAGTATTAGTTCCAGCAAATGCAGTTACCGAAGATGAAAATGATAATGAAATCTTATCAGGAACATAACTTCTAGCAATGGGACTGTTCCAAATTTCTGATGCTGTTGCGGTGACTTCAATATAAGGCTGAGCTAGCACTAGGGCACTTTTTATTACCCCGTCATCTCTTCTTCCAACAACATCCAAACCATCCAGAGAGCTGGCTCTAAAATAGCTTGCCCCTTCTTTTCTGTTATTTACAGCCCAAGACCCGCCAGATTCTTGTTCAACCTTATGACGGCTAAACCACCCTGTCCGTATTTTATTGTCTTTTGCCCACTGCTTGGTATCTGATTCGGTTTCAAAAAGTCCGTTCGGGTCTAAAAACCTAATTGGGTTATTAAACCCAAACCTATACGGTGTCCAGCCGGGAGCTTGGTCTGCCAACGGGTCAACACTTAAAAACTTCGAAATCTGTGGATTGTAAATTCTAAAGCCATATTCATAAGTACTACCGCCACCGCCGAGTCCTTCGGGGTCTTCTTCCTTCCCATTAAACCCATACCTATACCCTTCATTATCTAGTTGCCTGCCGGACATTTGGGGGCCGAAGGGATAGTAGTCATTGGCGATCAGGACAGTAGGCCAAGCTTGGCTGTCGTACCAATCGCTTTCTTCGTTGCTCATGTTCACATTGTCGGTGATGACAGATAAAACATTGTCCAAATGATTGCTCAGCTCGTAATTACGGTGACCGAGTTTGAGCTTGCCCGTTTCGGCTTTAGCTCTCGCAATGCCTAATCTGCTGCTGTAGTAGTGGCACAAGCGGACGCTTAGGTCGATAAGGTAAATTAATCAATTTTATAATGTTTCAGATGATCTTAACTTCTCAAAATATTTAACTTCTGCAACTAGCAACCTGTTTTGAATAATTAAAAGTTGTAAATATAATTTAGCAACCGAAGCGTCTGAAAGGTATTTATCATTAAATCCATTTTTAAAAAACGGGAGCAATATACTCTCTAATTCTTTGGTTGTTTCCTTTTTATATGGTAGCTCAGTTTTTTCTAATTCACTTTTAAATTCTGATAATTTAAAACAAATTTTATTGATGATATTGTGATCATTAAAAACCAGACTGCCTACTTCAGCATTATCTGCACCTAATAAAACCCCATTCTCACTATAACCACCGCTTTTTAATAACAAATCTTCAGTAACTTTATCAATTTCGACATAAACTTCAATAATAAAATTATTTATCATGTTAGTTCTATCATCTGTTAAATGATAACTTACGACAACCTCTTTTAAATCAAGCCTATTAGTTTCCTCTAACAAATACATAAGTTCCGATATTGAACTATCTAAAGATTCACAATTTTTCTTGCCACAACTTAAAAAAAACAACAAAATCAGTATTGAAATTAACCTCATAATTATTAATTTATTTTCTCAAATTTAGCTTCATCTTCTTTAGTAGCAGTTCTTACTCTTCTTCCATATCCAGTTCCATATTTACTTTCAATTACAGCCCTAACACCTAGAGAAGTTTCATTTGTCATTCGTAAAATTATAGTATCGCCGGTTACTTTTGCATACCCGCTCTTCTTTTTTTCAGTTGATAAACTAAAAACAGAGGATAGACTTTCAGCTATTGACGTTGCTACATTTTTTCCTTTTGAACCTCCCTTTCCTAAGAATGGGAACTCATCAATATTTATTTCTTCATACATATTTTGTGCTGTATGTTCACTTTCATTTACGCCTGCTCCGAATTTAGAAGTTAGCGGAAATCCTGCTTTTTGATCGAAGGAAGGATTTTCTTTATATCCAAAAAGACTTGATAATTGATCAATAGACACAAAATGAGTTGCTGTTATTATTCTACCAATATCATATCCTCTTTCAAACAATGATGGCTTTTGAGCAGTAACAACAACCTCACTTAGAATCCCATCTTGCCTTGTCCATTCCCCATTTCCGAAAATGTACTCTGCACCTCCCGAAGAGGTATA
>JAFIEW010000054.1 GCA_020832375.1 Cyclobacteriaceae bacterium
CAATTAATTTAGGCGCTTTTTCGGCTTTTTTTACTTTATACTTGCGGATTTAAGGTAATATGTTGCCTAAAACTTTGCAGCAGATACATATACTTGATTTTTTTTTGTTTATTAGCACTACATGAACAGAGAAATCATAAACCTTACTTTAGGAGCTATTAAACAGCACACCATTTTATGTATTTTATGTTTTATCAGTATAGCCAGCCAAGCCCAAAAAACAAAAACCTTAAAGGGAGAAAAGCAAGATCTTAGTACATCCAACATCATTGAACTAGGTGATCGATTTGAAGAAATTATTATAGACTATCCCGGTCTTGAGATATTTATTGACAGTACCAAAAGCAAAAACTTTGATTACATAAGGAAAAATGAAGATCGTGAGAGTCTTTTTAAGAATTTTCCCGACTTTAAAAATCAAGACTATAACTCATCTTACACCTATTGGGTCAGATTAAAATTTAAAATTACCTCCGCCGAAAAGCGACTTTGGTTAGCTGAATTCTATGACCAAAGTATTGATTACATCACCGCATACGTCCCAAATGAAAATGGAGATTTTATAAAACAAGAGTACGGTGATGCTTATTTGTACAAGCAACGCGAATTTGCCCACAAAAACTTCCATGTAATTTTGCCCTCTCACGGTGATGTAGAAACGGTTTATTTCAAAATAGAATCAGGTAATTTTGCAGATATCAGAATAGCTGTTCGTACTACTAACCGATTTGTTTTCTATTCGCTTAATGAGTATTTTTTATATGGAATATTCTATGGCATGATCTTAATTATCTGCCTGTATAATATTCTGATGTTTTCTGCAATTAGAGAGGTAAAATACATATACTATACTTTTTACCTATTGTGTGTAGCCATCTATGCTATGTGTATTGATGGAATTGCCTTTCAATATTTATGGCCGAATAGCCCTAAATGGAATCAGTATGCAGCGGCTGTTTTTTTATATTTTGTTATCATTGGTGCCATTCTTTTTTCAAGAAAGTTTTTAAGAACAGAAACCAAATTGCCATGGCACGACAGAGTTCTAAAGGCATTTTTAATCCTGCGATCAATTTATTTTATTGCTGTATTGGTAGAAGGCAGATACCTTCTTGATACACGCTTTATTGAAGTTTTACCTTTAGGGTTTATTTTTTATACCGGTGTTGTTACCTATCTGAGAGGATACAGACCTGCTCGCTTTTTTATAACAGCCTATGGAATTTTATTCCTTGGTTTTTTTGTAAAAGCTTTGATTTATGTCAATTTGATTCCTTTTACTATTTTAACTTATTATACCCTGCATATAAGTTTCCTGTTGGAAATGCTCTTTCTGACCTTTGCTTTAGCCGATAGGGTAAGGATTTTAAAGAATAACCGTGATAGAGCTTACAGAAGAATTATCAGGCAATTTGAGGTTAATGCTGATCTAAAAGACAGAGTTAACAAAGAACTTGAAGAAATGGTGAATGAAAGAACTAAGCAGCTAAATGAAAACTATAAAGAGCTAGAAAAAGCAAATTTTAAATTAATCAAGCAATCGGAAGAGATCAACCAAATAAACTCAATTTTAGATTTAGATAATTGGAAGCTCAAAAACAACCTCAAGGAAGTATTAAAAGATAGGGTATTTCCTAAAAAAATATCTTACGACGAGTTCAAGAAAATATTTCCAAATGATATTTCCTGTCAAAAATACCTTCATGATTTGAAGTGGTCTAAGGGTTTTACCTGCAAGAAGTGTGGGAATGACAGATATTCATCAGGTTCTAAAAAGTTTAGCCTGCGCTGTACCAAATGCGGATATGATGAATCTCCGACTACAAATACTATTTTTAAGGGCTTACGATTTCCAATCAATAAGGCATTTTACATTCTTTACACCATTATGAATCAGGACACTCATTTTACGCTAGATGAACTTTCGGGCAAACTTGATCTAAGAAGAAACACGGTTTGGAGTTTTCAAAAGAAGGTTAAAGAGACCATTAAAAATCACGAGAATAAAGGAAGTAGCGATAATGAATGGCAAAGTATCATGCTTGATTTTGGTCAAAAGATTCAAAGTTAAAATCAGCTTTTTTCCTGAAAACAGCGCATTTTTTAATATTGATATTAAAAGGGGACAATTTTTTTAAAATCTGCCTGTGAGTCAATTGCAATCGATATTATTCTTGTTATTAAAGTGTTATAAACTGCTGATTTTTGCATGAAGTCACACCTTTTTTTAGCGTATTTGATACGCTTTTTTTGTTTTAAAAATTGTATTGGTTCATATTCGGATACAGAATAACACAAACAATTGTAATACCTCTGTGATCGCAAAGATTGTCTGTTCCACATTACCTAATAAGGTTTAATTAATTAAACATGACATTTTACTTTTCAGCGATTTTCGGATTACCAACAACAAACAAATGAAGCAAAAATACATTGTTTTCCTTTTTGTAATAAGTTTTGGCCTTAGTATCACTGTTGTTAAGGCCCAAGACAAAAAAATTACAGGAACCGTAACGGCAACAGGTGAAAATGAAGGTCTGCCCGGTGTTTCAATTTTAGCGAAAGAGTCCGGTAGGGGTGTAGCAACAGATCTTGACGGTAAATATGAAATAAATTTAAGAGACGGTGAAAACACCTTAGAATTTTCATTTATCGGCTTTAGAAAGCAAGTTGTTGAAATTGGCAATCGCTCTGTTATCGATGTGGTTCTGAAAGAAGATGTAGAAAGCCTGGATGAAGTTGTAGTTATCGGTTATGGTTCGGTAAGAAAGTCTGATTTGACCGGTTCCGTATCATCTGTAAAAAGTGATGATATCGTAAAGATACCCGCTGCAAACCCTGCGCAGGCATTGCAAGGTAAAGTAGCAGGATTACAAGTAAACTCGGCTTCAGGAGCACCCGGTGCGCAGCCTGTATTAAGGTTGAGAGGTGTTGGTACATTTGGCAATGCCGCCCCTGTATATGTGGTGGATGGGGTTATACTTGACGATGTCAGTTTCTTAACAGCAGCCGACATTGAATCTATAGAAGTATTAAAAGATGCATCCGCTATTTCCATGTACGGATCAAGAGGAGCCAACGGAGTGGTTCTAATATCAACGAAAAGAGGAAAAACAGAAAAGCCACAAATCAATGTGAATACTGAATTCAGTATTCAAACGGTTCCTGACCAAATTGATTTATTGAACGGTCCGCAGTTTGGTCAAATAGTGAACGAAATTAGACCGGGTACCTACAACAATGTAAACGCTCTTCCAAATACCGATTGGCAATCCCAAATATTTAGCCCTGCCCTCATCCAAAATCATCAAGTTTCTGCATCGGGTAAGAAAGACGATTTTTCCTACTTTTTTAGTGCAGGCTATTTTGAACAAGACGGTATTATTGATAAGTCTAACTTCCAAAGACTAACCATCAGATTAAACAACGAATACAGAATTACTGAGCGGGTAAGGGTAGGGAATAATATTTCACTCGCACCCTCAAGGCAGCAAAACACAGCAGGTGATGCTGTGTTTCAATCCTATCGGGCACAACCTATTGTTGAACCCTTTACCGAAGACGGTTCCTATTCAGAAGTGCCCGGAGTAGGTAATCCATTGGCGTCAATTGAATACAACAATAGCTTTAACCGTGCCATGCGCACAGTAGGGAATTTATTTTTAGAGGTGGAACCTATTGATGGTTTAGTCGCTAAATCTTCCTTCGGAGTGGATTTGAATAATTCAAGAAACGAAAGCTTTACGCCTGTATATTTTGTTTCGCCACAACAACAAAATGATATTAGTAGATTAAACAAAGGCTTTGGGGAGTTTAGCACTTTATTATGGGAAAACACCCTAAATTATTCCAAAGAAATTGACGTACATAGAATCGATGCGGTAGGTGGTTTTACCATGCAAGATACACGCTCGGAGTCTTTTGGCGTTGGTGCCCTCAACATTCTTAGAGATTCGCCCGACTTTTGGTACATAAACCCAAATAACATCAATGAAAATTCGGTGTCGAACTCGGTTGATTTCAATCAAAATTACAGCATGATATCCTATTTAGGTAGGGTGAATTACAGCTACGACGAGCGCTTTTTGTTAACGGGTACCTTTAGAGTGGATGGTTCTTCCAAATTTTTAGAGAATAACAGATACGCTGCTTTCCCTTCTGTGGCAGCAGGTTGGAACATTATCAACGAAGCCTTTATGGAGCAATTCGATTTTTTTACCAATCTAAAAATTCGGGCAAGTTGGGGTAGAACAGGAAATGATAGAGTACCTTATGATAGAGCCTATTCAAGAGTTTTAAATCAAATAGATGGAGTATTCGGTAATCCACCGGAAATTCAGGCAGGAGCTACTTATGGTGTTTTC
Organism: Cyclobacteriaceae bacterium; assembly: GCA_020832375.1. Taxonomy (GTDB): domain Bacteria; phylum Bacteroidota; class Bacteroidia; order Cytophagales; family Cyclobacteriaceae; genus JAFIEW01. The sequence continues at coordinate 4,365 of JAFIEW010000054.1, forward strand.
GGAAACCCCGACTTAGTTTGGGAAACCACAACACAATCTGATATAGGCCTGGAAATTGGCTTATTCAATAATAAGCTTATTGCAGAGTTTGACTATTTCCACAGAGTAACAGACGATATTTTGGTGGACTTAGCTGTTCCGGGTTATCAAGGAAACGGGCCCGGAGCATTAATTACTTTCAATGCCGGCTCTGTGCTGAACAGAGGCTTGGAGTTTAATGTAAGCTACAGAGATAACATCGGTGACTTTAGTTATAAGGTAGGAGCCTTGGGAAACACACTTCACAATGAAGTATTAGCCATATCAGGAATAGGAGGAGAGGGTGATGAACTTGTGGGAGGATTGGTCTTCAACCGATTTGTCACAAGATCTACTGTAGGACTTCCCGTAGGGTATTTTTATGGTTTCGAAACTGACGGCGTATTCCAAAATCAAGGTGAAGTAGATGCTTACCCGAGTCAATCGGCAGCAGGTCCGGGTGACTTGAGATATGTTGATACAAATGGTGATGGTAGAATCACTCAGGCTGACCGGACCTACCTAGGATCTGCCATACCCGACTTGATTTATGGATTCAACTTCGAGTTAAATTGGAAGCAGTTAAGTATGTCCGCTGATTTCCAAGGAGAACTAGGAAGACAATTATACAATGCAAAAGAATCTATAAGGCCAGACCTATACAACTTTGAAGCCCACGTTCTCGACAGATGGCGAGGAGAAGGTACGAGCAATACTCAGCCTAGACCGACAGAGGGCGGATACAATTGGCAGCCCTCTGATCGATTTGTTCAGGATGGATCTTATCTGCGTCTTAGAAATCTTACTTTGGGCTACACGCTGCGCCAATCAACTACTGAACGCATGCGAATGAAAAATGCCAGGGTATATGTCAGTGGTACCAATCTACTTACTTTAACCTCATTTTCAGGCTTCTCACCCGAATTTGCCTCGGAAAGTGTTCTAGCAAATGGGCTCGACTTGGGTGGATATCCGGTCACAGCTATTTATTCTGTCGGTTTAAACCTAACCTTTTAATTGGAGCGAAAAATGAAACTTATCAACATAAAAAAGGCATCTATTTTTTTGGTTCTGATCATGGCTTTTAATTCCTGCTCAGAAGATTTCCTTGATCGCCCTATCCAAGGTGAACTTACACAAGAAAATTTCCCTACCACCGCTGAAGATGCATTATTGGCGACAAACGCGGTTTACAACTCCCTGAGGAGCTGGAATTACAACTTTGGTGGGCTCCCTATCACGGATATAATGTCCGATGACGCCCATAAGGGAAGCAATCCTACAGATGGTGCCTCAACAGTCGGTCCTTATGAAAATTTTACTCACGACAGTGGGCAAGACGGACTCGCCGCATGGTGGAATACCCTATATGAAGGGATTAAAAGAGCTAATGTAGTGATAGAAAATGTTCCTTTAATAGCAATGGATAACGAATTGCGAGCAAGATATGTCGCTGAAGCTAAATTTTTAAGAGGCTTATATTATTTTGATCTTGTAAGAGCATGGGGGGGTGTTCCAATAGTACTTGAATTAGACCCTCCTATCGATTTAACCAGATCGAGCAGAGAAGAAGTCTATCAGATTGTAGAACGAGACCTGCTAGATGCTATTGACGATTTACCCGAAAAGACAGCTTACAACAATTCAGATTTAGGCAGAGCGACTAGAGGTGCTGCTAAGTCCGTATTAGGGAAGGCCTATCTCTTTCAACACAAATATTCTGAAGCTGCAGCCATCCTCCAGGAAGTGATTAACTCAGGTCTTTACGCCTTAGATCCTGTTTTTCAGAACACCCATTCTATCAATGGTGAATTTAATGAAGAATCTGTTTTAGAAGTGGCGGCCATTCCTATGGAAGGTACTTTTAATGGCGGTGCTCAATACGGAAATACTCAGGGTGTTAGAGGGACCCCAAATCGCGGTTGGGGATTCAACAGACCCACACTTGACTTGATGAATTCTTTTGACAACGAGGATCCTCGAATGGATGCAACCGTCATTTTTCTAGGTGAAATTCTTGATGGTATTCAAATCATCGGTGATTCCGAAACACCTAATGAAACTCTTGATGGTAACGGAAATTTGATTCAGATAGAATGCTACAATCAGAAAGTTTGGGTCCCGGGCACAACAACCCAAGAACAATGGGGACATAACAGAAGAATAATTAGATATGCTGATGTGCTCTTAATGGCAGCGGAGGCATTGGTCGAAGTGGGCAACACGGGGCAGGCTCAGGCATATTTAAATGAAGTTAGAAGAAGAGCACGTGAAAATAAGCCCGATATTTTACCCGATATCACAGAATCAAATCCCAATATCTTAATAGATCTAATTTTTAAGGAGAGAAGGCATGAATTAGCCTTGGAAGGTCATCGTTTTTGGGACCTTGTAAGAAAGGGTAAGGCGACGGAAGTATTAGGCCCCTTAGGATTTAGGGAAGGAACACATGAATTATTCCCTATTCCGCAAACAGAAATTGATTTAACAGAAGGAAGAATAGAACAAAATCCAAATTGGAATTAAAATTTAAACTAACACTAAACAAATGAAAATTATGAGACAACTACATTTAATTAAAACACTTATCCTCTTAGTGGTAGCAGGCATGCTTTTCACAGCCTGTGGAGATGATGAGGATTCGCAACCCGAGGAATTTGGGCTGCAAAGCTTGACTGCCACTGGAGATATTGACCTTAATGCCGCTCAAAGTCCTACCAATGTGGGAATTGAAACTACAATTACTGCCGTATTCAATAGAGATATAGATGCGGCAACTGTCAGTGAGGAATCAGTTATTCTGAATAGAGATTATGATGGTGAACAAATTCCATTAGAAATAACAGTGGATGGCAATACCATTACAATAACCCCCGATCCTTTAGGAGAAGGTACGCAGTATTTGTTAGAATTAAGTGCTGAAGTTTTTTCTGTTGAAGGAGAGGCTATTACCTCCATTAGTAGAGGATTTACAACGTCAGGATCCTTTGTGCCTTCCAATCAAATTGCTTATTTCCCATTCGACGGAGATGCGATCGATGCAGTTGGAGAATTTAACCCTGCAAGTTCTGATGTTGTTGATATCATTTGGGGTGAAGACAGATTAGGGAATAGTGGATCAGCCGCCACTTTTGACGGTAACCGTAGTATTATTGAAATCCCTAACGGTCCTGATTTATTAAATGACAATTGGACAGTTGCTTACTGGATGTACCTTGATACTGAAGATCATTTAGACGCTAACGGAAATCCTGCAGGTCATTTTATTATGGGGCTGGGTAACTTTAGAGGATTCCAGTTTGAAACCAATGGTACCGCAGACTTTATCATCCATGCTGCTCAGTATGAATTGTCTGATTCATTTGAGGGTGAAACTGCCGGAAACAATATGTTTTTCAATGGAGACGGCGAAGACAGAGATGCAGGTGGTTTTTATGCAACTACCTTCAGACGTGACCTAGGCTCTGATGGAGTACCGGGTGAAATCAGAAACCGTTGGGCACATATTGTATTTACTTACGATGGCAGCAATAATGTTAGAAAGCTGTACATGAATGGTAGATTAATGCAAACTGACGATTTAGCTTCATTGGTAGAAACTGTCGAAGATGGAGAAGACGTGCCTGACATTTCAACAGCCAGAAGCCTTACCTTCCTTCCGGGAGATGCATGGGGTAGTAAACTAGCTTTAGGTTTTGTTCATGATAGAACAAGCACGGAGTGGGCTAATGAGCCTTGGGGTAGCTACGAGTTGGAAACATCAAATCACTTTAAGGGAAAACTTGATGACTTGAGAATATTCCATCAAGCCATTTCTGAAAGAGAAGTAGAGCTTTTACACAATTCAGAAGCACCATAAACTACTCTTTTTAGGAGAATATAGCCTTGAATTCAGGGCTATATTCTTCTTTGTTTTATCCCTTCAGAAAATGATACTCAAAGAGCTGTACAATACTAATACTCATAAGTTCTAAACATTTTCTTGCAAACCTTATAAAATTTATGTTTTGAGGAATAGCCCCTATCTATATATCGTCTTTTTTTTTCTATGTTTCTTTTTGTCATGTAGCGACGACGAAGAAGACGTACTGACTAATAATCTTCAACTTATTAGTTTAAGAGTCGGTGATGTGAATTTACAAACCGATCAAATTACCGAAAATGTACCCGTAGATCGGCCAATCGTTGCATCATTTTCTTCGGCTCTAAATACATCTGCTGTTGAAACTGCAATCAATTTAGTGAATGAAAGCGGTGATGATATTCCTTTAGAATTTTCTTTTCTAGACAACAATTCCGCTGTTTCTTTTCGCCCTGAAGAAGGACTGAATGGAAATTCAAGCTACAGGCTTGAAATAAACGATAATCTGGTCGGGGACCAAAACGAAACATTCCTGGGTATTTCAGCAGAATTTGTTACAGAAACAGAACCCTTAGCTATTGAGTCAATTTTGGTAGATGAAGAAGAATTGCTTGGAGTTGAGCGATTGTTGGAAGTTTCTTTAAAGCCTCAAATACTTATTAAGTTTGACCAACAATTAGATGAACAGACCATAACCAATTCAACAATAAGGGTGACTATTCCAAGTGCAGGACCTGTGGAAAAGAACATTGTTTTATTGGAAGATGGTCAAACAGTGCAAATCACCTTTAACGAAAGCTTACAGGACATGAACCGCCATAATCTTATTATTTCAGGTCAGGTCCGAGGGCTAAACGATCAGAGCTTAGAAAGCCGCACCTTTCCTTTTTATACAGACTTTTCCGATGAATTTAAGTTCGATGAAATCAGCAATGAGGAATTACTCACTCTCGTACAAGAGCAAACCTTTCGCTATTTCTGGGATTTTGCTCACCCCAATAGCGGATTAGCACGCGAAAGAAATACTTCAGGAGATTTAGTGACCATAGGTGGGTCAGGATTTGGAATGATGGCCTGGATTGTAGGCGCCGAAAGGGGATTCATCAGCCGCCAAGAGGCTGTTGAACAATTCGACAAGGCGATTAATTTTCTTGCTGAAGCTGACAGATTTAAAGGGGTTTGGCCTCATTGGCTAAATGGAAATACAGGACAAACCATTCCATTTAGCGACTTGGACGACGGCGCAGATTTGGTGGAAACTTCATTCATGATTCAAGCCTTACTGACTTGGAAACAATACCTCAACCCGTCGAATGCGGAAGAGATGGAATTGATTTCACTGATTGATAGACTTTATGATGAGGTAGATTGGGATTGGTTTACTCGCGGAGGACAAAATATTTTGTACTGGCACTGGTCTGAAAATTTTGATTGGCAAATGAATTTACCTATTCGTGGATGGAATGAATGCCTTATCACCTACATACTTGCTGCAGGAGCCAATGAGAATGCCATTGAAAGACAAGTATATGACCAAGGATGGGCTAATAATGGATCCATGGTAAATGGGAATAGATATTATGATATTACGCTTCCGCTAGGGGAATCACGCGGAGGACCATTGTTTTTCTCTCATTATTCATTTTTGGGATTGGATCCTCGAGGATTATCTGATCAATATGCAAACTACTTTGAGCAAAATGTGGCCCATACCTTAATAAATCGAGCACATGCTATAGAAAACCCGCTTAGCTATGCCGGTTATGGCGAAAACCTCTGGGGCTTTACAGCGGGTGATAATCCCGACGGCTATATTGCTCAGAGTCCGAATAATGACAACGGTACCATTCAACCTACGGCAGCTATTTCATCTTTCCCCTACACACCCGATGAATCAATGCAAGCCATTCGAACATTCTATTATTTGCTTGGCGACCGAATGTGGGGGGAATTTGGATTTTATGATGGTATAAATGTTACAAGAGGCTGGGTAGCCAGCTCTTACCTTGCAATTGATCAAGGTCCAATTATTTTAATGATTGAAAACCACAGATCAGGTTTGCTTTGGGAACTATTTATGCAAAATCCGGAAGTAGATCAAGCTTTCAATAAATTAGGAATTACAAAAAATCAATAGCCAAATGACAAAAGTAAAAGTTTACATGGGTATTTTTTTGATTTTGATTGTTGCAATAGCTTGTAATGATTCAAAAACAAATACCGGTGATAATGGCAAAAATTATGAATCAAAAATAGATTCAATCATCAACATTATGACGCTTGAAGAAAAAGCGGGGCAAATGGTGCAATACACCAGCGGCTGGGATGTTACCGGGCCTGTAATTGATGATAATTATGAAGAATATATTGCATCAGGAAGGGTGGGTTCCATTTTTAATGCTCATACTTCAGCATATAACAGGAATTTACAAAAAATAGCAGTGGAAGAAACCAGATTAGGCATTCCCTTAATCTTTGGATATGATGTCATTCATGGTTATAAAACCATTTTCCCTATTTCTCTGGGTGAATCAGCCAGCTGGGACTTAGATGCAATGGAAAGGTCTGCTCGTATTGCTGCTGAAGAAGCGAGTGCTGCAGGTCTTCACTGGACATTCGCACCGATGATTGATATTTCCTTTGAACCACGATGGGGAAGAGTTTCAGAAGGAGCAGGAGAGGATACTTACTTTGTCTCTCAGGTGGCTAAAGCCAGAGTGAAAGGTTTTCAAGGGGAAGACCTTATGGCTTTAAACACTTTAGCAGCTTGTGCTAAACACTTTGCTGCCTATGGAGCACCGCAAGCCGGAAGAGATTACCATACCGTAGACATGTCAGAAAGAGTATTAAGAGATGTTTATCTTCCGCCTTTCAAAGCAGCCATTGATGCAGGGGTTCGAACCTTTATGACCTCATTCAATGAGTACGATGGGGTTCCTGCAACAGGAAGTGAATTTTTGTTTCAACAAATTTTAAGAGAAGAATGGGGATTTGATGGCTTTGTGGTAACCGATTATACCGCCATCAATGAAATGATTGAGCATGGCGTAGCAAAAGATTTGGAAGGTGCATCTGAACTGGCGATTAATGCCGGCATTGATATGGACATGCAAGGGGGGGCTTATTTAAATCACTTGATCGAACTGGTTGATTCAGGTAAAGTAAAAGAGAGCCAATTGGATGAAGCCGTGCGAAGGATTTTGAGAATTAAATTTGAATTAGGCCTTTTTGATGATCCATATCGCTACTCAAATGAGGAAAGAGAGAAAGAAACCATCATGAAGGATGAGTTTATTGAAGCAGCCAGAGATATTGCCCGGAAATCTATTGTTCTTTTAAAAAACGATAATAATACCTTACCAATTAGCGAGAGCAAAATAAAAAATATTGCTCTAGTGGGGCCTTTATCGAGTACAAAGGAGGTATTAGGTTCATGGCATGCTTCCGGTGATTATGAGAAAGCGGTCAGCTTAAAAGAAGGTTTGGAGAATAACCTACCCGCAAATATTAAGCTTGCTCAAACTGAAGGTACGGGGTTTGATACTGATGACGAAAGTGGTTTTGCGGCAGCTAAAAGAATTGCTGCTCAATCTGATGTGATTATAATGGCCTTAGGAGAATCTGAGCACATGGGCGGTGAGGCTGCCAGTCGTACATCAATCGAAATTCCGGGCAATCAAATGAAGTTATTTAACGAATTGAAAGCCACAGGAAAGCCAATTGTTGCGGTACTAATGAACAGCAGACCACTCGCTATCTCTGAATTAGACAATAAAGCAGATGCCATTTTAGAAACATGGTTTTTAGGTACCGAAGCAGGAAATGCCATTGCAGATGTTATTTTTGGTGAATACAACCCATCTGCAAAACTACCTGTAACCTTTCCTAGAAGTTTAGGCCAGGTACCTATTCATTACAACATGAAAAATACAGGAAGACCCATTGATCACGATGAAAAGTATACAAGTAAATATATTGATTCCCCAAATGATCCATTGTATCCCTTTGGTTATGGCTTAAGCTATACCTCCTTTGACTATTCAGATCTAAGCCTGAACTCAAAGAAGATTACAAAGGATGATGAACTGAAGGTTAGCGTTAAAGTAGAAAACACCGGTGAAGTAGATGGCGAAGAGGTTGTGCAATTATATATACAGGACTTAGTTGGAAGTGTTACTCGTCCCGTAAAAGAGTTGAAGGGTTTCAAAAAACTAATGATCAAGGCAGGCCAAACGGAAACTGTTGACTTTACCATTACTGAGAAAGATCTTCGTTTTTATACAAAAAATATGGATTTTGCCTCTGAACCCGGAGAGTTTAAGGTTTATGTTGGTGGGAATTCCGAAGATGTAATGGAAGTTTTGTTTACATTGGAATAAAGCACTTATATTGTAATATGACCTTTAAAATAAACATTTTTCTCATAGTGTTTGTAGTGAGTTGCTCTAGTGTAATGGGGCAGGGATTCAGGGAATACAGCAAGCAGTGGCATTATCATCAGAGTGATAGTCTACCATATCGCTTGCTGTTACCTGAAGACTTTGATGAGACAAAGAAGTATCCGCTAATCTTATTCCTGCACGGAGCAGGAGAAAGAGGCTCGGATAATGAGTCACAACTTACGCATGGAGGAGAATATTTTTTAAGGGACAGTATTCGCTCAAATTATCCCGCTATTGTTGTTTTTCCTCAATGTCCTAAAAATGCTTATTGGGTAGATATAAACATTCGAGAGCAGCTGTTTGGGAAAGGAAAAACTGACTTTAAAAACACTTTGAAAGAACCCGGTCGGGAACAGAAATTACTAATGTCTTTATTGGAAGAGATAAAAAACGCTTATGCCATCGATGAAAAGCGAAGGTATTTGATAGGTTTATCGATGGGCGGATTCGGTACCCTCGAATTATTAGCAAGGAAACCTGATTATTTTGCTGCCGCTACATCTATTTGTGGGGGAGGAAACCTAGAGGCAGCTGAGAGATATGCCAAAAAGACGGCTGTCCGGTTAAGCCATGGAGCCAAAGACGAAGTGGTGGATGTTAATTACTCACGAGAATTGTATCAAAAACTGTTGGATCTTCAGGCTGATGTAAAGTATACAGAGTTTCCCGAAACCAATCACAATGCCTGGGATCCAACATTTATAGAGCCTGATTTTATGCAGTGGATGTTCAGTAAGAAAAAATAAATAAGTTTATGAAGAGTAAAAGAAAGCTACACCTTTCTACGATGGTGGTAACCGTTTTTACCTGGATCCTATCATCATGTAGCACAGAACCATCTGAAAAATTATCAATTCAAACCAAACCTTTTGACAGTCATGTAGAAATTACCTGGGAGGTAGTTCCTGAGGCAGATGAGTATGAAATTCACCTCAAAAGTGGGGGAGATGACTTTAACCAACTATCTGCCATTAAAGACACCCTATTTCTTGATTTTATTGAGAAGTCAAATGAAGAGGCCTCATTGGAATATAAAATTATTGCAAAAAAGGAAGGCACTAAACTCGCCGAAGCAAGAAATATAACACAATTACAACCCATGACGGATGATGAACTCATAGACATGGTACAATATTATACCTTTCGTTATTTTTGGAATGGAGCAGAAGCTACTTCAGGCATGGCCCGGGAGCGTTACCATGTAGACGGCGACTATCCGCAAAATGATAAACATATCGTAACCACGGGAGGTACAGGATTTGGTATAGCAGCCTTTCCCGCAGCGGTTGAAAGGGGCTGGGTAAGCAGAGAGGAAATGCTGGCGAGAGTAAGCAAAATTGTCGACTTCCTATCTCGTGCAGATCGTTTTCATGGCATCTGGCCACATTGGCTCAACGGTGAAACTGGAGAAGTAAAGGCTTTCAGCGAAGAAGATGATGGGGGAGACCTTGTGGAATCTGCTTTTCTAATGCAAGGGCTGCTCATCAACCGTGAGTATTTTAAAAATGGAAATGAAGCGGAAAAAGCCCTATCAGATAAAATTGATACCCTTTGGAAAAGCATGGAGTGGGATTGGTACACTCAAGGAGGTAAGGATGTTTTGTATTGGCATTGGTCTCCACGGCATGAGTGGGCAATGAATTTCCCCATTCAAGGTTATGATGAGTGTTTCATTACTTACGTACTTGCTGCCTCCTCGCCTACGCATAGTATTTCGGCAGATGCATACCACAAAGGATGGGCAAGAGAAGGAAATATTTCAGTTGACATCAGAGCATATGACTATCCATTGAGTTTGAGGCATAATCAGTCAGAGCAATATGGTGGGCCACTTTTTTGGGCGCATTATTCCTTTATCGGATTTAACCCTACTGGACTTTCTGATCAATATGCCCACTACTTTGAGCACAACAGAAACCATACTTTGATAAATAGACAATGGTGTATTGAAAATCCTGAGGGTTATGCTGGATATGGTGAAGACCTTTGGGGTCTTACGAGCAGCTATTCAATAAATGGATATGCTGGCCATAAGCCAAACTACGATTTAGGGGTTATATCACCTACTGCAGCGATTTCTTCCATCGTTTACACACCCAAAGAGTCAACTGAAGTTCTCGTCAATTTATATAGAAATTACGGTGAAAAAGTATTTGGAAAATTTGGCTTTTACGATGCACTAAGTGTTGAAGAAAATTGGTATCCACAGCGATATCTGGCCATTGATCAAGGGCCAATTTTATCAATGATTGAAAATCATAGATCTGGATTACCCTGGAGTTTATTTATGCAAGCCCCGGAAATTAAAGAAGGCTTAAAAAAGTTAAATTTTGAGATAGCTCAATGAAAAAAAAGACTCAAGCTTCCTTTTGATCATTTAGACATAGCCCATTTTAAAGGGATGGTTGCCATTGAGGGGTGAATAGGAAAGCTGAGCATTTCTAATATTGGCTTTGATCACAAACCAACTAAAGTAATGTCTGTGCAACTCGCTCATTTGAAAATAATTAAACCGATCAAATATTTGGAACATTGAATTACTCATCCCTCACAATAATACTTACATGGATCTCAACCATTTCTTTTGTTTTATATAGTCGGTGAATCAATAATTCCGTTCACTACTAATATAAAGCTTCCCGACCTATACAATGAGGGTTAGTCCAAGACGCATCATTTTGTTATTGATTTTTGGGTAGATGTATATTTTTAGACAAGCGGAGCATTAAAACTTAGCTCTTAGCCTCTTGCCTGCAATTGATCTTCCATAATATGAGACATTTGGAATCATGGTATCCGATTGTTATCGTTTTTTACTTTAGTGGTTCGCTTTCAAATTTTTGGCATTAATGCCATCCTTAAAGCTGTACACGGTGATATTATTTCTTTCTGCCGTCGACGCCTAGCCTACTACTCTCCATGTTTGCCCTATTACGCTTAGTTTACTTTTAAACGATCACTTCCATTTCCAAAACAAAACATTGGAGTGGATTTTCTTTTAACGACCGATGCATCAGCCTTTAGCTGCATATTCGGATATAAGGTCTCTGTTTTACCACTAAACGTAAAAAAATGAATGAGCTGCTTACGGTTTCCTTCAATACTAATTTCTTGAGAGAGAGTGCTGAGGGCCTTGCCCGCATACATCAAGTGCAAAATGGGTACTTTAAGGTCAAGAGCATACAGCCTATTCTCTTGGAGTCGAAAACTACGCTGACAAGTACCTACCGAGCCCTATCAAAGATAGTCAAGTCGGAAAAAGAAGTGACCCCTGCTGCCGAATGGTTGCTCGATAATTTTTATCTCATTCAGGAGCAGATTGTGCAAGTGGGCATCGATTTCCCTCCCGCATTTCAAAAAAACACTCCCATGATCCGCTTGGGTGAACACGAAGGAATGCCGCGCGTTTATGAGATCATTTTGAATATGCTCATGCATACCGATAATGTGCTGGATCAGGAGATGTTGAAAGAATATGTGAGCAGTTACCAAAAGATAGAAATCTTACAGCTCGGTGAGCTTTGGGCCATTCCCATCATGATCCGATTATTTTTAATTCAAATATTAGCAGAAAAAGCTGCTCGTATTTTGGAGCAAAAGAACATCATCATAGAGGTAGAAAATTTTTTGATAGCCCTGAGAAAAAAGGATTTACAAGAGCCTGGATCTTTTTCGCATTCGATTTCCAAATGGGCGAAGGTACATGTGGGCAAGTCGGGTTTATCGTATCTGGTAGAACTCTACCGCCAGCTGCAGTCTTCAGGATTGCTGCATGAAGAGCAAAAGCGCTGGTTCAATTTCCACATCAATCAGTATGAGGTCACAATAGAGGAGGCCATGCACCAAGAGGCACAGAGGCAGTCGAGGCTGCAGGTCACCATACAAAATGCTGTGCTCTCTTTGCGACATGCTGCTGAGATGGAATGGGCCGACTTTGTTGAGGATTCTTCTATCTTAAATGCTATTTTGAAAGAAGACCCATCGGGAGATTACAGCATGATGGACTTCCACTCTAGAGACAGCTATCGCAAAGTAATCGAAAAGATCAGCAGAGGCTCTTTTTATTCAGAAACGGAGGTAGCTAGGGAAGCCTTGACCTTGGCGCAGGCTCGGGCAGCTGCTGCAAGCGGAAAAGATGATAACTTTGTCTTTGATGAAAATTGTGCCAAACAGCACATAGGATATTTCTTAATGGGTGACGGCTATGAAGAGCTAAGCCGCAAAGCAGGCTATCAAGCACCTCTTTTTGAGCGAATTAACAAGGCCTTCGAACAACATTTTGGGCTTTATCTACTAAGTGTTGCGTTTATTGCCGTCTTGCTGATCACCACCTTAGGGCTTACGGTCGATATTTTAAGCTACTCATATGCGCTGATTTCGGCCCTGATTTTGATCGCTGTGTTTCCAGCAGTAGACTTGGCGATATCGGTAGTAAATCGTTTTTTTGCCTTCTTTCTGCCTCCGCGAGTGCTTCCTAAAATGGACCACAAGAAAGATGTGCCTGATTCTTCTCGGACCTTGGTTGTGATGCCCACCCTTTTTAGCAATGCAGCTGATGCCATCCGGCAAATTGATAACTTAGAAGTTCAGTATTTGGCTAATCCGGATAGTGGCTTGCAGTTTGCCATACTTTCTGATTTTCGAGATGCAGCTACAGAGCAGCTCAGCGGGGATGAGGATATTCTCAGTGCGGCTGCGGCAACTATCAACGCTCTTAATGCAAAATACTCATCCCGCTATGGGGATAAATTTTTTATGCTTCACCGCAGGCGGCGATGGAATGAATCGGAGAAGGTATGGATGGGATGGGAGCGCAAGCGTGGTAAGCTGGAAGAGCTCAATACGCTCATCTGTGACCCAAGCTCTGCCAATCCTTTTTTCCATATAGCAGGCAAATTTTTACCATCGATTGCCAGCCATCCGATACAATTTGTTATTACACTCGATGCGGACACCAAACTACCGCCTGGCTCTGCCAAAAAGCTCATCAACACCATTGCCCATCCTTTAAATCGTGCATGGTACGATAAAGATAAAATGCGGATTACCAAGGGCTATACCATCATTCAGCCGCGTATTTCTTTTTTTCCCGAATCTGCCAAAAAAACATGGTTCTCTAAAATATTCTCCGGAAACGTGGGTATAGACTCCTACTCTGCCGCTGTTTCTGACATCTATCAGGACCTCACCGGTGAAGCCATTTTTACTGGAAAGGGCATCTATGATGTGAAGGCATTCCACTGTGTACTTCACAACCGCCTGCCCATCAACCGTATTTTATCACATGACCTGATAGAAAGCTCCTACCTCAGAACAGGCTTGGCGACGGATATCGAGCTTTTTGACGATTACCCCAGCACCTACCAGACATTTACCAAAAGGAATCACCGCTGGACAAGGGGCGACTGGCAAATTGCTTCATGGCTCTTTTCAACAGTACCGGGAAAGCAGGAAAAAAAGAAAAACCCGATTAACCTACTTTCCAAGTGGAAAATCATTGACAACCTGCGCCGCTCTTTAAACTTCCTGTTCCTAATGGTATTCTTCATAGTCGGATTGTTTTGGTTTCCGGGTGCTGCATGGATATGGATCATGACTGTTTTCGGAATCGTAGCTTTCTCAACCTATGTGAGCCTCTCTAGTGACTTGCTCAACCGACCGGCAAGGGTAAGATGGAAGATTCACATGATCAAGGTTCGCGAAAATTTAAGAATCAATATCGTTCAAGCCGTGTCGACTGTAATCATACTGCCCCATCAGGCATTCATACAGCTGGACGCTATCATCAGAACCATCTACCGACTCACCATTTCTAAGAAATGCTTATTGGAATGGTCCACCGCCTCGCAAGAAGAACAGCAGGATGCAAGCTCATTAAAAACCTACTTTAAAATGATGATATTACCCATTCTATTGGGGATCACCATTTTCATCATCGCGTGGGTGAAGGGCGGAGTATATCTTTATGTGATCACACCATTTTTCCTACTGTGGCTGAGCTCACCCTTTTTTGTGTGGTACATCAGTCTTCCGATCAGGAAAAAAAAGCAGCTGCTATCAGAGGAAGATCGTCAGAAGCTTCGCCTGTATGCGAGGCGCACTTGGTTCTATTTTGAGCGTTTTGTAAATGAAGATAACAACTGGCTTCCCCCTGACAACTATCAAGAGGAGCCCAACTTGGCGGTGGCCAATAGAACCTCTCCAACCAATATCGGACTTGCCCTTGCTGCCAATCAAACTGCCTACCACATGGGCTATATTGGCTTGGGGCAGCTGCTCCATCGGCAACAAAAGTCACTGGAAGCCCTGCAGCGGCTAGAAAAATACAATGGCCATCTCTTCAACTGGTATGCAACCGACGATGGCAGGCTGCTGCAACCCCGCTACATTTCCACGGTAGATTCCGGCAATCTAGCTGCCAGTCTGATCATTGCGAAGGAGGCAATGAAAACGGTAATGCAAAGCCCGCAGATGAATCCAAATAGTCGAAAGGGACTCATAGACACGCTACAGACCATAGATGAAATATTTACTGACTTATTGAGGAATGAGGATACGTCTAACCGTGCCGCCTTCAGTAAGGCACTTCAGATTAGCCAAGACTTGCTGCTGCGAGTGCAGGCAATGACGGATTCCTCCCTATCCGATGAAAGCAGTCTGCGTGAGCTGCATCAGGATGCCAAATTGCTGAGCACTGTTCCGCTCGTAGGTCTGGGCAACAAACAGGATGACCGCATGATTGAAACGCTCATTTTCTGGATCTCCGCCCCGCTGCGACAGCTGGATAGCATCCTAGAAGATAGGGACTACTTTGAAGTATATCAGATAGCTGACACACAAGAAGAGGTGGTAGCTCTGGGGGGCAAGTCAAATGTAGCAGCGGGTGCCCTTATGGCTCCTCATCCCACGCTCAACCCATGGCAAAGCCAAGCAGCAGCCATTGTGCGGCTAGCAGGAGACATGATCGATAAGATGAACTTTTCCTTTCTTTTTCTGCGTGAGAGGGGTTTATTCAGTATCGGCTATAATTTAGACACGGCTCAGTTTGATAAGAGCACCTACGATTTGCTGGCGAGCGAGGCGCGGATTGCGTCTTATGTGGCCATTGCAAAAGGAGATGTGCCGGTGGCGCATTGGTTTCGGATGAGCAGAAGGCTGACTGCGATCAATGGTGAGGAGACCTTACTTTCGTGGGGAGGAACAATGTTTGAATACCTCATGCCGCGCCTCTTCCTGCTGCCCTATTCTGATACGCTCATGAGCCATACCTATCAGAATGTGATCGATTGGCAAAAGATATACGGTGATAGTCGCAGGCTACCTTGGGGATTTTCAGAGAGTGCCTACTACTTTTTAAATATCGATCTGCACTATCAGTACCGCACTTTTGGTGCACCCGGACTCGGCTTAAAGCGAGGGCTTGCCGATGAATATGTGGTGGCCCCCTACGCCTCCCTACTTGCGCTGATGGTGGATGCAAAAAGCTCCATTCAAAACCTTCAGGCTATCGAAAAAGTCGGTGGCCTCGGTCTGATGGGCTTTTACGATGCGATCGACTACACCCCTACGCATCTCAATGAATATGAACGCTTTAAGCTGGTAAAAACCTATATGGTGCATCACCATGGCATGGGGCTGATGGCGCTAGACAATCTACTCAATGATAATATCTTGGCCAATATCTTTCATCAAGACCCACGAATCAAGGGTTGCGAGCTGCTGCTGCAAGAAAAAATCCCGAGAGGCGCCCCGATCAAGGAGCCATACCCTATCGACGCAGAGCTAGAACCTCGCATCGACTCCAATGCGCAATATATCGCCGAGCATGCAGGAATGGACGAACTCGACTTGAGTCCGCCCCGCCTACATACCCTTTCTAATGGTAGCTTTTCTAGCATGCTGACTCATGCCGGCACGGGCGTATCAAAATGTCAGGACATCGTGCTCAACGGCTGGAAGTCAGACCCTACGATCGATCCGCTCGGGCTCTTTTTTTATATCAAAGATCTCGAAAGCGATCAGTTTTGGTCGGCCATGCATCAGCCCGTGAAGGCCAAGCCCGACCGCTATGATACTTGGTTTCACAATGGTAAAATCGTCTGCTCGCGGGTGGATCAATGGATCGAGACTACCACTGAAATTTGTGTGTCGCCCGACTTTCCCATTGAACTGAGGAAGCTCTCCCTCACCAACTATTCCGATCGGGAGCGCAAGCTCGAGATCACAAGCTATGCTGAAGTGGTGCTCAATAAGATGGCCGATCACAGCGCTCATCCCGCTTTCTCCAAGCTATTTGTAGAAACCGAATACCTGCCGGAATACCATGCCATCATCGCAAAAAGAAGAGCCCGCAGCAAAGAAGAAAAGCCCATATGGATGATACATACCTTTGCTTCTACGATTCAGGAAAGTGATGCTTCACCCCTTACTTTTGATACAGAGCGATCTAATTTCATTGGCAAGGGGCGCTCTTTGAGCCATCCAGAAGCCATGGATGCAGGCTACCAAATGAAGCAGCGACAAGGCAATGTTTCCGACCCTATCTTCAGTTTCCGAAAGGAATTGAGCATACAGGCAGGGGAAAAGATAAGCCTTACCTTCGGGCTGGGCTTTGCCAATTCGAGGGAAGAGGCCATCCAAACGGCCAATATGTACGACAATCAGTTGGCTGTAAACCGTGCCTTTGACCTAGCAGCGATCTACGGCACTGTCGAGCTCAATCACCTTGGCATCAAAACCAAGCAGGCTCATTTTTTCCAAAAGCTGGCGGCCTACCTTTTTTATCCGAGCGCAGACTTCCGTGCCGATCAGACCACCCAAAGGCTCAATCGCAAGAAGCAGGAAGACCTATGGGCCTATGGCATCTCGGGAGACTTTCCGCTGCTTGTATTCAGAATCACCGAGAGCAGCCAGCTCAAGCATATCAAGCTGCTACTCAAGGCCCATTCATTTTGGCGCAATCGTGGCATCGCCTCCGAGCTGCTCATTATCAACGATCATGCTCCGGGCTATATAGACGAAATCCGAGACTCCATACAACAGGCGATCGAATCTTCACTCGAGCGGGATGTGTACAATAAGCGTGGCGGAGTATTTGTATTTCGCTCCGACAATATCAAGCATGAGGACAAAATCTTACTGATGAGTGTGGCGAGTGCGATATTTCATCAGCAGCTGCCTGATTTTGAAAAATCACCCAAGAAGCTGACTACCACCTCTTGGTATAAAGGAGGCGATGTGTCTACCTTCAGTCCTCTCATCCCTACTCAAGGCACTAGCAACAGCTTGGAAGAAAAGCAAGCCAAGCTGCATTTCTTCAATGGCTATGGAGGCTTTTCTGCGGATGGCAAGCAATACCATATTTTAGGCCGTCCTTATCCTGCCGAGGGGCGGCCCCTGCTTCCACCCCTACCTTGGATCAATGTGATTGCCAATGAGCGATTTGGATTTACAGTTTCCGATCGCGGTGCCGGCTATAGCTGGAGTGAAAACAGCCGCGAAAATAAACTGACCACTTGGTCCAATGATCCCGTATTGGATACCCACTCAGAGGCCTTTTACATTCGAGATGAGCAAAGGCGAAAATATTGGTCGCCCTGTCCGGGTCCGGTAGCTGCAGCAGGTGACTATGAGGTAATCCACGGATTTGGATTTAGCAGCTTTCACCTAAAGACCGACGATATTGAGCAGCAGCTGCTACAGTTTGTGCCGCGTACTGACTCGATCAAGATTTCGAGGCTCAGCATTCAAAACCACAGTCAGGAAAGAAAGAGGCTCTCGGTATTCAGGTATTTGGATCGAGTGCTAGGAGTCGATCGGGCGCAATCCGCTCGATTTGTGCATCAGCAGCTTGCCAAAGGATCCGACAGCCTGCTGGCGCACAACCATTACAATAATGAGTTTGCCGGGCGCATTGTATTTAGCAGTCTGATCAATCCACTAGAAGGCGCTAGCTTTCATCATACTACTGATCGCCAAGGTTTCATTGGTCGCAATCGCTCTCTCAATAGGCCCCTTGCGGTCACGGCGCAAGAGCAGCTCGACGATCGAATCATAGCCGGAGGAGATGCCTGCGCAGCCCTACAAAGCTGCTTTGAGCTGGATCCCGGCGAGAGCGTGAGCCTGCTATTCTTGGAGGGCGAATGCCCGACTGCTGAGGAGACAGAAAAGTTGATCGCTCGCTATGCTGATCCTGAGCAAGTAGAAAATGCCTTGCAGGAGGTGCATCGATTTTGGGAAAAAAGTCTTTCCAGAGTGAAGATCAGCACCCCTGATCCATCGATGGATTTCATGGTCAATGGCTGGCTAGTCTATCAAAATCTATCTTGCCGCATGTGGGCGCGCACCGGCTTCTATCAATCTGGCGGGGCTTATGGATTTCGCGATCAGCTACAAGATGCCACGGCGGCTAGCTATGTAGATGCCGGCATCTGCCGCCAGCAGATACTCAAGCATGCTGCACAGCAATTTCCTGAGGGAGATGTGCTCCATTGGTGGCATCCCCCCACTGGAAGAGGCATCCGGTCCAAGATTACCGACGATCGGCTTTGGCTACCCTATGTGCTGGACTTCTACCTTAAGGCGACGGGCGACTTCAGCCTACTCGATGAGCAGGTAGCCTTCATCAATGCGCGGCCTCTCGAGACCCATGAGCATGAGGCATATCTTCATCCCACCACCTCAGGAGAGCAAGGCAGTATTTATGATCACTGCTGCAAGGCGATCGATATCTCCCTGCAGTTTGGCAGACATGGATTGCCACTCATGGGCGGCGGTGATTGGAATGATGGCATGAACCGTGTAGGTGAAAAAGACGAAGGCGAGAGCGTATGGTTGGGATTTTTCCTTTATCACATCCTGACGCGATTTGAAAAGATCTGCCGACAGATGAAGGAGCCCGATCGTGCTGATCACTACCTTGCAACAGCACAGCAGCTGAAGATGAAGCTCAATAGCGAGGGATGGGATGGAAAATGGTATCTGCGTGCTTTTTACGACGATGGCACGCCAATCGGGTCTTCAGAAAATGAGGAATGCAGCATCGACGCGATTTCTCAGGCTTGGGCGGTTTTCTCCGGCGTGGCTTCTCCCGAAAGAGGGAAAGAGGCGCTTCTCGCTGTGGAAGAACATCTCATTTCCGAGAAAGATCAAATCATCCGGCTGCTCACCCCTCCCTTCGACAAAACCGATCAGGACCCCGGATACATCAAGGGTTACATCCCCGGCGTGAGGGAAAATGGCGGACAGTATACCCACGCTGCCTTATGGACGGTGAAGGCATTTGCCGAGCTAGGCATGGGCGAAAAGGCTGTGAAATATTTCAATATGATCAACCCTATCAACCATGGTAGTAGCTTTGCGGCCGCCAATGTGTACCAAGTGGAGCCCTATGTGGTTGCCGCCGACATTTATGGCGAGGACCTACTCACCGGCCAAGGGGGCTGGAGCTGGTATACCGGATCCGCAGGATGGATGTATCGCGTCGCCCTTGAATCGGTGCTTGGCCTTCAAATCCAGCAGGATGTGCTCTATCTGCGCCCTGCCATCTCCGAAAAATGGGAGGAATACCGCGTAGATCTTTTACTCGATGATGATGTCACCCGCTATGAGCTCATCATCAGTAATCCCCTTCGCCTCCAATCGGGACTGCTCTCGGGCAGCATCGACGGCAAAGCCGTGCACTTTAGCGCCCCCACTGCCCGCATCCCCATCCTCAAAGACGGACAGCAGCACCATGTGCTCTTGGTGCTACGAGCTCTCAGAGAGGGTGAGACCACAGCAAAGGAGGCTGCCAACGACTAGCCTATGCCCCTACCTGCCCATTGGCGTGTTGATGTCAGGCACAAGAGTAATGCTTAGGATGTGGGCGCGTCCCCGGCCGATGAGGTAGCGAACCCCAAAATTGACAGCCTGACGGCACGGGGTCGGGCTGTTCGGGGGTCCGTTTCGCTACCGTGCCGAGCCTGCACTAGTAGCAGCTGCGCAGCACGATCCATCCGCCTTTAGAGCCGAGGCATCCGAAAAGAAAGACCTAGGCTCGCCACCGCCTTCGCTGCGCTCGTCGCCCCTACCATCCCTCGCGCGCGAGCAGCAACATGAAGAGTAATGAGCTGAGTGAGCGAAAGGGACACACGTAGTGTCATATACAGAGGCTATGAGGTCGGATGAGATGCCACATCACATCGAAGTCCCAGCTTGTCATTAGGCAAGAAGTACCAAAGTAGTAGATATGGCAGAGATAGGCACAAGGATATTCACCTTACCGAGAGGGCTGAGCGTAAAGAAATCTTCCTGTGGAAGATTTTAGCGAAGAGCCTGATTGCAGAGTGGGGTAGGGTGTCGTGTACACCTAAGAGAAGTCAGCAGAGGTCATAGTAGCTG